>CAYSJX010000009.1:0-27166 GCA_964431445.1 uncultured Oscillospiraceae bacterium | reverse complement strand
GCCCTCGGCAGCGTCCACCAGCAGGATGACGCCGTTGACCATTTTCAGGATACGCTCCACTTCGCCGCCGAAATCGGCGTGACCGGGGGTGTCCACAATGTTGATTTTGTAATCCCGGTAGTGAACGGAGGTGTTCTTGGCCAGGATGGTAATGCCACGCTCCCGCTCCAAATCGCCGGAGTCCATGACCCGGTCCTGCGTGGCCTGATTTTCACGATAAATGCCGCCCTGCTTCAGCATTTCATCCACCAGTGTGGTTTTACCGTGATCCACGTGGGCGATGATGGCGATGTTACGAATGTTTTTCTGAGAAACCATAGGGCTGTCTCCTTCTGATATTGATTGGCTCACAACTGAATAATATAGCACCATTGTCGCCCGATTGCAACAAAAATCTGCGCGATTGGGAAGCAAAAAACGGTTTTTTTCCGTGTTTTCCCTTCGATAATCTTAAACAATCCGTAAACATTGACACAATACGGTTGAAAAGCGGAAAATGTGCGATATAATAAGGACAAAACTATCCATCAAGGTGATCAGATATGCAGAATTTCAGCAGTCGGCTGCGCCGGCTGGGAGAAAAAATGAAAACTGGGCTGCGGCGCTTCATGGCTGGGCGCTACGGCACCGATCAGCTCAATTCCGTGATATTGTGGACGGGTGTCATCGCCCTGTTGGTGTCCCTGTTTTTCGAGGGGTGGATCGGAACCGTTTTGTGGCTGCTGGCCTACGGGTGTATGATCTGGGCGCTGTATCGCTCCTTCTCCCGGCAGACCTACCGGCGGTATCGGGAGAACCGGCGGTTTCTGAATCTGCTGGGCCGCACGAAAGACCGTGACCATCGCTATTTCGCCTGCCCCAAATGCCGCCAGCAGGTGCGGGTTCCCAAGGGCAAAGGCAAAATCGCCATCACCTGCCCCAAGTGCAGAGAAAAATTCGTCCGCAAGACATAAAATGTCCCCCCGTTTTTCCGGGCCACCCGGAAGAACGGGGGGATTGCCACACCAAACCCCAGCCGTCATTGCGAGGAGGCGAAGCCGACGTGGCAATCCCCAGGTTAGATGTACAATCCCCCGTTTTTCCGGCAGCCCGGAAGGACAGGGGGATTGCCACACCAGTGTGCGCACTGGTTCGCAATGACGTGATCTTTTTGAGCGCTCTGTAGGGCCGATTGAGGCACATCGGCCCTTTTGCACCGGGTTAGACAACGCACCGTGGGGGCGGCATCCCTGACGCCCCATGTCACCCGTTCCGGGCACCCATGGTAGGAGGCGGCAGGGAAAATCTTGCGGCGGTGCATTTGAATTGTTGCGCAGTTGCGGCCCGGCATTGACATGATTGTGCGAACATGGTATAATTTCTGCTGAAAAGTTTGTTTTTTCGCTGCACATGAACATACCAAGGAGGAATAATCCGTGAATTATGCAGAAGAATCCCTGCGCCTGCACGCGCAGTGGAAGGGAAAAATTGAGGTCGTGGCCACTGCTCCGGTGGAGACGAAGGACGATCTTTCGCTGGCCTACACCCCCGGCGTTGCCCAGCCCTGTCTGGAAATTCAGAAGGATGTCAACAAATCCTATGACCTGACCCGCCGCCACAACCTGTGCGCCGTGGTCACGGACGGAAGCGCCGTTCTGGGTCTGGGTGACATCGGCCCGGAAGCGGGCATGCCGGTGATGGAGGGCAAATGCCTGCTGTTCAAGGCCTTCGGCGGCGTGGACGCGTTCCCTCTGTGCATCCGCAGCAAGGATGTGGACGAGATCGTCAACACCATCGCCCTGCTGGCAGGTTCCTTCGGCGGCGTCAATCTGGAAGATATTTCCGCACCCCGCTGCTTTGAAATTGAGCGCAAGCTCAAGCAGCGGTGCGACATCCCCATTTTCCATGACGATCAGCATGGCACGGCGGTGGTCACACTGGCGGGACTGACGAACGCATTGAAGGTTGTTGGCAAGCGCCGGGAGCAGGTGAAGATCGTCACTTCCGGTGCGGGCGCGGCAGCGATTTCCATTGTGCGGTTGCTGCTGAGCGCGGGATTTGAGAATATCGTCATGACAGACCGCAGCGGCGCGATCTACGCCGGGCGGGAGAATCTGAACTGGATCAAGGAGGAAATGGCCCAGCTGACCAACCGCGGCGGCGAGCGTGGCAGCCTCCGGGATGTGATCCGGGGGGCGGATGTGTTCATCGGCGTATCCGCGCCCGGCACCCTGACCACCGAAATGGTCAGAAGCATGAACCGGGATGCCATTGTATTCGCCTGCGCTAACCCGACACCGGAGATTTTCCCGGAGGACGCGAAGGCCGGCGGCGCAGCCGTGGTATCCACGGGCCGCAGCGATTATCCCAACCAGATCAACAATGTTCTGGCATTCCCCGGCATTTTCCGTGGCACCTTTGACGTGCGCGCCAGCGATATCAACGAGGAAATGAAGATGGCCGCCGCCATGGCGATCGCCGGTTTGATCCCGGAGAATGAGCTGAGCGCGGACTACATCATCCCCTCCGCCTTCGACAAGCGGGTCGCCCCCGCTGTGGCCAAGGCGGTAGCCGAAGCCGCCCGCGCCTCCGGCGTAGCCCGCATCTGAACGTTGGAAAAGTGAAACCGTGGCGGTAAACTTTGCGTAGAGGGGGCAAAATGGTGCAGTTCGCATGGGAAATGGAGTTTTCACCGCTGATTTTGGCAAGAGGAAAAGCGTATTATGAAGCGGGACGAGTGACACAGATACGCCAGATGGGCAACCGGGTGCAGGCCACGGTCATCGGAACGGAAGCGTACACTACGGAGGCGGAGCTTCCGGAGGGGGTGCCGCAGTGGTTGCAATGCACCTGCCCTTATGCAATGCAGGCAAACTGCAAGCATATGGCTGCGCTGCTGTTTGAGATTGAGGCGGGAGAATATACGTTTACTGATGAGGACCCCGCACCACCGATTCAACTGGTAGAGCGCGTGGAAATTCCGGAGCAATGGCGTGATGCCATTGCCACACTTCCGGAAAAAATGGTTCGCACAAAACTGGTGGAGCAGGCAGAGAAGAACGGGCAGCTGCGACTGGAACTGACGATCCGCTATCTGGGACATCTGCCGCAGGGCCAGATCAACAACTGGAAGGCAGACTTGCAGCAGTATGCAATGGAAGGAATGAATCTTAGAGGATATGTGGATCAAGGCGAGGTGGAGGCTCTCCTGTGGGAAGCGCAGTATCTGCTGGATACAATGATTCCGCTGCTGCTGGAAATCGGTACGATCATGGATGCATTCAACCTGACATGGACTGTGTGCGAAACCATGGCAGAAATACCCATGGAAGATGCGTACCATGAGAAGGATCGTCTGTTCAGCAACTGCGGGGCGTATTTTTTGGAAATAATGGAGAAGGCATCGCAGGAACAGAAAGAAGAAATGCGGGCATGGTATCAGACGCATGCGGATACCCTGCCGGATGAAACTGCTACGCAGCTGAAGTCATGCTTCTGCTGACTATCAAAGAGAAATCGTAGCAGACATATAGACCCAAGATAGAACAGAATCCCCCGGTTTTTCCGACAGGAAGAACCGGGGGATTGCCACACCAGTGTGCGCACTGGTTCGCAATGACACGTTTTTTTACACGATTGCGCACTGGTTCGCAATGACACTTCTTTTTTGCCGCAATTGCCACGCGGGTTTCAGCGCCGCGGGCGCGTTATTTTACAGCAGCGCCAGCAGGATGAAGTTCAGGACGAACAGGCCGGTGCAGACCCAGAGAATGGGGTGGATCTGCTTGGCCTTGCCGGTGCAGACCTTGATGATGCAGTAGAAGACAAAACCTGCGGCAATTCCGTAGGAAATGCTGTAGCACAGCGCCATGAAAATGCCGGCGAAGAAGGCGGGCACGGCCTCGTTGAAATCGCTCCAGTCAATGTCCTTGAAGGAGGAAACCATCATAATGCCCACGGACACCAGCGCGGGGGCGGTGGCGGCGAAGGGAACCGCGCTGACGAAGCTGGCCAGAAATGCCGACAGGGCAAAGCAGATCGCCACAACCACGGAGGTCAGGCCGGTGCGTCCGCCCGCGCCGATGCCTGCCGCGCTCTCGACGAAGGTGGTGGTGTTGGAGGTGCCCAGCAGAGCGCCGATGGAGGTGGCGGTGGCATCCGCGAACAGAGCCTTGTCCAGTCTGGACTTGAAGCCGTTGCTCGATTCCATCATCTGCTCGTCCTCTGCGCTGAAGATACCGCTGCGGCGGCCGGTGCCGATGAAGGTGCCGATGGTGTCAAAGGTGTCGGAAATGCTGAAGGAGAAAATGGTGATCAGCACCATGGGCAGCTTCGTCAGGTCTGTGAACAGGCTTGTGATGCCGCCCTCTTTGAAAATGGCGAGGAAGGTGGTGGGCAGCGCCGCGCAGGCCTCCGTGAAGCTGACGGTCTCGCTGGTCTGGGTGACGCCAAAGGGGATGCCGATCAGGGTGGTGGCGATGATGGAAATCAGAATTGCGCCCTTGACCTTCAACGCCAGCAGGATGATGGTCAGCGCCAGACCGATCAGGAACACCCAAAGCGAGGGCTGGTTGAGGGTGGCCATTGCGGGCACACCGCCGCTGAAATCAATAAAGCCCACGTTCAAAAAACCGATGTAGGCCACAAAAATGCCGATGCCGCCGCCGATGGCGTGCTGCAGGCTCAGCGGGATGGCCTTGATGATGTACTTGCGGATTTTGGTGACGGTAATGAAGATGTTCAGAACGCCGCAGATGAAAACCATGGACAGGGCCTGCTGCCATGAAAAATGCAGGGTGAAGCAGACCGTGTACACAAAGAATGCGTTCAGACCCATGCCGGGAGCCTGCGCGTAGGGGACGTTTGCCACCAGTCCCATGACCAGTGTGCCAATGATGGAGGAAATGATGGTTGCAAGGAACACTGCGCCCCACTCCATGCCGGACTGGGAAAGAATGCTGGGGTTGACAATGATGATGTAGGACATTGCGAAGAAGGTGGTCAGACCGGCAACGATTTCCGTGGAAACGGTGGTGCCGTTCTCTTTGAGCTTAAAAAGCTTTTCCATGGTTTGTCATACTCCTTTTCTGTGGACAGCACCGCGCAACGCGGCAAAGGCACAAGATAGGATCTTTCCGGCGAAAGAAGCACTTTTTCGGGGCATAAACGGGATGCGGTGGGAAAAAGTAACGTGTTTCCGGCGGGGAGATCCGCCGTATGCCAAAGACGCATTGCGCGGTGCTGCCTGTATTTTGTACTGCCAGTGATCTGCGGACTGAGCATCAATCCGTTTTCAGTATAGCACATTCTTTTTGCCAATTCCATTGCCAATCTGTGAGAAAATTCCTCCTTGAAAAAACGCTGCATTGTAAAAACATACAAGCGGAACAGGCCCAGACCCGAGGGCCGAAATAAAGAGTTTTCCTTGACAACGGGGCTTTGGGATTTTATACTTGTGGTAGAAATGATGCGGTTGTCTGCTGCGGGCTGGCAATCGAGAAAGAGGTATGACCATGAGCTTGAAAGAAAAAATCGGGCAGCTGCTGAAAAAGCCGGATCCGCTGGCGCAGGAGCTGGGCCGCGCGTCGCAGGGCGAACTGCTGCATAACGATGCCATGATCGCGCTGTGCCGCCGTGCGGCAGGGCAGGGAATTGTTCTGCTGAAAAATGACGGCACCCTCCCACTCTCCCGGCAGGAGCAGACGGCCTTCTTCGGCCGGAGCCAGCAGGATTGCTTCTTCGTGGGCTACGGCTCCGGCGGAGATGTGAATGCCCCCGGCAAGGTCAGCCCCCTGGAGGCGCTGGAGCGGCGGGGCGACATCCGCTTTGACCGGGAGCTGGCCGGCAGCTACCGCAGCTGGTGTGCGGCCTATGCGCTGGACAAGGCTGCCTGGGGTGCATGGCCGTCCCATCTGGAGGAGATGCCTATTTCGGAGCAGCAGCTGCTCCGTGCCGCCCGGAACAGCCGCTGCGCTGTGGTGATGCTGGGCCGTGCCACCGGCGAGAGCATGGACAACCGCCTGAAAAAGGGCTGGTATTATCTGACCGATGAGGAGCTTTCCCTGCTTGATCGGGTCACGGCGGCCTTTGATCACACGGTGGTGGTGATACAGGCGGGGGGCATTCTGGATATGCAGTGGACAAAGCGCTACGGCAGCCGCATCAGCGCCCTGCTGTATGCCTTCCACGGCGGCATGGAGGCGGGCAACGCCCTGATCGACGTGCTCTACGGCGACGTGTGCCCCAGTGGCAAGCTGGCGGATACCATCGCCCTGCGCTATCGGGATTACCCCAGCTTTAACCTCTTCGGCCAGCGCAATGAAACCCGCTATGAAGAGGATATTTACGTTGGATACCGCTATTTTGAAACATTCCTGCGCAGCAAGGTGCTCTACCCCTTCGGCTTCGGCCTGAGCTATACCACCTTCCGGCTGGAAGCGGCCCTGCGCGAGGAAGCGGGGCAATGCGTGGTGGATGTGACCGTGACCAACACCGGCAGCCGGGCAGGCGCTGAGGTGGTGCAGATTTATGTAAACCCGCCGCAGGGAAAGCTGGGCAAGCCCCTGCGGGCGCTGGTGGACTTCCGCAGAACGCCTGAGCTGGCCCCCGGGGAGCAGAGCCGGCTGGAATTCCGGCTGGATCCGGCCCAATTTGCATCCTTCGATGATGCGGGTATCACCGGCGCGGATGCCTGCTATGTGCTGGAGCCGGGGCAGTATCAGCTCTATGTCGGAAGCGATGTGCGCAGCGCGCAGATCGTGGGCAGCTGGGAAAATCCCCGGCTGCGGATCGTGGAACGGCTGTCCCATCAGGCCTGTCCCAACCCGGGGCTTCGCCGCCTGCGTCCCAAATTCACGGCGGACGGTGCCGCTGTGCCGGATTATGCCCCTGTGCCCGCCTTTTCCCGGGACAGGGAGAGAGACATCCGCTCCCATTTGCCCGCCTCTGTCACAGTCATTGGTCCCCGGGACATCCATTTTCAGGATGTCTGTCAGGGAAAGGCAACGCTGGATGAATTTGTCTCCCAGCTGGATGTTCGCCAGCTGGATGCTCTGACCCGGGGCGGCGGGCTGATGGACGATCCCTTCGGCCCCGCTGGAAACGCGGGCATTCTCGGCGGCACCACGGAACAGCTGCGCTCGCTGGGTGTGCCGGTCATTGTCACTTCGGACGGCCCTGCCGGGCTTCGGCTGGCCCATGACGCTTCGCTGCTGCCCTGCGGCACGGCGCTGGCATGCTGCTGGGATCCGGCGCTGGTGGAGCAGATTGGCACCCTGCTGGGGCAGGAAATGGCCCGCCTTGGGGTACATATCCTGCTGGGGCCGGGCATGAATATCCACCGCGATCCCCTTTGCGGCCGGAATTTTGAGTATTTTTCCGAGGATCCGCTGCTCACCGGCCGTATGGCCGCCGCCATGGTGCGGGGCGTGCAGCACACGCCGGGGCGCAGCGCCTGCCCCAAGCATTTTGCATGCAACAATCAGGAGTTCAACCGCAATCGCAACAATTCGGCTCTGTCGGAGCGGGCCCTGCGGGAAATTTACCTGCGCGGCTTTGAAATCTGCGTGCGGGAGAGCCGGCCGGAGACCATCATGACCTCCTATAACAAGATCAACGGTGCATGGGGACACTATCAGTACGATCTGGTGACCAATGTGCTGCGGGGTGAATGGGGCTATGACGGCCTTGTGATCACAGACTGGTGGATGCAGCCTGCCACGGATCCCGATTTCCCGCAGGTTCGCAACGATGCCTACCGTATCCGCGCGCAGGTGGATGTGCTGATGCCCGGCGGACGGCGCTTCGGGGAAAGCAGCGGGGACGGCTCGCTGGAAAAATCCTACCTCAGCGAGGACGGCATCACCCTCGGAGAAGCCCAGCGCTGTGCGAAAAACGTCCTGCGCCTGTGCCTGCGCCTGCAAACACCGCAAGCCTAAAGGGCAATTTTCCGGATTTTCCACCCGGCCATTGTAGGAGCGGCAAAAGATACATGTCATTGTGAACCAGTGCGCGGCACAAAAATAGAACTGTCATTGCGAACCAGCGCGCACGCTGGTGTGGCAATCCCCCCGTTCTTCCGGGCTGTTGGAAGAACAGGGGGATTGTACTTCTATCCGGGGGATTGGCCACGCCGGTTGAGGGGTCAGTCCAGATGGAACACGGGGGCCAGATCGATGGAGACGGGGCTGTTATCGGGGTTGGTCTCCATGATATCGGCCATGAAGTCCCACCATTTGCGGTTGATGGCCGTGTCGGCTCCTGCCGCCCAGAGCTGGGGATCTTCAATTTCGATGTAGCCAAAGAGGGTCAGGGTCTCCCGATCGAGGAAAATGGAATAGTTCTTGCCGCCGTGGCTGTGGATCGTGTCCTGCATTTCCGGCCACAGCTCGTTGTGCCGCTTTTCGTACTCGGCTTCCATGCCGGGATACAGCTTCATCTTAAAGCCCTTGATCATGGTGTTTCCTCCTTATTTTTGCCCGTAATAGGCGTTTTTTCCGTGCTTGCGCAGGTAATGCCGATCCAGCAGCTCCTGCTGCATGGGCGCAAGATCCGGTGTCAGCTGCATGGCATGCAGCGCCATGCAGGCAACCTCTTCCAGCACCACCGCATTGTGGACGGCCTCCGCCGCCGTGGCACCCCATGCAAAGGGGCCATGGGAGGCCACCAGCACGGCGGGCACCTGCTCAGGATCGATCTGCCGGTTGCGGAAGGTGTCGATGATCACGTTGCCGGTTTCCAGCTCATATTCCCCCGCGATCTGCCCGGGGGTCATCAGCGGTGTGCAGGGAATGGCACCATAGAAATAATCGCCGTGGGTGGTGCCCAGTGCGGGGATATCCCGCCGGGCCTGTGCAAAGGTGGTCGCCCACCGGGAATGGGTGTGGACGATGCCGCCCAGCGCCGGGAACGCCCGGTACAGTGCCACATGGGTGGGGGTGTCAGAGGAGGGGCGATAGTTCCCCTCCACCACCTGCCCCTGCAGGTCAACCACCACCATATCCTCCGGTTTCATGCCGTCGTAGGCCACGCCAGATGGCTTGATGACCACAAGCCCCGTCTCCCGGTCGATGGCGGAGACATTGCCCCATGTGAAGGTCACAAGGCCGTAGCGGGGCAGCTCCAGATTGGCATCGCATACGATTTTTTTCAGTTCTTCCAGCATAAGCGCCCTCCTTACAGCACGGAGACTGCTGTGCGCTCCACTTCCAGCAGGGCACGGAACTGACGAATATAGCGCTCGAAGCCCTCCACCGTCTCCGCGTCCGGTTCCACGGTGGTGCTGACGGTATCACGGAACACCTTTTCGGCCAGATAATGCTCCAGCGTTTCGCCCTTTTCCCGGCGCAGCAGGAAAGCGGCCAGCAGGGCCATGCCGTAGGGCCCGCCCTCTCCGGCGGTCTCCATGCAGGTGACAGGGCTGGCGCAGGCGGCGGCCATAAACTTCTGTCCCACCAGCGGCGTTTTGAACAGACCGCCGTGGCCGGTCAGGCTGTCCACCGTCACATGCTCCTGTGCCAGAATATCCATGCCCAGCTTCAGAGTGGACATGGTGGCATACAGGGTGGCGCGGAAGAAATTGGCCAGTGTGAAGCGGGCACCGGGCTGGCGCACCACCATGGGGCGGCCCTCGTCCAGATGGGTCACACCCTCACCGGCCATGTAGTTGCACACCAGCACACCGCCGCAGTCCGGCTCGCCCTCCAGCGCCTTCTGATATAGCCGGGTGTAGACCTCTCCCGTGGTGGGGTCGGCTCCCAGCAGCTGGGCTGCTTCCCGCAGGAGGCTGACCCAAGCGTTGGAGTCGTTGGTGCAGTTGTTGCCGTGTACCATGGCCACGGCCTTGCCCGCGGGGGTGGTGACAAGGTCGATCTCCTCGTAAACATTGGCCAGCGGCCGCTCCAGAACCACCATGGAGAAAATGGAGGTGCCGGCGGAGACGTTGCCCGTGCGCTCGGCAATGGCATTGGTGGCCACCATGCCGGTGCCCGCGTCACCCTCCACCGGGGCGAAGGGAATTCCGGCGGGGAGCAGACCGTCCAGCAGGGCGGAGCCCTCCTGTGTCAGGCTGCCGGCGTTGTCGCCTGCCAGCAGCACCCCCGGCAGCACATCCGTCAGGCGCCACGGCAGGTGCCGGTCAGCCACCAGACGGTTGAAAATTTCCAGCATTTCATCATTGTAGCAGTTGGTCTCGCTGTCCACGGGGAACATGCCGGAGCATTCCCCGATGCCCAGCGCGTTAACACCGGTGAGCCGGTAGTGGATGTAACCGGCCAGAGAGGTCACATGGGCGATTCTGTCCACATGCTCCTCCCCATTGAGGATCGCCTGATACAGGTGGGCGATCGTCCAGCGCTGGGGAATGTTGAAATGGAACGCCTGCGTCAGCTCGGCGGCGGCCTGCGCGGTGATGGTGTTCTGCCATGTGCGGAAGGGCACCAGCAGATTCCAGTCCTTGTCGAAGGCGAGGTAGCCGTGCATCATGCCGGAAAGACCCATGGCGGCGATGCTTTCCCGACCATCCAGCGCCCGCAGGGCGGTTTTCAGCCCCTCCCACGCATCGGAAAGGTCATAGGTCCAGATCCCGTTTTCAAAGCGGGACTGCCATGTAAAGTCGCCGGAGGACACCGGCCGGTGGTTTTCATCGATGGTGACGGCTTTGATCCGGGTGGAACCGAATTCCACGCCGAGGCAGGTGCGATTGTCCATAAAAAACCTCCAGAAAAGTTGGATATATCTAAACTATACCCTTTTTTTCCGGCAAAGTCAATAGTTTCTCCCGGCGCTCAGTGCAGGTCGCTGCCGGACAGATGCTTTTTCAGCGGCGCATACAGCAGTGCCGCCAGCACGAGGGCAATGACCGTGTTGGGCAGCATGTACACCCCGTTATACAGCAGGGAATACAGGTTGGGGTCTGCAATCGCCCCCAGCTTTTCAAGACCGGCCACCGCCGTAGGCACGGCGATGCGGTACAGCGTCAGGCCGCTGATGTGGTGTACCAGAAAGCGGGCCAGACACCCGAGGCCAACGCAGGGGAAAATGCCCCACGCCCGGCCCCGGAAAAAGCCGCCCAGACCCAGCGCCGTGTAGGCGGCCAGATAATCCAGTACCATGGACTGCCAGCCCCAGGCGTAGCCGCCGCTCAGCAGCAGCTCCAGAAGACCGTAGGCAAAGCCCAGCAGCAGACCCCGGCCGGCGCCCCACCGGTGGATGTACAGCAGCAGCGGCAGCATGGCAAGGGTCACGCTGCCGCCCTGGGGCAGGCTGGCGAAGATCAGGCCGGACAGAAAATTCAGCACCACGGCCATTGCCAGAAATACGGCCCCCTCGCAAAGGGCCCGGGTTCGCAGATGAGAAACGGATGATTTGGACATAAGGATGCCTCCAAAATAAAAAAGTATCGCATTGCAATCCGCCCAAGATGTGCAATGCGATTTTGGAAAAATCCCATATGTTCATCTTTTCCTACGACGGTACGAGCCGTATCAGGTTCACGGGTCTGGGCTGCCACTCCCACTCTCAGCCGGACGCATCCGGCTCCCCGAAGACGAGGTTGTTTGCGATCTGCCCTCATTATAACCAAATCTTAAGCATTGTCAATGGAAATTCGGTTGAAAACGAAAAAAAACTGTGCTACAATAGGGACAAATGTTACCGCTGGAGGAGCTATGCTGGCCAAATACCTGACCGTTTTTCTCATTTCCATGGTGCCGCTGATCGAGCTGCGGGGTGCCATTCCCATCGCCCTTGGTTTGGGACTGCCCACCATCCCGGCCATCGCCGTGTGCGCCGTGGGCAATATGATTCCGGTGCCCTTCATCTACTTTTTTGCCCGGAAATTCCTGACATGGGGCGCGAAGAAGGCGTACATCGGAAGAATCTGCCACCTTTTTCTGGAAAAGGGCCGCAGGGCCGGGCAGAAGCTGGTGAAAAAGACCGGTCGTGGCGGCCTGGCTGCGGCGCTGATGATCTTCGTGGGGATCCCCCTGCCCGGCACCGGTGCGTGGACGGGTGCGCTGGGGGCCAGCTTTCTGGATATGGGCTTCCGGGCCACGGTGGCCTCCGTTTCGCTGGGGGTGGTGCTGGCCGGTGGGATCATGACCGCCGTCAGCCTGCTGGGACTGCATATTTTTGGACTGTAGGAGGAAAAATTATGTCCGATTGTCTGTTTTGTAAAATCGCGGCGGGGCAGATCCCGTCCAACATCGTCTATGAGGATGACAAAATTCTGGCCTTCCGGGATATCGCGCCCCAGGCACCAACCCACATCCTGCTGATTCCCAGAGCCCACATTTCCGGCATGCAGGACATCACGGCGGAAAACAGCGCCCTGATCGCCCATATTTTTCAGGTCATTCCGGAAATCGCGAAGGCAGAGGGCCTGGCCGGCGGCTACCGGGTAATCTCCAACTGCGGCCCGGACGCGGGGCAGAGCGTGCAGCATCTGCATTTTCATCTGCTGGGCGGCAAGGCGCTGCCGCTGGAGATGGCGTAAAGAGGACAGGCTCGCCCCAAGGCCGGGGTGAGCCTGTTTGTGTACAGCATTGCAACCGCCGGTTGCCCATTTGACAGCCGGCGTGTATGGCTTTTTTTGCGTTTTTTCTGTAGACTCATGGTGAAAGGAGGCATCGGTGTGTTACCGGAAAAAATCTACACCCTTCGCAAAAAGAAGGGTCTGTCGCAGGAGCAGCTGGCGGAAAAACTGCATGTGTCCCGGCAGGCCATATCCAAGTGGGAGTCCGGAACGGCAGTTCCCGAAAGCGAAAAGCTGCTCGCCCTCAGCGCGTATTTCGGTGTGAGCGTGGATTATCTTCTGAAGGACGGGGAAGAGACGGCCCATCCTTCGGACAAACGCGCGGGAGAAAAGCACATGGCGGGACTTGTTTTGTGCGTGGCCGGTGTTATCGCCATGAGTCTATGGGGACTTTTTTCCCTGCTGCGCCCCGAGGTGTCCGACCGGCTGGGGGAAGCGTCCATGATCACCATCGACGGAAACGGCATTTTTCTGCTGCTGTGCGTGGCGGCCGTCGTGTCCGGGGTGGCGCTGATGGTGAGACAACCCAAAACAGGAGGAAAAAATCATGAAGAAAATCAGTAATATTCTTTCACTGTTGGCCGTTCTGCTGGGCAATGTCATGTGTGCGGTGGTGGCCTATCAGTACGCCGTCATGCAGTGGGGCATCCGCTATGCAGGCTACAGCGCCCCCGCCGCCACGGCGCTGCTCTACACCATCCCCTATGCCGTCGCCATCACCGCCTGCGCCCTCGCCGCCCATACCCTGCGAAAGGCAGGAAAATAAGCCCTGTAAATCGCATTACCGTAAAAGCCGTCATTGCGCCCCGATGCTGTGATACCGGGGCGCAATGATTTTTTGGGCCGATGCGCAGGGATGGCTGCCCAATCGGAGTGGGAAGAATTTGTTGACATTTTGCGTCTTTCGGGATAAACTGAAAATATCCTGCGAAAAAGGGCGGTGAGGGAATGGTTCGTGTCGGCATTGTGGAGGACGATCAGGCGTATATTGACCAGATTCAGGAATATCTCAACCGCTACATGCGCGAATACGGCGAAACCTTTTCCGTGACCGTGTTCCGGGACGGAATGCAGTTGGCCTTTGACTATCAGCCGCTGTATGACATTCTGCTGCTGGATGTGCAGATGCCCAATCTGGACGGTATCGCGGCGGCCAAACGGATCCGCCGGCAGGATAGCGAGGTCATCATTCTCTTCATCACCAATATGGCCCAGCGAGCCATCGATGGCTATTCCGTCCATGCCCGGGCCTACATTCTCAAGCCCATCAACTATTACGGCTTCGCCATGGAGCTGCAGGAGGCCATCGCCGCCCTGAGCCGCCGCAAGCCCAGCGCTCCCTCCCCGTTCTGGTGCGCTGGATGCCATGGAATTTCTGAGGCAAATTCATGCGCTTCGGCTACAAGATCCTCTGCCGCACAGTCAAGCTGGGATAAATACGAATGCCGGAGGCCCCGCCTCCGGCATTCGTATTTTAAGTTGCGCGATGTGGATGGACACGACAAAAATCTACATGTCATTGCGTCATTGCGAACCAGTGCGCACACTGGTGTGGCAATCTCCCGGTTTCTTCCGGAACTCCAAACGCTTTCCACTGCGGAAATGGAAGTGTAGCCTTTGTACAATGTGCAAAAAATCCTCTGGCGCGGTGCGTTGGGGGGATTTTTATGGTTTGGGGCGGTTGAGGGTGCGGGTGGCGGCGTGGGAGAAGGCGAGATCTGTTCCCAGCTCCAGCAGCAGCGGCAGCAGGCACGCAAGGCTGTAGCCCATGCACAGCGGCAGCTGGGCTGCTGTGACCGGCGGAACAATGATGCGTGGATCGCAGATCATCCGGGTTGTGCCCAGCAGTGCGGCCATGGCCGTCAGGGTCAGGCAGGTGAACAGGATGATCACAAAGGCCCGGTCTCTGCCATCGAAGCGGTAGATGGAAAAGGCCCGCCTGCCCCGCAGGGTGCTGCCCCTGCTCTGCATGGACTCGGAGGCGGTCGCAAGCGCGCCGATTGTCCAGGAAATCATCATGGAAAAAATCCGCAGGGCATTCTTCAGGCGGCTGCCGGTGGCATTTTTGCCGCAGCCCCGGCCGAGGCCCTGCCGGGCGGTGTGCAGGCGGCGGGCCTGGGCACCGATGCGGGGCACCATCCGAAGCAGGATGGAAACAAACAGGGAAAGCCCGGGACTGACCCTCCCGAGCAGGTAGACAACCTTGTCCGCCGTGAACACCGCATGCAGGCACCGCAGCCACATGATAGCGGTGGCCAGCCGCAGCCCCAGCGCCAGACCGTACACCAGCGACTCGACCGTCAGCCGATTGCCGATAAAATTCTGGCGCAGCACCGTAATGCCGAAATGGTGCGTCCCGGCGTAGCACAGGGCGAACACCACGGCGCAGGGCAGCAGGCAGAGATTTTGCCACAGGGCCCGGCTTCCCCGGCGGCGGCAGCTGTAGGCGAAGGCCGCGCAGAAGCCGATGGCCAGAAACACCGGGTGGGAAAAGCACAGCCCGGCGGCGAGGACGGCGGCGAAGAAAATGGCGTTGACCGCCGGATGACAAGCTTCAAAGCCCATGGCCGTCCTCCGTCATGCCGTAGCGCAGCTTGACCCGATCCAGCTTTTCCAGCAGCGGTTCACCGAGGAAGCGGATGGTCAGGTAGGTGGCGATGGCCTGAGAAATATTCACCGGGAGCCCCGCCAGATACACCGCTCCCGCGCTCTGCCATGTGATTTCGGTCAACTGGGAGAAAACGGAATGGCTGTCCAGCAGCGGCCCCACCACCACGATCACCGAAACGGCACCGAACAGGGCCATGGAGCGGGGGGTGCGCCGGAACCAGCCCCGGCGGAAAGCGAAGCCGGAAAGAAGTCCGGCCATGCCGTAGCCCACCATCTGCCATGGGGTGTGGGTACCCTGCCCGAAGAAAAAGTTGCTCACCAGCGCCGAAACCGCCCCGATCATAAACCCGCTTTCCGGGCCAAAGGCGATGGCGGAGAGAATGATCACGGCGAAGGTGGCCTTGAAATGGGGGATGGGAATCAGCACCCGCCCCACAACGGCCAGCGCGCACAGCACGGCGATGACCACCAGCTCCCGGGCCTGGGGCTTGCGCCCCTCAAAGGCCAGAAAGAAGGGCAGCAACACCTCCAGCAGCACCAGTGTGCTGGTCAGATAATAACCCCGCCCCGGGATCCGGCTGCCGAAGAAGATCGTCAGCGGAAGTAGCACCAGCACCGTCAATGCCGTGGCAATATGGGTTTTCTTCATGATTGTCCCTCCAGTCCGGTGGCACCCAGATCCGTTCCCAGTCCCACGCAGGTGTAGCGCCACTCAATCACGTCCCCGGGCTGCACCTGATAGCCGGAACAGCCGTAGTTGGGGAAATGACCGTTGACCTGATACATCCAGCCGGACTCCGCGCCGCAGTCAAATTCGTACAGGTGGCCGATGCCCTCGAGATAATAGCTGTCGTAGAGCGGTGTCCAGCTGTATTCCAGCGCAAGCTGCGCCTGCTCGCAGACCCGGCGCAGAATATCGAACACGCTTTCTCCCGGGGTGAACTCCACGGTGATGGTGGGCAGCAGCACCCCGTCCGCCGGGATATAGGGCAGCTTGGCCTGTTCCAGCCGGGAAAGATTGCCAAGCACCGTGTCACAGCGCACGGTGATGGTGCAAAGATTTTGCGCATCGGCAGAGGTAACCAGTCGGTTGTCCGCAATGGGGGTAATTCGATACTGGGAGCCGAGGGTGGGGCTCTGCTGCGCAGCGCGCATTTGCAGGGCAAAGCCGATGCCCAGCGAAGCGATCAGGGCGATGAGCAGCACCATCATGGCGTTGGAAAAACGCCTGCGGCCCAGTTTTCGGCGCAGCAGCAGGCACAAAAGGGCCAGCACGGCACCGATGGCCAGCACGGCGACACACCAAAGCCACGGCGAATTTTCAGCCGGCGCGGCCGGGGCCGGAGCCTGCGGGGTGGTGGGCTGGGTGGCCGACGGAGGGGTAGTCCCATCGGCGGCCATGTCATACAGGGGAGACTTTCCCTCCTGCATCCGCCGGTAAGCCGTAAGGGCGTAGAAGCCCTGTTCCGTGGCCATGCCGTCGCGCATACCCGTGGCAATGTGGCGGAAGCCACCGCCCTCTGCCAGATAGCCCAGCAGCGCATCCATGGCGGAGACACCGTCCTTGACAAAACGGCTGTCCGTGTTGGCATCGATGCCCAGCGCGGAAAGCGCCACGATCACCTGCGCCACCGATTCGCTGCTGGTGCCATACTGGCCGGGGAAATTGCCGGTGCCGTCCTGCATGGTGCTGAGCGTCGCCAGCGCCTCATCGATGGCATCGCGGACTTCCTTTTGCTGCCGGTAGGGCACCAGCGCCTGCAATGCCATGGCGGTTATGTCCGGGTCGGCGTTCTGGCCGGATACGGCCCAGCCGCCGGCGGTGCGCCCGTCCAGCAGCTCCTGCACCAGAGCCTGCCGCTCCAGCCCGGCGGGGGCCTCGTAGCCGCCGCAGTCCAGCGCGATCAGTGTCCAGATGATGCCGCTGATGCCGACCTTTCGCACATAGGCGGGGTCAGACAGCCCGGCGATCAGGTTGTAGCCGCCCACATCGGTGGCATCCCGGCCAATGGCCGTCAGGGCCACGATCATGCGGCAGTTAGTGGTGCATTTGGTGGGGTGCAGGCGGCCGTTTTCGTCGATGCTGTCCGCAATCAGCGCCAGCGCACTGTCGTAATAGCTATCCGCAATGGTATGGCCGCTGCGGGCCAGCCCCAGCACCATCCATTCACCGCCCACGGAACCGGCGGTCGGTGCCCCCAGAGAGGTCAGGTAGTCAGCTGTCTGGGAAAAGGCATTGGAAATGGCATCCTCCTGTGCCGCTCCGGCGCAGAGGCACAGGCTCAGCGCCAGCGCAAGTATGGTAAAAAGACAGGTAAAACGCTTCATACATTCTCCTTCCGGCAGGCGATCAGGCCAAACAGATACAGTTTGCCCGGGATCCAGCCAAATTCCAATCGGCACAGCCGGGCCAGCTGTGCCACATCGATGCAGTAGGCGGACATGCAGCTGATGCGCTGCGTGGGATGGGGGCAGGGCAGATTGTCCAGTCGTCCGCACCGCCGGCACAGGGGGCAGCCGTTGTACCCGGCGCAGAATCCGCTGTAGCCCGCCTGCCGGATACGCTCCATCAGCCGCAGCACGGCGGCATTGTGGGTGGCTCTGGCGTGGCCGACGGCGGCTTTGTCATCAAAGGCCACGTTCTCCCAGATGGTGGAGATCACCAGCGCCCGATCCTGTTCCAGCAGCTGTTGGTGCAGCTGCCGGGGGCTGCCGCAGTCCGGCGGGCAGGAATAGTTGGCCCCGTACTGCCCGCATAGATTTTCCTCGCAGAAGGCCCGGAATTTCGGATCCACCGGTATCTCCCGGGTGGAGATCACCGCGGCGTAAAATCCCTCCGCCCGGGCAAGCTCCAGAAGCTGTTGATCCATGATACTGCGCTCCTTGTGTTGATTTTCCGGACAGGAACCTCTGAAAAAAGGACTTATTCAGAGCTTCTCTGTGGGAATGGGGCGGTAGCGCCCCGGGTCGATGGCATAGCCGCAGCCGCACGCAGGCTGCCACTGGTAGCGATTGTTCCCTTCCTCCGGGAAAAGGTGGGCCATGATGGCGGCGATCACACCGCCGTGGGTCACCACCAGCGTGCCGTCTTCCAGCGTGGAGAAGGCTTCGATCACCCGTGCGGTCATGGCGTTGCCGCTCTCGCCGCCGGGGGGCGTGTTGGCTTCATTGTCCCCGGTCAGCCAGCGCTGATAATCGGGGCGGTCTTTCAGCTGCTCGTAGCTGTACATTTCAAAAGCGCCGAAGCTGACCTCCCGGAACCGGCTGTCTTTCGTGAAGGGGACGGTTCCGAACAGCAGCGCCAGCGTTTCGTCCGTGCGGCGCATACCGCTGGTGACAAAGCGGGAGGGGGCGATGGCGGCATAGGAAAGATCCTGCAAAGCCGCAATGCCGCCCGCGGACAGCGGGAGATCCGTGCTGCCGCAGTACAGGTGCGCCTCGTTTGCCGCGGTTTTCCCGTGGCGGATCAGATAGATGCTCATTTCAGCCGCAGCTCCAGTCCACAGAAAATTCGGCTGACCTGTCCGGCCTCCCGGCTCAGGTACTGGGAAAGCCGTCCGGCCCGTTGCCGCCATGCCCGGTTTTCCGCGCCCATGGGCACCACGCCGCAGAAAATATCCTCCATGATCAGGATGCTGTTGTGCCACAGGGCACGGTTTTGCTCCAGATATTCCACAGGGTCAGACCGATGCAGGGCCAGCAGCTCCACATGGTCAATGCACCGCCGGGAAAAGTCGATTTCCGGGCCGGCGCAGGTAAATACATCGGCATCGGTCAGGCCGAAGGTCTGCACGGCATGTTGCAGCTTGCCCTGACAGGCACCGCCAATCAGAAAAATCATCCTGCTCCTCCAATTCCCGCCGTCAGCAGTGTCAGCACCGCCACGGCGCAAAGCTCTCCAATGGTCAGGGCGTAGCCGGCAATGTCACCGTTCATGCCCTGCAGGGAACGGTATCCCCGGCGCAGCGCCAGCGCGTAGCCCGCCAGACACCCCAGCAGAGCCAGCGCGTTGCGGCCGCACAGCAAAAATCCGGCTGCCAGCAGCACTGCCAGCTGCGTCGCCAGCACCGCGATATGGGCGGCGGGGCGGTTTTGCCCGGCGTACTGACTGGTCTGCATGGGGGGCAGACAGGTCACAGCCAGCGCCGAACAGCACCGGCTCACGGCAGGCAGCAGAAGCAGCACCCAGGCAAATTCTGCCGGTTCGGCGCAGCAGAACAGGGCATACTGGCTCAAAATCAGCAGCACGACGCCAATTACGGCAAAGCTGCCCACATGGGGATCCTTCAAAATCTCCTGCCGCCGCTGGACACTGCGCCAGGAGCGCAGGGCATCGGTCACATCCATGAAACCGTCGAGATGGATAAAGCCGGTGACCAGAAAGGGAAAGACGCACAGCACCAGGGCCCGGATGGGCACCGGAAAGCACAGCAGGCAGCACACCAGCCGCGCCAGCTCCCACAGCACCCCCAGTTCCAGACCCACCAGCGGCAGAAACAGCAGCATTTTATCCCGGGCCTTCTCGTCCCACAGCTGGGGAGCGGGCAGGGCGCAGAACATGCTGCGACACATGATCAGAGCGTGAAAACAGGTTTTCATGGAAAAACTCCCTCCGGCACAGGATCCCCGGCGCGATAGACCAGGGCCTGCCCTGCGCACATCTCTATCACCGTGCCGCATACGGCGGCCAGACGGCGGTCAGCCTCCGCCAGACACCGGCGGTAGCACAGGGTGCTTTCGGAAAAGGATTGGAGATCGCTGTAAATATAGTCGCTGACAAACACGGCGTGCCGGGCCTGCCGGGCGAAGTCTTCCAGCTCCCGGATGCAGCGCCGGGCGGCGGGAAGATCCATTTCGTAGTTGTTTTCCGGCGGGAAGAGGGAATTCTGGATCAGGGCCGTCACACTGTCCACCAGAAATACCCCCTGCGGATCGGCCTTTTGCAGACAATCGGAAATGCTTCGGAAGCATTCCACCGTCTCAAAGCCCAGACCGGCCCGGTCTTCAATGTGGCGGCGGATGCGCTCGTCATCCTCGGCCCCGGTGGAGATCATGGTGGCCACATAGTAGTGTTTTCCCGGCAGGGCAAGGGCCAGACGCTGGGCAAGAGAGGATTTTCCGTTTTTGGCACCGCCGGAAATGAAGACGGTCATATCTTTTCCTCCCTGCGCAGGCGGCTTTCAGCCCGGATGGGCTCGAGATAGCCGTCATCGATCCCTGCTTCGTCAAAGGTGACCATATCCCGCAGCACGGCGCAGGCGGCATCGAGAATTTCAAAGGCCAGCGGGCAGCCGCTGCCCTCGCCCAGCCGCATATCCAGCAGCAGCATGGGCTGCAGACCCAGTGCCTCCATGGCCAGATGATAGCCCGGCTCCACGGAAGCGTGGCTGCCAATGAGATAATCCCGGACGGCGGGGCACAGCCGCACGGCGCACAGCGCCGCCACGGCGGAGATCAGCCCGTCGATCACAACGGGACGATGGGTGGCCGCCGCACCCAGAAAGGCACCGCACATGGCGGCAAGATCCAGCCCGCCCACCCGATGCAGCACGTCCACAACATCATCCCGGTTCGGCCTGTTGCAGGCAATGGCCCGGGCGATGACCTGTTTTTTCAGCCGGAAGGCCGACTCCGTCAGTCCGCCGCCCCGGCCGGTGACGGCCTCCGGTGCCACATCCAGCAGCACACTGAGCACGGCGGAGGAGGTGGTGGTGTTTCCAATCCCCATTTCCCCGATGCCCAGCACATCCGCTTTTGTTTCACTGGCCAGCGAGAAGCCGGTAAAAATGGCCTGCAGGGCCTGCTGCCGGGTCATGGCAGGCTCCTGGGCGATATTGCCCGTGCCCGGCAGGATTTTCATGTCCAGCACACCGGGCAGGGGGCCATCCCAGCAGATGCCCACATCGCACACGGTGATGCCGCAGCCAAAGTGGCGGCACAGCACCGAGGCACCGGTTTTTGCCCGGGTCAGATTGATGGCCTGCGACCGGGTTACGCTCTGGGGAGAGCAGGAGACCCCCTCCGCCACCACGCCGTTGTCCGCCGCAAAGACCAGAAGGTGCTTTTTTTCGATCCGGTTGCACACATGGCCGGTGATGCCGGCCATCCGGATGGACAGCGCCTCCAGCTGCCCCAGCGACCCGGGGGGCTTGGCAAGCTGCGCCTGCCGCTGCCGTGCCAGCTCCATGGCATGGCTGTCCGCCGGGGAAATTCCGGCCAGAAGAGTTTGCAGCTGTGCGTCGGTCATAAAATGCCTCCCATTATTTCCAGCAGCCAACGCACCGATGGGGCGCAGTCGCCAAGCTCCAGGGTGAAGCTGGCTGCCGGGCACAGGCGAAGGGCCTGCGAAAGAAATTCCTCCATGGCAACGGTTCCCTGCGCCAGATGGCTGTGGGTGTCCCATGTGCCATCGTTGTTATGCAGATGAAAATGTTCCAGCCACGGCCCCAGCGCATCCAGCCACTGCGCCGCCGGGACGGGAGAGTAGGCGTTGACATGCCCCACATCCAGACACAGCCGCAGATGGGGACTGTTGACCCCCTCGGCAATTTGCAGCAGCAGCTCCGGCTGCTCCTCCAGCACATTTTCCAGCACGATCTGTACTCCCGGATTCTCCTGCAAAAACTCCTTCCAGAACACAATAGACTGCTCCGTGTACCACTGGGGGTAGTAAATGCGGGGGTGGAAGCCGCCGTGGATGATCACCTTTGTCGCGCCGTAGTGCCGGGCCAGCGCCAGCGCCTGCCGGTAGCGGCGGGCGGCCAGATGCCGGGCCTCGGGGTCAATGGCGCAGGGGAAAAGCTCGTTGAAGGGGGCGTGCAGCACCACCCTGGGGCACCGGGCCAGTTTCTGCCGCACCTGCGCATCGGTTTCGGCAAAATGCTCGTCCATATTCCACGCAGTGCAGTATTCCGCAATCTCCAGCCCGAAGCCAAAGGACTCGGCCAGCTGATGGGCTTTGGGGTCGATGGTGGAAAGATAGAAATCAGCCATGGATATTCTCCTGATACAGCTCCATGACCTCCTCCGCCGTAACGGCCATGGAAAACACATGGCGGCTCATGCGGTTGGCGGCGGTGGTGTAGAAGCTGTTGTTGCCGAAGAAGCGCCGGGGCGTATCGGTGGTCAGAATCTGACCGTCAAAGAACATGGAAACCCCGTCGGCATAGCGGGCGCAGAACTCCACATCGTGGGAGACCATCACAATGGTGATGCCCTCTGCCTTCAGCCGTTGCAGCAGCTGCGCCAGCTGCTCCTTGAAGAAACAGTCGATGCCCTTGGTGGGCTCGTCCAGCAGCAGCAGCTTCGGCCGGGTCAGCAGTACCTTGGCCAGAGCGGCCCGCTGCTGTTCACCGCCGGACAGATCGTAGGGATGGCGCTGCAACAGCTTCTCGATGCCGCAAAGGGCGGCAATCTCGTCCCGGAAGGCGGCATCGTCACACATTTCCTCCAGTTCCAGCGCCACGGTTTTGGCGACAAAGAGGCTTCTGGGATCCTGCGGCAGCATGGCAAGGCAGCCGGAAAACAGTTCTCCCGGCCGGTATTTGTCCGCGGCTTTGCCGAAAAGCCGCACCCGGCCCCGGTAGGGTCTGCAAATGCCGCAGATGGCCTTGAGCAGGGTGGATTTTCCCGCACCGTTGCCGCCGACAATGGCGTGCAGGCTTCCGGTGGGGATTTGCGCGCTGACACCCCGCAGAACATCCGGGGTGTTTTTTTCGTAGCGGAACCAGAGTTCTTTCAGCTCCAGCGCGCAGTTTTCCTCCTGCGGCCGGGGCAGGGGCTGGGCGGGCAGCGCGGGGTGGGCGGCTCCCGCGGGGAATGCGTTGCTGAGCCAGCTGCGACCGTCACGCACCGTCAGGGGACTGTCGCCGGTGCCGTTGACACCGTAAAACACCCGCACCGGGGTGGGCATGGCGGCAAACATGGGGCTTTTTTCCTCCCACAGCCGCCGTCCGATCTCCGCCGGCGCGCCATCGGCCAGCACCCGGCCGCCTTCCAGTACCACCGCCCGGTCGGCATAGGGGAAAATGTCCTCCAGCCGATGCTCGGTAATGATCACCGTGGTGCCCAGCTCCCGGTTGAGTTTGCGCACGGTATTGAGAAAATCCGATGCCGCCAGCGGGTCAAGCTGGCTGGTCGGCTCGTCGAGGATCAGCACCTGCGGCTGCATGGCCATGATGGAGGCCAGATTCAGCAGCTGCTTCTGCCCGCCGGAGAGCTGGCTGACATCCCGGTGGAACCAGTCCTGGATGCCGAAATAGCAGGCCATTTCCGCCACACGGGCCCGCATGGTTGCCTGCTCGCAGCCCAGACTTTCCAGTCCGAAGGCCAGCTCGTGCCAGACCTTATCCGTAACGATCTGATCGTCCGGATTTTGCATGACGAAGCCGATGCGGGCGGCCTGATCCCGGGCGCTGAGGGAGTTCAGCGGTACGCCGTCCAGCAGCACCTGTCCCTCCCGGCGGCCATGAGGGGTCAGCACCGGCTTGAGATGGCGCAGCAGGGTGGTCTTGCCGGAGCCGGAGGCACCGCAAAGCACCACATATTCGCCCTGCTGCAGCGAAATATGGATCCCCTCCAGCGCGGGTGTCGGGCAGGTGGGGTAGGAAAAGGTCAGATCCCGGATCTCAAAAAATGCCATGTTATGGCCTCCTTCACATAAAATGCGGTGGGAATCAGGCAGTAAAGCCCATAAAGCAGCAGCCCGGCCCCCGGGGATGCCACCTGCCAGCGGGGGGTAAAGGCAGCCGCCGCTCCGCCCCGGGCCAGCGTAATGATCAGCCCGGCGATCAGCACGCACTGCACCGCCAGCACCGCCAGATCCCGCCCGGTCATGGTGTATATGCGGAAGCTGCTGCGCCGGGCGCAGCCGTAGCCCCGGCTGCGCATGGAGTCGGCCATGACGACACCGCCCTCCAGCGCCAGCCCGGTCAGACAGCCCAGCATCGTGGCAGCCTCCGCCCGGTCGAGATCGGCGGAGCCCTTGCCGATGGCCCGGCGGGCACCGAGAATTTGCCGCCCCTTGCGCAGCAGCTCCGGCACCAGCCGGAAGATCATCACCAGCAGCAGGGAAAGGGACGGGGCCAGTGTGCCGAAAAGGGAGGTGATCTTGTCGCCGGTCATCACCGCACCGAAGCAGCTGAACCACAGCGCCACATTCAGAAACATTCCCGCCAGCACGCAGCCGTAAACCAGCGCTTCCAGGGTGTATGGGCGGCCAAACAGCATCAGCAGCACCGTCTGCCCGGTGGTGTTGAGCAGAGGATTGAGAAGTGCCACCGCCAACAGCACCGGCAGCAGCGCCAATAGCCGCTTTAACCCCCTGATGCCGTACAGCGCCAGATGATAGCTCAGGGCGCACAGCACACTCACGCAGAGATACGCCGGGTGCAATATCACCATGCCGAAGCCCAGCACTCCCAGAAAAAATATGAAATTGACGGCCGGATGGCAGCGGGAAAAGGCATCACGCTCCATGGTGTCCTCCAAAAGAAAACGCCCCCGCATGGGCGGGAGCGGAAAATGCGGGCATCGCGAACCGGCCGTTTCCCGAAGAGAAACGGCGGCAGCCACACCGGGCAGCCCCCAAGAGCCCGATGGCCGGTCGAAGGCCCGTATTCCGACTCCGGACGCCGTGGTGCGTGTCTCTTCTCAGCCGGAGCCAATGAGATCACGCGGCATATCTGTCCGTCTACGGCGGCTTGGTACCGTCGGGATTGACCCGTTCCCAATGACCTGCGACCTGAAAATATGGGGCAAAAGCCTGTTTTGGTTATTTTATCACATTCTGCGGGAAACTGCAATCCTGTTTTTTTATTTGACAAACGGCGGTGTTGGTGGTATTCTAGGGGCAAGTGAATACCAGTTTGAGTGCCCGCGGCGGTGGTAACAGCCCCGTGGGAGAATAGAGAATCGTGTGCAAATCACGAACGGTACCGCCACTGTAAGCGTGGAGGGCCTGCGCAGGGCGAAAGCCGGTCATTGGGGAAACCTGAGAAGGCCGCGCAGGGCTGTTGATCCGCCAGTCAGGAGAACTGCTCAAACGGTGACTTTGTCGGAGCTGCAAGTATGGCTTCCGGCGACTTTTGTGCGGGAATTCGGCCGCTGTGCCCTCGTTTTTGGGGGTACAGCGGCTTTTTGCTGCTCCCGGTTGCTGCGCACCCCCCGCGCAGATAGCCCTTCCGGGAGCAGCCCCGCAGCGTTCTGTGGCACAGGAAAAGAGGAAAGAAATGACTGACGCGGAAATGATCGCTCTGGCGTTGGAGGAGGGCTTCTCCGCCGCTGCCATGGTTGAGCCGGCACAAATCGTATTCGACCCGGCCTTCCGCCCCTATTGCGAAGAAAATCTCTGCGGCCAATATGGGGTGAACTATTCCTGCCCGCCGGACTGCGGCAGCCCGGAGCAGATGAAATCGCGCATACTGGCCCATCGCCGGGCGCTGGTGCTGCAAAGTATCTGGGATATTTCCGATTATACGGATCTTCCTGCCATCCGGCAGGCCAAATCCGCCCACAACAGTGCCCAGCTGCGGCTGATCGAACGGCTGCGGGCGGCCGGGCACGATGGCCTGATCGTCGGAGCCAGCGGCTGCGCCCTTTGCAGTCCCTGCGCCCGCAAAGCCGGGCAGCCCTGCCGGTTCCCACGGCTGCAGTATTCCTGCATGTCCGCCTACTGCATTTTTGTGCGGAAGCTGGCGGAAAGCTGCGCTCTGGAGTATTCTCCCGGGGATGGCCTGCTGGCCTTTTTTGGCATGTATGTCTTTGACTGAAATCCCCATGGCATGTCCATGCGGTTTTAGTATATGCAGGGAACATCTGAATCAATCGTCTGTGGCCGCGTAGCGAGGTGTTTGCCGATTTTATCAGATGTTCCGTAAAAATCCAAAGAAAACGCTCCAGGATCATTCGTGGCGTTTTCGGAAACGAAAAGGAGAAATTGAACATGAAAAAGCTGATCGCACTGCTGCTGGTGCTGATGCTGGCGCTGTCCATGGCGGCCTGCACCGGCAACCAGAACCCCACCGGCACCACCCCTCCCGCCGGAACGACCCCTCCCGGCACCACCGTTGCGCCCACTACACAGCCTGAAAATCCGGCACCTTCCACCGCTGCGCAGGTTTCCTTCAGCGTCATCGTGAAGGATCTGGACGGCACGGAGAATACCTTCCAGTACACCAGCTCCGCCGCCACCGTGGGCGAAGCGCTGCTGGCCGAGGGCCTGATCGCCGGCGACAACGGCGACTGGGGCCTGATGGTCACCACCGTCAACGGCATCACCGCCGACTGGGGCACGGAGAATGCCTACTGGGCCTTCTACATTGACGGGGCCTATGCCGAGACCGGCGTGGACACCACCGCTCTGACCGAGGGCGCTACCTACAGCTTCGTCAAGACCGTTTCCTACACGGTCAAGGGCGAGGGCGAGACCCTTTTCTACTTCACCGCCAGGGATCTGGACGGCACCGTGACAAAGTTTGAGATCCACACCAACGCCACCACCGTGGGCGCCGCGCTGGTGGAGCTGGAGCTGATCGCCGGTAACGACAGCGACTGGGGTCTGTACGTCACCACCGTCAACGGCATCGCTGCTGACTGGGATATGGAAAAGACCTACTGGGCCTTCTACATCGACGGCACCTATGCCCAGACAGGTGTGGACGCCACCCCGGTGGAAGCCGGCGTGACCTACGAAATGGTCAAGACACAGGAGCAGGAGTAAGAAAATGAACAATTACACCGATTTGACAGGACGGCAGGACCTGCTGGAATCCATCACCGCGCTGGAGCAGGAGCTTTCGGCCAAGACCGGCCGGGATGTGGCGCTGGTAGCCTACAGCCCCGTGCGCTACGCCGAGCTGAGCGATGACCCGGAAGCGCTGGCCCGCATCACCGAGCTGGAACAGCTGCTCAGCCGGAAAACCGGCAAACAAATCGCCCTCGTGGCCTTCTCCATCTAAAATTACACATCCACCGGCTAAGCCGGTGGATGTGTCAGACTGTCAAAAAACTTCCAATACGCCTTTGTTTGTGGTATAATAAAAGAAA
>CAYSJX010000008.1:0-27504 GCA_964431445.1 uncultured Oscillospiraceae bacterium | reverse complement strand
GGACCCGCGTATCCAGCTTGGAAGGCTGGTGTTCTACCATTGAACTACACCCGCAGGTCGCTGCGTACTGAACTGTTCAGCCCGTTGATTTTAGCATAGAACGGCATAGTTGTCAAGTGCTGATTTGCAAAATATCCCGGAATTTTGCAAAAAGAGCCGACCCGCAGTGGCTCGGTGCCGTGGCGCACGCCCCGGCCAATTGCCCCGGCGGGGTTCCGCCGGGGCAATCGTTCATGGTTTTATGGCCTTGTCATTCCGTCTACCGGTGATCAGAAGCTGAACTTTTTCCGGGACAGCACCACAGCCGCCGCAGAGCCGATCAGCAGCAGGGCCAGAAGCAGCAGGGGTGTTGTATCGCCGGAGGGAGGATTGCCGCCCTCACCGGGGTTCTCGTTTCCATCATCCGGGTCTTCCTTTCCGTCGTCCGGGTCTTCGTTCAGGTCCTTGCCGCAGATATCACACTTGTGATCGCCGTCTTCATCCGCGCATTCGGACATGACGGCATCGCAGGTGTCGCACTTGTGGTCACGGTTCTCGTCCGCACACTCGGAGGCGGGCTGGCCGCAGTAGTCGCAGTTGTGGGAGCCCTCGGCCGCCTTGTGTTCACCCATGGGGTTGCCGCAGGTGTCACATTCGTGGTCTTTGTTCTCGTCCGCACACTCGGAAGCGGGCTGGCCGCAGTAGTCACAGTTATGAGAACCCTCGGCGGCCTTGTGTTCGCCCATGGGGTTGCCGCAGATGTCACATTCGTGGTCTTTGTTCTCATCCTCGCACTCGGAAGCGGGCTGGCCACAGTAGTCGCAGTTGTGGGAACCCTCGGCGGCCTTGTGCTCGCCCATGGGGTTGCCGCAGGTGTCGCACTTATGGTCTTTATCCTTGTCCTCACACTCGGAAGCGGGCTGGCCGCAGTAGTCGCAGTTGTGGGAACCTTCGGCTACCTTGTGTTCGCCCATGGGTGCATCGCACACATCGCACTTATGGTCTTTATCCTTGTCCTCACACTCGGAGACGGGCTTACCGCAGTAGTCGCAGTTATGGGAACCTTCGGCGGCCTTGTGCTCGCCCATTTCCATTTCGCAGGCATCACACTTGTGGTCATGATCATCGTCCGCATGGTCGGCGCGCAGATCCAGTGTGACGGAAATTGTGGGCAGATCGTAGACCTTGCCTGCCTCGCCCTCGAAATCGTGGTACCATTTCCAGTAGCCATCGGCGTTTTCCTTCACCAGCAGCCGGTCGGGATCCAGCGAAATGGTCAGCTCGGTATCTTCAAGTTTCAGCTTTTCCTGGGAGTAGGTGATCCAGGAGGTCACATCCTTGACATTGCCGTTGGCATAGTGGGCCTTGACCTGCAGGCCGGTGCCATCGAAGACCATGCCCGGCTCATAGATCAGCTTGTCCGGCTGGCAGACGATCTCCAGTGAGACGATGCGGCTGCTCAGGCGCATCAGTCTGGCGGTATCATTTTTGAAATAGAGGTTGCCGTCACTGTCCGCGATGGGGCTGCAGATGGCGTGCTGCGCCTCCGAACCGCTGGGGGTAAAGAGGACATAGCCGGTTTCGATGGTGATCGTTTCCCCGCCGGACAGGTAGGATTCCATGGTGGTGTAGGTATGGTCTACCTCGGTCATATCCTTTCTGTCCCGGATCACGCGCAGCTTGCCGGGGGTGAAATTTTCGAAGAAGTATACATACACATAACCGTCCTCCCCTTCATAGGCCGTGGTCAGCAGGCCGCTGGTCTGGGGATAGCCCATTGTGGGCACGGTGTAGGCGATGGAGAAGCTCTCCAGATCGATCACGGTCAGGTTATGGCCGGAGTAGGCCCCAAACTGGCTGGTGCCGCTGACACCGATGTAGGCCCGGCCCTTGTAGACCACGGGGGTGCTGGTGCTCATGGGCGGGTTGGCCGTATCGTTGGAGCCGTTGTCCAGATGCAGCTGCCGCAGGGAGCCATCCTGGAAGGTGCCATCGGCATTGAGGCGAATCTGATAGAAATCGCCGCCCTTGGTGGTGAAATAGCAGGCATCGGTTTCCGCGTCATAGCAGATGCTGCTGCGCTGGTCGCCCACATTGCTCAGCTTCTGCTCATCCAGCAGCTCGCCGGTTCTGGGATTCAGGGACAAAATGGAGGCAGTGCCGGTGGTGTAGCCGCTTGCGCCGTCATCGGTGCCCACCACCACATAATCATGGCAGGCGTAGGCCCCGGCCCAGTAGAAGCCGTTGTGGGCATATGTCCAGGTGGCGTACTTGACTTCTTCCCCGCTGGTGGGATCCTCATCGGTGACGGACAGGCAGACGAAGTTGGCCTGTCTCGTCTCGCTGTTCCAGAAGCCGGTGTAGATACAGCCCTCGCTGTAGACGATGGGGCAGTTGGGCTGGCCGCCCAGCGCATCGGTATAGACCCACAGGGAGTCCAGTGTCTCGGCATTGAACGCCTGCACCCGGCCGCCGGACAGGCCCACGAAGATCATGCCATCGGCATAGGTGGGAGAGTTGATGGCGAAGGAAGAGGATGCAACCATTTTGCCGCTGCCCACCACTTCGCCGGTATCCTTGTTGACCTTGACGATGGATTCTCCGGCATAGGTATACAGATAACCGCCCACGATGATGGGGCAGCCGGTAGCACCGCTGCCGTAGCCTTCACCGATTTTGTTGGCCCACTCCAGCACGGCATCCTCCGCCCGGATGGGGGTGCGGTAGCCGGTCACGCCGTTGTTCTGCTCGTCGGCACGGAACAGGGGCCAATCGCCCTCCTGCAGCAGATCCTTCAGATCGGATTGGGGGGCTTTTTCCAGATCCACGGTTATGGTGGCATTTTTCTCGCCGGCCACGAAGGTAACCTTCTGCGCCACATAGCCATTGCAGGTGATCACATAGGTGTAGGACGCGGTGTCATTGAGGATATAGGTGCCATCCGCCTCGGGATAGATCCGGGTGCCGGTGGCATCCTCCGTCAGGAACACCATGGCGTTGGCCGGCGTGGTCACGAAGGTGGTGACCACCGGGGGCAGTTTCATGACCTCGATGGTGTAGGTCTGGGCCACACTGCCGGACTGGCTGTGGCTGACGGTGACGGAGACGATCTGGGTCTGCCGGGTGCCGCTCATGGGCACGGTGATGCTCTGCGCCACGTTGACCGGCACCGCTTCGCTGTAGACGATGCTCTTGCTCCAGCCATCGCAGGAAACGGTGACGGTGAAGTCATGGTCATACTTGTAAGTACTCAGAGGCTTGACGCTCACCTGCATCGCCGTCGCCTCCGAAGCAAGCGAGGTGGTGTAGGACAGGACGAATTTGTCAAACTTCTGGGTGGAAGGATCGTCCTTCTGAGCCAGTGTCAGGGCATTGCCATACTGATCCGAAATGGATATTTCGTTCATGGTGAGGAAGCGATCTACATGCAGGGCATAGTCCTGATAGTAGGTCACGCCCAACTCGACCGTCTTCTGCTGCACCCGCACTGTCATGTCGTTGTCCCAGCCACCGACCGCCATGAAGTTGACATAATTTTTGAAGTTTGTGCTGGTGATCGCCGTGGTGTATGATTTGCGCTTCCAGAGATCGCCATTTGAAAAATCACTGTAGCTGGAGTTATTGTGGGAAATATAGTTGGCAGTCAGACTGTATTTGGAACTGCTGAGCGAGATAGCTTGCAGGGCAAAGGCGGTAGAGTTGGAGTCTGACCATGTGGTGTAGCTGTGAACCGCAGGATCAAAGGTCTGGTTCAGCTCATAGACTTTCGCCTTATTGTTGTTGGCCGCTTTAGCTGCCAGATCCGCCAGCCAGTCCTCGGTTTTGGGCGCGGCTACGGTGAAATCCGTGCTGCCCGCCGCAGGGGTGATGGATGCGGTGGCGTGGTACCAGACCCTGGCGGTGGAAATATAGGTGTAGCTCTCCCCGGGGATGGTGCGGTATGTCCACACCAGACCATCGATGGATGTGGGGCTGCACAACGCGTTGCCGCTGTTGAAAAGCTGCACCGTGACCGCGCTGCTGGGCATGGTCAGGCGGGTGATCAGGGCCTCCACCCGCTCCAGCTTCAGCTGATAGGTGTTTTTCTGGCCGTTGGGGGCGGTCAGGGTAATGTTCAGCAGATACTTTCCGGCAGCGTCCCGGCTGCAATCGGCCAGCAGAACATCGGCAGCCTTGCCGCTCTCCACACTGTGTCCATTGACGGTGATAGCAGTTCCCGCCAAAGTGGCCGTGGGGCAAACCTGCAGCAGATCGCTGATGACGGTGCTGCTGTATTCCGTCTTATCGGCATCAAAGGGGATGTTCAGCGGGGTGCCCTCCCCGGAAACCGTCAGGCCGGACAGGGTCGGCACACGGCGGATGCGCATGGTATAGCTCTGATACAGCTCATAGCCGTTTTCATCCATGGTTCTGCGGCGGCATTCCAGCACCAGATCCACATCCGTCAGGCTGTCCGCTTCGATCACATTGGCCAGTACGGTGTTTTTGACGCCCCATGTGCGCTTATTCTGGGGCTTCGTCTCTTTTCCGGCCAGATACAGGCAGTATTCATCCTTATCGGTGGCGTAGGTTTCGTTGCGGATCACACAGGGGTACAGGCTGGGGCCCATGTAATCCGACACATAGAAGGTGGCACCGCCGATGGTGGCATCGCTTTTGGGCAGGGCTTTCCATTTGCCGCCACCGTCTGTACTCAGATCCAGATCCGCGATCCAGTTCCCGGTGGGCAGCTCCGCCGTGATGACGCTGCCCTCGGCCACGGTCACGGTGCCGCGGACATGGCGGTAGTCCCCATCGGAGATGTCAAAGGTGTAGGTTGCGGGCACCAGCGCGGCGGCGGTCAGATCCGTAACCGTCGTCTCGGTGCCAAACTCGCTGGTGAACACCGCCTTGCCGGTGGTCAGCTTCACCCCGTCCAGAGTGATGTTCATGCGAAGCTGCACCGTCTGCCCGGTTTTGAAATTGTCCAGGGCATCCATCGCCCCCTGCAGGGCATCGCACAAGGTGGCCGCATCGGCGGCATTGGCACTGTAGAAGCCCTTGCATGCCTCGGCATAGGCATCCGCCGCCTTTTCATAGCGGGCATATTCTTCGCCGGCCAGATAGCGGGCCATCTGGGACACCAGCGCCAGCGCGTCATCGCTGTAGCTCTGGGATGCATTGGTGGTGAACCACAGGGCGATCACATCGCTGGCCGCGCCGTCCAGACTGTAGCCGTCCCCGGCATAGTGCAGCGTGTAGTTGTCCGCATGGCCGTCCACGGCGCTGATGAAGCCGGAGTCCAGCCCCGTGAAGGTGTGGCCGCTGTAGCGCAGGGCATCTTTCAGGGTCTCGCCCGCGGCGTAGGACACATAGCACGGCTCGATCAAAAAGCCCTCTTCGGTGATGGCCAGCATGGGAAAGCTGCCCACAACCGGTTCCGTCCGGGTGGGTGTGCCGGGTTCGCTTTCAATGGCCAGAACCGTGCCGGGCAGCAGGCTCAGCAGCAATGTGGCCACCAGAAGCAGTGAAAGCAATCGTTTTTTCATAAACAGCCTCCTGATAAAAAATATGTATCTGATCGCTCCGGCGGAGCGCGGAAAAGGGTTCAGCCGGCCCGCATCGGCACGAATGCAACACTGCCGATGCTACAAGACTTAATCTGCGCGCGTGGGGCGCACAGCTTGTAGGTCTTCTGACTTACACGTTCAGCCCGTGGGCAGCGCATCCTCCCCGCCTTCTCAGGGTTTCCCCCAATGACCTGCCTGCGGAAGCGCAAAAGCGCTCCCCTGAGCAGAAAGGAAGGATACTCCGTGCTAACAGCACAGCAGGGTCTGCCTGCCGTGTTCAGGTTTTGCACCTGATTCCCTTGTTCATCCACGGTCGTGTTTCCACAGGCCGTGGCCACAAAGTAAGCCGGATTTATGCTACACCGCGAAAACGCGGTTGTTTACAGAATTTTACAAGACAGATATTTCTGCCGCCACCGCCGCAGGGCGGGCACACGCTGCCGCCACGTCCGCTCCATGGCGGTAAGGCAGACGAGAATCTCCTGCCGGGCCTGCTCCGACATGGGGGCATGGCCATAGAAGGTCTGATTGGCAACAGTCTCCAGCTCCGCAGCCGACAGGGGCAGCCGGCTCAGCTGTGCCGCCTGCCGGGCGAAGGCGGAAACCGGCTTCCGGGCGGGGTCGTGCCCCATGGCCGCCATCACCTCCTGCATATAGCAAAGGGCGGTGGCGCAGGAACGTGTCGGGTCGCTGCCGTGGCAGGAGCGAAGTCTCGCCCGCAGCCGCTTTCGCAGCAGCACCGTGCGCAAAATCGCCGCCAGCAGCAAAAGCAGCAGCACCCAATACTGCCGGGGACTGATACTCTGGCTGTTGGGCAGGGGATCCTGCCGGAATTGGGGCGGCAGGGTCTGCTCCGGGGCGGTGGTGGTGGGCTCAGTGGGCTCCGGTTCGGTCTCCGACGGAGCCGTCCCGGGCAAATTGGTGGAAAACTGCTGCTCATAGCCCGGTGTGGCATCAAAGGGCAGCCAGCCCACCCCATCGAGGTAGTATTCCGCCCATGCATGGGCGTTTTTTGCGGTCAGGGTCAGGCCCTGACCCGGGCGCAGCGCCTGCGCCTGGGTATCCGTGATCACATATCCCTCCACATACCGGGCGGGAATGCCGCAGCAGCGCAGCAGCATGGTGGCCAGTGTGGCATAGTGGACACTGTAGCCACTGCGGCTGACCTCCATCACATAGGCGCAGAAATCCATATCCCCCGTTTCCGTGAGGATATTTTCGGCATAGTTCAAATGGCGCGACAGCAGGCTCAGAATTTCCTGCCGGGCCTGCACGGTGGTGTAGGTGCCCCCCTGCAGATAGGGCGACAGCACGGCGCGCACCTGCTCCGGCACCGCCAGATACTGCCGGTACACCCAGTCCCGGTATACGCCCTCCGCCGTGCGGTAGGTTTCCTCCTTCGACTGCGCCAGCAGCGATTGCAGACGGTAGCTTTCACTGACATCGTATAAAAGAAGGCTGTATGATTCCGAGGCGGGGGCACGCTGTCCCTCCCCCAGAAGATCCCCGGGGCACAGCACATCGCCGGCCGTCACCGCCGCCCCATAGGGCAGGTAGCTCTGCGCCCGGCAGGCACGGCGCAGGCGAATTTCCACACGGCGCTGCGCAGACTGCTGCAAGGATTGCCACGCGGCCGAGATCTGGGTGCCGCCATAGAAGAAATCCGATTGCAGGGCGTACAGCTGCCCGGCACAGCTTTCCAGTGCCTCGTCCGGCACCTGCTCCCAGCCGGAGGATGTGTAGCTGCCGCCCACAAAACCCCGCAGGTACAGCCCGCTCCAGCTGTCCATGGTGACATCCAGCGTGGCCTCGCTGCCGGGCTGCCATGCCCCCAGATCGGTCAGATCCCCCTCCGGCAGGGGATTTTTCCCCTGCTCCCAGCGCAGGTGGTGCAAAAGATCTTCCAGCGCCCGTCCGGCGCTGCCCTGCGTGGGGGTGAAATTGCCCGCCGTCAGGCCGATGGTCATGGCCGCCGCCAGCACCAGGGCCAGCGCGGCGGAAAAGCCCATGCCGTGCCAGCGTCCCCGGGAGAAGCTCAAAAGCGCCCCCAGCCACACGGGCACAAGGGCCCAGCCATTCGCCAGCAGCCCCGCCGCCCAGAGCATACTCAGCCCCACGGCCGGCAGCGCCAGCAGGCGACCGCGCACCAGTGCCGCCGTCAGTACGCCGATCAGCAGCGCGCCGGGTACCAGCACCGGTAGCATATTGCCACTCTGTCCGGCCACGGGCGCGTAGTGACCGGTGCGAAGCAGAAGCCACCGAGACACCGGCTGCGCCAACGCCGTCATGGCATCGGAAAGAGGCGCCCAAAATACAACGGCCAGCACACAGGCAGCGGCCCCCACGGCAATGGCGCTCAAAGCCTGCCATGACCGCTCCCATTGCAGCAGCAGTCCCGCCGCAAGGGCGAGCATCGCCACCGCCAGCAGCATATAAGCCGTGTTTCCCAGCACCAGCTCCTGCTGTGCCGCACGGGTCAGCCCGGCCAGCACCAGCACCCCGGGCACCAGTCCCGCAAGGCGGGCACCGGAGTCCTGCGGCACCGGGCTGATATGGATGGATGTAAATTTTTTGTCGTTTTTCACCGACCCGGTCACCTCCACCGTGGTGTATTACAAAAATCGCATCTGCTGCGATACATTTTCCGGCGTAAAAGTCGTGACGGAGGGCGCTTCCGCCGCCCCGCACAGGTAAACGTCCACGCCCCGCCCCGGCCACGGCTGCGGCGGGAGTGTGGAGCAGAAATACAGCACACGGCCCGCATTTTCCTGCTGCCAGATGGCGCTGCCGGGCACGGCGGCAGGATCCGGCCGGGCCTTGAGCAGGCGGCACAGGGCCTCCGGCAGCTGCTCCGCCGTGGAAATTTGCGCGTCGCACAGTGTTTCGCCGTTCCACGCCAGCCGGAAGGGCAATCCTGCCTCCGCCAGCGCCTGCGAAACAGAGCTTACGGCCTCCAGCAGGGCATCCGCCGCTGCCGGGGTTCGGCTGTCATCGGCCAGATCCAGAAATACCGTCAGAGAGCGGTCAACGGGCAAGGATCCCTCCCGCACCATCAGGCGGCTGTGCTTGGAGGACAGCTTCCAGTGGATCTGCTGCAAGGTATCCCCGGGCACATATTCCCGGATCTGCCATGTCTCCGTCCGGTCAAAGCCCCGCTGCTCCGGGGCGTACTCCTGACTGTCCGCGTCCCGCCGGACGGAAAGGGTCTGCCCCACCTCCACGGGGAAGGTGCGGGGCATGATCACCACCCGCCGGGTTGGCCCGGCGATGGGCGGCAGGGGCAGCAGGCCAAAGGGCTCAAAGCAGCGCAGCCGCACCACCCGGCAGCTGATACAGCCGCAGTAATCGCTGCAAATCGGAAGCTCCGTCTTCCCGGAAAGGGGCAGCGTCTGCCGGGTCTGCTCTCCGGTGGCGGTGTTGGTCAGCTCCAGCAGCACCTCCGCCCGGGCAATGGGCAGGCACATGCTCCGTTCCAGACACAGAGTCAGGGAAAAGGGCTTTCCCTTTTCTCCGATGCCGGGGGTCTCCATAATCAGGCGCAGCTTTTTCCGGCACAATGTCAGCAGCAGCCATGAAAGTACCGGGGCCGCCGCCATCGCAGTCCACGCTGCCAGCAGCGCCGGATGGGGCCGCAACAGCTGCCCCAGACCCAGCGCCAGCAGCATGGCGAGCCAGAGGGCCGTCACAGCCGTTTCTCCGTCCGGGTGGGCAGGGCGGTTTCACCCACGACCTGCTCCACCAGCTGCTCCGCCGTGCATTCATGCAGCCGGGCCCGGGAGGACAGGATCAGCCGGTGGGCGAACACATCCTTCGTCAGGGCGGACACATCCTCCGGCGTGACAAAATCCCGGTGGCAGACGAACGCCCGGGCCTTGGCCGCCCGGCACAGCGCCAGTGCGCCCCGGGGGCTGATGCCCAGCTGAATCATGGGATGGGTGCGGGTGGCCTGCGTCAGGCGGGCGATATAATCGTAAACGCTGTCGGCAATGTAGGTATCCCGCACCTGCGCAATGGCGCGAAGAAGTCCCTCCCGGTCGAGAATGGGGCGAACCTCTTCCAGCGGATCACGGTTGCCGCGCTCGCGCAGAATGTCGATCTGGCTTTTCAGATCGGGATAGCCCATCTGCAGCTTCATCAGAAACCGGTCAAGCTGGGAATTGGGCAAATTCTGGGTGCCGGCGGAGCCCACCGGGTTCTGTGTCGCCAGCACGATGAAGGGAGCCGGCAGCGGGTGACTCACCCCGTCCACCGTGACACGCCGCTCCTCCATGGCCTCCAGCAGGGCGGACTGGGTCTTGCTGGAGGTACGGTTGATCTCATCGGCCAGCAGCAGATTGGTCATGACCGCGCCGGGCTGATACACCAGCTTCTCCCGGTCGAACACGGAAAAGCCGATGATATCCGACGGCATGGTATCCGGTGTGAACTGCACCCGCTTTTCTTCCAGTCCCAGGGCCCGGGCAAAGGACAATGCCATGGTGGTCTTGCCCACGCCGGGCACATCCTCCAGCAGCACATGCCCCTGCGCCAGAATGGAAATCCAGATTTTACTGACCACATCGTCCTTGCCGACGATGACCTTTTTCACCTCATGAATGATCGCTTCCGTCATTTCGTACATATTTTTTCTTTCCTTTCCGGATGATAAAGGCCGCTCCCGCCGCCAGAACCGGCAGCGGTGCCAGCCAGAGAATCTGAAAATGGGGCGGCTGCTCCCGCGGTGTTTCCTCGGGATATACGGCGACACCGGTCAGATCGTACAGCCGGCCCTTCCCCACCGCCAGACGCTCCACGGCAATCAGCGCCAGCGCCGCCTGCTCCGTGGCCATGACATCGGCCCCGCCATCCATGGTGTGGCGGAACATGCCGTCCGGCCGCTGATAGCGCAGCAGGCCATCCAGCGCGGAGCCGCCGCTTTTACAAAAGCGTGGATCCGTGGCAGGATCCAGCCCCAGCGCGCACAGGGCAATGATCACCTGCGCCGTACCCTCGGAGGTGGCCGCGCCCCAGCTGGTGAAATCGCCGGTGCTGTTCTGCCGGGCAGACAGCCAGTTCAGCGCCCGCTCCACGCAGTCCGCCACGGCGCTGTCTTCCCGGTAGGGTGCAAGGGCCTGCAAGGCCATGGCGGTCAGATCCACATCCTCCGACCCGGCAGTCAGGCCGAAGGCCCCCGCCTCCGTCTGGGCTTCCAGCAGCTGCCGCAGCAGCTCCTGCCGGGTGTAGCGGGCATCGGCCGGAATTTCATAATTTCCGGCATCGAGGGTAATCAGAGCAAAAATCAGGGCGTTAAGCCCCTGCACCCCCAGCTCCCCCGTGCCGCACCAGTTGTAGGTGCCCTGGGCGATCAGGTCGATGGGCTTTCCGGCTCTGTCCCGGCCGAAGCAGGTGGGGTCGCCCCCCAGCGCCAGCACCGTCAGGGCGATGCGGTGGTATTCGGTGGCCTTGATCCGGTGCAGGCAGCCGTTTTTTTCATAAGCTTCGGTGACATACGCCTCCAGCCCCTGCAAATAGGCACCGGGCCGCACCGGCTCACCGGAGCAGCCTGTGGCGATGGCCACCCAGTCGGACACGGAGTCCCCCGGGGCCAGTGCCCCGCTGCTCAGAAGCTCCGTGTAATCACAGCCGATCTGCCGCGCCAGCGCGTGAAGCGGCTGCATCTGCGTGGCAACGCCCCGGGAGGGGGCCGCCAGCAGCGCGGCAACGCATAGCAGGGCGAAAATCGCCCGGGCTACCCGGTTTGCTCTTTCTTCCATGGCAGCAGTTCCTTCCTTTCTGTCCGGCAATGGGTGCAGCGCCAGAGAATGTAGCCGTCTGACCCCTGCGTCGGCTCGACTCGCTCTACCAGCTCCCAGTCATGCTCCAGCGCCGGGATGGAGACGGTGTCGGTCTGGTCACCGCAGAGGGCGCAGACCCGGCTTTTCTGCCCCGGCTGGGTGCAGGTCGGTTCCCGGATGACGGTCTCCTCCCCCCACAGATGCTGATCGATATAGCTGCCGTTGATCCACAGGCCGCAGTAGCTTGGCAGATTGCCAAATGTGCCGCCGGTGGCCACATAGCCGCCGATATCCTTGCCATAGGAAAGGGTAAAGCGCAGGTACAGGGTATCGCCGTTACTCAGGTAGTAACCGGACAGGCCCTTGCCGGCATAGACCTCTCCGCCGATGGAATACATCCAACCGGAGCCCTGGGTATAGTCAAATTCTCCCAGACTGTCCGTATCCGTCTGGCCGGTCAGGGTCAGGCCGTCCTGCAGCACCTTGTTCCACAGATTTTGCGGGATTTCGGCATAGTCCATCAGGCCGCCACGGGAAATGCGGCGCAGATAGAAGCCCACATCCGGCGTTCCGGCATAGTCAAATTCATAGCCGTACTCCGTCAGCATTTCCAAAATGGCATAGGAGGCCGGGACGCCCTGCCGGATGCGGTAGGTATACGGCTCCTCCATCACCCCAAGCCCCACGGTGGTGGCATCGAGAATGATGTAGGCCGTGCCGATCTCCCCGCCGGTATCCACAAAATGATAGTCAAAGCTGTAGCTGTAGAAGGCGGAATTGCCCTCCTCGTCCCATGCCCGGACGGTCACATTGTGGCCGACCACATCTCCCTCGCTCGGGTTGGGGAAATACAGCTGGTACTCATACACCGGGCCGCCGGTGGGATTTCTCACAAGAGCCCCGTCCAGCCGAACCTCGATGTTACTGGCGGTCAACGCCTTACCGGTGTAGGCCGTGGCCCGTACCGTCAGGGTGAAATTGCGGTTGCTCAGCTGCTCCACCCCCGTCAGATTGGTGACGATGGTGGGCGGATTTTCTCCGATGGTGGGGTTTTCCCGGTCTGCTTTCTGGGCCACATAGCGCAGGACATAGGTCACTTCCAGCTCCGTCTCGTTGCCGGATTTGACATAAAGGGTGATGTAATTCGCCTCATTGCGGCAAAGCACGGCCTCGTAGTTTTTGCCGTCGTCGGCAGTCAGATACCGGCCGTTGGCGGGGGTGGCGCTGTTGCGCAGCTTCAGCCGCAGGTATCGGTCACCGCCCCGCAGGAGGTAGGCGTAGAAATGGAAGACATCGTTTTCCAGCTGGGCATAGGTGATCTCACCGTTAAAAAGATCGGTCACGATCTGTAGCCGGCTGTCATCCTCCGGCCCCTCGGCCGGGACGGTTTCGCCCTTGCCGTCCTCATCGGTATCGCCGTTGCCGCCGGGGCTGTTATCGGGTTTCGGCGTCGTCGGCTGCACCGGCGGCTCTGTCTCCGGGGGTTCCGTCTCCGGGGGTTCCGTTTCCGGCGGCTCTGTCTCGGGTGGTTCCGTTTCCGGCGGCTCTGTCTCCGGTGGTTCCGTTTCGGGTGGTTCCGTCTCCGGCGGCTCTGTCTCCGGTGGTTCCGTCTCCGGTGGTTCCGTCTCCGGCGGCTCTGTTTCGGGCGGCTGTGTGGTCGGGGCGGAGGGATCCGTCTCCGGGCGGATGGTCTGGGCCGGGCCGGTCAGATCCTCCGGCGCGCCGGGGGGCAGCCCTGCGCCCAGGGCGATCAGGCCCGCCAGAAGTGCGGCCACCAGCGCCGCCGCGATGCACTTGTAAATACCCTGTTTTCGTCTCACGTCAACGCTCCTTCCCCTCGACATTCCGTTTTTCGCGGATGGCTCCTGCGGCCTTTTTTGCATACAAAAAGGCCCGGAGCAATGAAGACTTCGCCTTCACAGTTCCGAACCTCGGTTCTTCCGTCAGTTCCAATTGCAGTTTCTTATTTATCGGCAGGCAGCTGGATGCTCCTGCGAACCTCTTCCACCCGGATGGGGCGGCCGTCCTTGATCATGACCCGGAGTTCTCCGTAATCCAGAGAGCGGATCAAGTCAAGGATCTGCTTCTCCGCGCCGGTCAGCTCTGTTTTTCCCTGCATGGTTTCACCTCCAAAAGAAAAAGCCGCGGCAGTGCCAACACACTGCCGCAGCCGTTTTTCTGCGCAACAACAAGACCTCTTTGCCCATCGCGCGGGTGCAAAGAAGCATAGACATATTCCGTAGGTCTTCTGACTTGTGTCTCCGGCAACAGCCTGCCTGCCTTCTCAGATCGCTCCAATGACTGACTTTCATCAACGGCAGACTGTCTCGACACTTACAGCGCCGGCAGCGTGGGGACTTGCACCCCGTTCTCTTGTTCAGCCGGGTGTTCGACATGCGCTGCACCCGGCCACGGAAGTCTGTATATGTAATTTCAGGGAACCTCTGATAAACGCCGCAGACGATTTATGCAGAGATCCACCAGTTCAGTATAGCATAAATCCGCCAAAAGTCAAGAAGGGGGATTCCTCAGCTGCCCTGACTGACCTTGGCCCGGTAGCTTTCCACTTCCCAGTTGACGATGAAATGCACCAGCCATTCCGGCATGGTGGACAGGCCGCCGAAGGAGTCGGCATAGACGCTGATCTTGACCCCATCGAGGAACACGTCCATGGCCGTTTCCGAATTTTTCAGGCTGCTGCCCATGGCGAACACGCCCAGCCCCTCGCAGTAGGCAATTCTCGGCTCATATCCGCAGGTCTGCCGGTAGGCATCGAAACTCCGGGCAATATCCGCCCCTTCCCGCAGCACCAGCGGCTGCGCCTTGCAGTAGACGATGTGATCCGGGGTAAAGCAGCCCACGCAGGGATCATATTCCAGCACGGCGGGTGATGTCAGGAATGTCAGATAAGTCGGCTGCGCGCACTGCTGCTGTAACAGGCGGCCGATGGTATGCACCTTTTCCATGTCCACTGGAACCTCAGAGAAATCCGGCTGCCGGGTGATCCGGGCCCGGATGGCCCCCATCACACGCTCCACCAGCGCATCGATCTCTTCCGTGGTATCCGCGGCGAAGAAAACGCCGTGGTTTTCCAGGAAAATCAACTGGGGGCAAACACCGGTCTCGGCCTGCCGCTGAGAAAGAAGCCGCATGCACAGCATGGCAAGGGTGTAGCCGGGCTTGGAATTGGGCACCCACACGGCATCCGGGAACAGCTGGGCAATGGTCTGCTCGCCCTGCCGGGAGCAGGTGATGCCATTGACCGCCGCCGGATGCAGATGCAGCACAAACCGCCATTGCAGCAGATCATGCAGCACCGTCTCCACACTTGGGCGACGGGTCTGACCCGGCAGGCGGGCCCCCATCATATCCTCCAGCACCTGCGCTTCGCACTCGGCCTCCACATCGGAATATTTTTTGGTGCGGATCCGGTGCAACAGCGCCCGATCCAGCTGCACGAACTCTTCCGGCCGGATGGTGGCCAGTGCCGTGCCGGAGCCCTTGACATAGAGGGTGGTCTCATCCTTATAGGAGGTGTTGCCGCCGCCGGCCAGCACAAAATCCGGGTTCGCGCCATAGCGGTTGGACATGGCCGCCAGCGCGGCCAGATTGGTCTGTGTCATAAGATTGCCTTCCTTTCCGTGGAAATTCTGCCCACCGGCATGGGGTGGGCAGAACAGATGTCAATGGATCAGATGTTTTTTGCGTTTTCCAGAACGTAACGCTCCGCTTCCAGGCACCACAGGCCGTTGTTGGCCTTGACGATCCGGTCAAGCTCGGCATAGAACGGGTCGGTTTTGCCCAGTTCGGCAAAATCCGCCAGTGCCACCATGGGCATATCCTTGTTGGTGTAGACCAGCTTCTTGCCGCCGGGGATCCGGGGCAGGTTCAGCGTGGTGTCGATCACGGAGGTCAGGCCGCCCACATGGGTGATCATGGCGGCGGGGTTGAGCTGACCCTTCTCCATCATGGAGATGGCCTCGATCATGTCCGCCGTGTTGCCGCCGCTGGTGCCGCAGATGTGGGTGGAGCTGTAGTGGACATTGTAGAAATTGAACATGGCGGAGAAATCCGTCTTGGTGGGGCCGGCGAAGAAGTTCAGGCAGCCGTCCCGGGCCAGCAGACGATCCGCCTGCTCCACCACGGGCTTGACCGGGGCATAGACAAAGATGTCATTGAAGCCCTCGCCGCCGCTGAGCTGCCGCAGATGGCTGTCGGCATCGGGATAATCCGCCGTGTTGACATAGATCAGCTCCACGCCGTTTTTGCGGGCCTCTTCCGGGGACAGGATCTGCGCCGCACGGGCCAGACGGGCACCGTCCACATCCGTGACCACCACCAGAGAGGGCTTGCGGTCGCAGTGGATGGCATAGTCGATGGCGCCGAGGCCCATGGGGCCGGCGCCGGCCAGAATGGCCATCTTGCCGCCCTCGGTAATGCCCATGCTGTGGACATAGCTGCCGGGGGTGGTGTGATAGTTGGCATGGTAGCCGCCGACGATGCAGCTCATGGGCTCCGCCAGGGAGCCATAGAAGAAGGCATCGGACTGGTAGCGCAGCAGGCAGCCGCACTCCATCACCTCGTTGGGAATGATGATGTAGGTGGCATCGCCGCCGATATGGGCATAGGAGTAACCGGGGGCCGCCAGACTGCCCTTATAGTTCATGGCCGGCTGGATGGCAAACTTGTCGCCGGGCTTGAACTGGTCGGCCCATTTGGCACCCACCTCAATGATCTCGCCGCAGAACTCATGGCCGATGATGACGGGATTTTCCGCCACATCATTGGGAACACGCTTGTGGTTGGCGCCCTGAATGGCAGCCTTGTGAGAGGACATACAGATGCTGTCAGAGATGACATGGGCCAGAATTTCATCGTCCCGAATGGGGGGAAGCTCAAATTCCTCCAGCCGCAGATCGTTCACGCCATAGATGCGAACCGCCTTGGTCTTCATACACTTGCACTCCTGATTCATGTAGTATTTGGAACCTCTAAATCGATTGGCAAAATCCTTCGAGATCGGCTCTTGCCGATTTATTTGGATGTTCCTTTGTGCGGCAGGTACAAAACCTGCCTTTTTATCCAAATGCATTTTATCAATTATTCCGGGCAATGTCAATGGTTTCCCGATTGCATTCCGGGAATAATTGTGATAAACTTGGAACAAAGCGCCCATGGGCGCAACCACGGAAAAGGAGCGGCCTATGACGCTGACTGCAAAAACTGTACGAACCCAGCTGGAGCGTTTGATGCCGCTGATCAACAGCTGTTCTCTGGAGGCCACCCGCAAGGGGCAAAATCTTCTGGGAGAGCTGATGGAATGGCGGCACCACCAGCAGGTGATCATCAAAGATCACCCCTTCCCCGATTTTCCTGCCGCGTGGGTACTGCCCCGGGACAAGCTGCGGCAGGGTGTCATCCTGTATCTGCACGGCGGCGGCTACGTCTGCGGCGATCTGGAATACGCCAAGGGCTTTGCCACCCGGCTGGCCGCCCAGTGTGGCTGCCCGGTGCTGTGTCCGGCCTACCGGCTGGCGCCGGAGCACCCCTACCCCGCCGCGCTGGAAGATTGCCTGTGCGCTTACCGCTATCTTCTGGACAAGGGCTACAGTCCGGCCCATATCACCGTGTGCGGCGAAAGCGCCGGCGGCGGGGCCTGCTATGCCCTGTGCCTGCTGCTGCGGCAGCAGGGGCTGCCTCTGCCGGCCGGGATCATCGCCATTTCCCCGTGGACGGATCTGACCGCTTCCGGCCCCTCTTACGAGGAGAACCGGGAGATTGACCCCTCCATGACCGTGGAGCTGCTGCGCTTTTATGCCGGGTGCTACTGTCAGGATCCCACCGATCCGCTGGTGTCGCCACTGCTGGCCCAGCCGGAGCAGCTGGAGGGTATGCCGCCGTCGTGTATTTTTGTAGGCGGCGACGAAATCATGGGCAGCGATTCCCGGCTGCTGCATGAAAAGCTCCTGCGCGCCGGATGCAAAAGCGAGCTGACCATCGCCCCCGGGCGCTGGCACGGATATCTGCTTTATGACCTTGCGGAGGATCAGAAGGATTTTGAAATCCTCAACCGCTTCCTCGATCAGCATATGGCCCAGCGCAACAAGCTGCGCTGGATGCGGCTGGACAACGCGGCAAAAATCTATCCCGCAGCGCTTCGCAGCAACTGGAGCAATGTCTACCGCCTCTCCGCCACCCTGACGGAGCCGATAGACCGGCAGGTGCTGCAATCGGCGCTGGATGTGACGGCCCGCCGCTTCCCTTCCATTGCCACCCGGCTGCGCCGGGGCGTTTTCTGGTATTATTTGCAGGAGCTGGAGCATGCGCCGCCCCTGTCCGAAGAGCACAGCTACCCCCTGACCCACATGCGGCGGCAGGATCTTCGCAAATGTGCCTTCCGGGTGATCGCCTACCGGGACCGGATCGCCGTGGAATTTTTCCACTCCCTGACCGATGGCACCGGGGCACTGATTTTCCTCAAATCGCTGGTGGCGGAGTATTTGCAGCAGCGCTACGGCGTGGCCATCCCGGCGGAAAAGGGTGTGCTTGGTCGGCTGGAGGATCCGGCGGAGGAAGAGCTGGAGGACAGCTTCCAGAAATACGCCGGAAACGTTTCCGCCAGCCGCCGGGAGCCCAATGCGTGGCACCTGCGGGGCACACCGGAGCTGGGCGGTTTTCTGAATCTGACCTGCTTCACCGTCTCGACGGAGGAGGCGCTGGCGCTGGCCCACCGCTACGGTGTCAGCCTGACGGTGTTTCTGGGCGCGGCCATGATGATGGCCCTGCAAAATCTGCAGGAGCAGAAGCAGCCCAATATCCGCCGCCGCAAGCCGATCAAGGTGCTGCTGCCGGTCAATCTGCGCCGGCTGTTTCCCAGCCGCACCCTGCGAAATTTCGCCCTGTATGTCACCCCGGAGCTGGATCCCCGGCTGGGGCACTATGAATTTGAAGAGATCTGCCAGCTCATCCGCCACAAAATGGGGCTGGAGATCACCCCCAAGCAGATGAGCGCCAAAATCGCCACAAATGTGGAAAGCGAGCGGCTGCTGGCGGTGAAGCTGATGCCCCTGTTTCTGAAAAACATGGTGATGAAAGCGGTGTTTGACTCCGTTGGGGAGATCAAATCCTGCCTGAGCCTGTCCAATCTGGGGGATGTTCAGCTGCCGCAGGCCATGCGCCCCTATATCCGGCGGATGGATTTCATTCTGGGGCCGCAGGCCTCCAAACCCCACAACTGCGGTGTGCTGTCCTGCAACGGCACCCTGTATATCAACTTTATCCGCAACATCCGGGAGCCGGAGCTGGAAGAGCAGTTCTTCCGTGTTCTGCGGGATTTCGGATTGACGGTTGCCGTTCAGAGTAACCACAGCTGAAAGGAGAAGCCATGTACTGTATCAAATGCGGTGTCAAGCTGGTGGAGGGCAGCAAGCCCTGCCCCCTGTGTGGCACCCTTCCGTTCCATCCGGACGTCCGCCCGGAAAAGGCCGAGGGGCTCTACCCTGCGGGGCAGTATCCCTCCGCCAGTCAGGTCAGCTCCACCGTGGTGCTGACGGTTGTCAGCGCCCTGCTGTTTCTGCTGCCCATTTTCATCACACTGCAATGTGACCTGCTGATCAATGCCCGGGTGCAGTGGTCCGGCTATGTGGTGGGGGCGCTGGTATGCCTGTATGTGATCGTGGTGCTGCCCATGTGGTTTCGCAAGCCCAATCCCGTGATCTTCGTGCCCATCGATTTTGTGGTGGTAGGGCTCTACCTGCTGTATATCAGCTTTGCCACCGGCGGGCACTGGTTCCTGGGCTTTGCCTTCCCTGTGGTGGGCTTTGCCATGGTCAATGTCACCGCCGTGGTGACCCTGATCAAATATGTGCGGCGGGGACTGCTGTACATTCTGGGCGGCTCGCTGATCGCCACAGGGCTTTTCATGCCGGTGACGGAGTGGCTGGTGTATCACACCTTTTCCCGGAGCGTGTTCCACTTCTGGTCGGTCTATCCGCTGACGGCCCTGGTGATTTTGGGTGGGCTTCTGATTTTCCTCGCCATCTGCCGCCCCGCCCGGGAGACCATGGAGCGCAAATTCTTCCTGTAATTTTTGGAGAAACGACTATGCTGATCGATCTGCACGCCCACTCCTCCGGCATCAGCGCCTGCTGCCGGATTCCCTTTGAAACTGCCCTGCACCGGACACTGGAGCATGGCATGGATGGCATTTTCCTGACCAACCATTATCAGAAATCCTACATCGGCCCCGATGGGACTGACGCTTTCGTCTCCCGCTATCTGGCGGAATACCACGCCGCCCATCGCTGCGGCCAGCAGCTCGGCTGCCGGGTCTTTTTCGGTATCGAGGTGACCATGGAGCTCTACCCCAATGTACACATGCTGCTCTATGGTGTCGAGCCGGAATTTCTCACCCGCTACCCCGATCTGTTCGACTGCACCCAGCAGCAGCTGTATGAGACCGTCCACGGCAGCGGCGGTGTGCTGATTCAGGCGCACCCCTTCCGCAACGGCACCACAGTGCTGGAGCCCCGCTGGCTGGATGGGGTGGAGATCAACTGCCACCCTCTCTACGGCAATGCCTACGCCCCGGAGCTGCTGCAAATCGGACGGCAGGAGGGGCTGCCGGTGACCTGCGGCGGGGATTATCACGCCGATACCTACCGCCCCCAATGCGGCATGTACCTGCCGGAGCAGGTGTGCACGCCGGCGGATTTCCGGGATCACCTGCTCCACGCGCCGGAGCATCGGCTGCGCATCCAGGAGCCCGGCGGTCAGCCCTACACCATTACGCTGAAGAATCCCTTAGTGTAACACAAGAGACGACGATTTTTGAAAAATCGTCGTCTCTTGTGTTCTCTTCCCGCTTCTCTTTTCCCTTTTCTCTCTTCTCTAACCCCCACGCCTTCCCCGGAAGTGAAGTTTCTTGCCGGTCGGAAAACCCGGGGGATTGCCGCACCACACCCCGCGGTCATTGCGAGCCAGTGACCGATGTCACTGGCGTGGCAATCCCCCGGATAGAGGTACAATCCCCCCGTTATCCGACAGCCCGGAAAATCGGGGGGGATTGCCACACCAGTCTGCGGACTGGTTCGCAATGACACTTCTATCGGCCACACCAGTGTGCGCACTGGTTCGCAATGACAGTTCTTTTTTACGCGCCAACCGTAGGGGCCGATTGAGACACATCGGCCCGTTTGTACCGGTTTCCATCGCACTCCGCAGGGGGCGTCACAGATGCCGCCCCTTCTCCCCCGTTCCGGGCACCCGGTACCGTAATTTAGGGGTGTCCCACCGCTACTCTGACAGTCCCAGATCCCACTGGAGTCTGCTCAGCACATACTTGTCCCGGATATCCTTACAGCAGCGCAGAAGCATGGGCTGCAGCTCCGGCTCTACCCCAAGTCCGGCCAGATCCGTTGGCATTCCAAGGCGCAGCAGCAGCGCCTCCACCTGTGCGGCGGGCGGCAGCTCCTGCTCCATGATCTCCAGCAGCAGGGGCCAGTTGTCCAGAATGCGCGCAAGCCGCTTTTCGTGCGCAACGGGATCGTATTTTCTTTCCTTTTCCTCCAGCGCGATCATGCTTTCGGCTCCCTGCCCCAGAAAATCCCGCAGCCGCGCCGCCCACTGCTCCCGGTCAAACCGGGCCGCCGCGGCAAGGGCCTGCTGCCGGTTCGGCCGCAGGGAGCGCAGCGTCTCATACTGCCGCAGGGTCAGCAGCGTACCAACGGCGCACTGGATGCCATGCAGCTGCACCGGGGTGCCGAAGGCCGCCCCCCGCATATCCAGCAGATGGGAAATATAATGCTCGTTGCCGGAGGCCGGGCGGGAACAGCCGGCATAATTCATGGCCACGCCACCGATGATCAGCCCCTCCATCACCGCCTCCACCGCATCCGGCTCCCGGCGCAGCAGCCCATCCGCCCGGCTGACGCACTGCTCCACCGCCTGCCGGATCAGCTGTGCCACCTGCTCGCAGTAGTATTCCCCGGTGATCACATGGGCAAGCCGCCATTCGCAGATGCTGACATACTTGGCAAGCATATCTCCCAGTCCCGCCTGCAACAGCCGCAGCGGGGCAAGGCGCAGGATATCCGTGTCGCCAAGGATTACATCCGCCCCCTTGGTGGAAATGGACACTTTCAGCCCGCCCCGGGTCATGGAGGAGGTGGCGGAAGCATAGCCATCCATAGACGGGGCGGTGGCTACGATCACATAGGGCCTGTTCCCTGCGGCCGCCAGCATTTTGCCGATATCATTGATCACGCCGCTGCCGACACCGATGATCACATCGCAGTCCGGCTCCATATGCATCAGGGCCGCACCCACCCGCTGCTCATCCGGATGGGGCTCCCGTTCCGGCAGGGTAAAGGAGCTGACCTGCACCCCCGCGCTCTCCAACAGCTCGCAGGCCCGCTGCCCTGCCGCCTGCCATGTGTTCTGATCAGACAGCAGGTACACCTTCCCCGCGCCCAGCTGCCGGGCAACCTCCGGCAACTTCTCCAGCACCCCCGCGCCGCAGATCACCCGGGCATCAAACCGGTGTTCTCTGCCGCAATCACAGGGTGCGCCGTTCATGGCAAAAAGGCGCTCCAAAGACATAAACGTCCCTCCAATGCTCATTTTTTATTATCATAGCGCAAAAGCTGCCCTTTGGCAAGGGGTGCGGTTCGCAAAACAGTTTCAGTCCCGGCCGTCATGGCGGCCGGGACTATTCTTGCATATATTGAAACCATATGATACAATATAAATCGAAAAACGGAATTTGGTGGTATGCATATATGAAAAGGATTATGGTAATTGGTTGTCCTGGAAGTGGCAAAAGCACATTTTCCATAACGCTGCATAAATTGACAGGTATTCCGCTTTTTCATTTGGATTTAATGCATTGGAATTCGGATAGAACTACTGTAGATAAAGCTGTTTTTCGGGAGCGACTATTAAATACAATTCAAATGGATGAATGGATCATTGACGGCAATTACGGCTCTACAATAGAATTGAGATTACAAGCATGTGATACCGTTGTTTTCTTGGATTATCCATTAAATATTTGTCTGGATGGTATCAAAGAACGAAGAGGGAAAGCAAGACCTGATATGCCGTGGATAGAAAACGAAAATGAAGAAAATACGGAGTTTATTGCGTTTATAAAAAAACTATAATTGCCAAAGCAGGCCTCAGGTAATGGAATTGTTGGAAAAATATACTCATAAAGATATTTATATTTTTAAGACTCGGAATGAAGCTGATGAATTTCTAAATCAATTATAACTGTAAATTCCAACTTGATAAACGGTTCTATACACCTGCTGCGCATACCGTGCGGGCCTCCTTGGCCTCTCCCGGAGGGAGAGAAAAGTCCATATCCTTACATAAAAAGTGGAGCGTATCGATGCCGATATGCTCCACAAACTGTTTTACAACGATCTGCCTGACCCCGGGCGGATAGTTTTCCGCCATTGCGGGCAAACTTGGAAAAAAGGAGGCCGCTTATGGATCAAAAAGCGTATGAAAAACTGGTAAAAACCCACACGCCCCCTTCTCCCATGGGGCGGGACTGTCTGGGGGCGTTCGTCATTGGCGGACTGATCTGCACACTGGGTCAACTGCTGCTGGAGGGATATCAGGCGCTGGGGCTGGAGCAGGACAGCGCCTCGACCGCCTGCTCCATGACACTGGTGGCACTGTCGGCCCTGCTTACAGGGCTGAGCGTCTACGATGATATTGCGAAAATCGCCGGAGCCGGAACGCTGGTGCCCATCACCGGCTTCGCCAATGCCATCGCCGCCCCGGCCGTGGAGTTCAAAACCGAGGGCATGATCCTCGGCACGGCGGCGAAAATGTTCACCATTGCCGGCCCTGTGATTGTCTACGGCCTCTGCGCCGGTGTGGTGTACGGGGTGATTTACTGGATCAGCACATTATGCTAAAGCCCCTCTGCGCAAATCATCTGTGACTGGGCAGCGACCGTTTGCCGCTGAAATCAGAAATTCTCCGGGAAACGTTTTTTCTGCCGGCTTTTTGGCCCCCTCTCCGGACTGTTCTTATTCTTGACAATTCGTTACGAATAGCATATAATTATCCGGAAGAGGTGATGCACATGGAAACCCGCATGGCGAATCTGATCATCGGCACGCCCGGTGGAACAGCGTCCAGAAATTCCCAGACCTATAAGCTTTCTCTGCCCTCTGCATGGGTCAGGGAAATGGGCCTGTCGAAAGAAGCCCATCAGCTGCTGCTTTCCTTTGATGGCACCCAAATCGTTGTTTCCAGAAGGCCGTCCTTTCAGGAATTTCGGGATGCGGCCGCCGCGCAGCGGCATCATTTGCTCCACATTTCCCTGCTGGAAGGCAATTCTCTATGCAGCGAAATGCTTGTGGATGACACGGCGCAGACCGTTTGTGTACAAAACCACACGGCGGATATTTTGAAAACGCCTTTTGGGAACAATCTGACCCCCAGCTGGGAGGATTATCGGGAATTTCTGCAAACGCGATGCATTCCCCAATCCCGGGCCGGCTTGCGGGAATATCTGGAAGCGCTGGGTCTTGACCACTACGATCCACTGGCGATCATCCGCAAAACCCGGGGCCGCATGGCGGAGGACGCTCTCTGGCTGAAAGTGGAGGAAATCCTATGACCGTGAAATTGGTATCCAATGAGAAAATTTCGGAAACCTCCTCCAAAGGCAATCAGGAGAAATGGCGGGACGCAGACAAGTGGTATAAGCTCGACCAGTTTGGCTACGAGGCTCTGGCAGAAGTGTTCACCGCCCGGCTGCTGGAGCGCAGCAACATTTTGTCGGATACGCCCTTCCGATTTGTCCGCTACCAGATGGAGCGGCTTCTGGTGCATGGACGGGAGCGAACAGGGTGCAGCAGCGACCACTTTCTGAAAGACGGCGAATCCATCATTACATTGGCCCATCTTTTCAGGCAGCACCTTGGTTATTCCCTGGCCGATGCCTTGCAGCGCTGTGGCAGTGATAAAAAACGCATGATCTATCTTGCGGAGGAAACAGCAAGGCTGACGGGTCTGTCGCATTTTCCGGCGTATCTGACCCTGTTGTTTGAAATTGACGCACTGGTACTCAACGATGACCGGCATCTGAACAACATCGCGGTTCTGGAAAAAAATGGGGTGTTTGACTACTGCCCGATTTTCGATCAGGGCGCAGGACTTTTATCCAACACGCTCTATGCTCCCTTTGACATCGTGCCACAGAACCTGATCCGGGGCGCAAAGGCCCGGCCATTTCAAACCACCTTTAACCGGCAGGCGCATACAATGGAAGGCCTGTACGGGGTGCAGCTGCAAATTCCACGCTTTACCCGCGGGGAACTGTATGCACTCGTGGAGCCGCTTCTTCCCTATTACCCTCAGCGGGATCAGGCGCTGATTGCGGATCGGGTATGTGAAACGGTACTGTATCGGCAAAAGGCTCTGTAAAACATATCGGGCGCGGTTCCGTGGGGAACCGCGCCTTTGGTTTTTCAGTTTCCGGCTGTCTCTTCCGGCGGGGCCAGCAGGGCAGCATATACACCGCCGAGGGCCTGCAGCCCCTCGGCCAGAAAGCCTGCCATTTTCACGGCGCCCTCCGGCTTGAGATGGGTATTATCCACGGGCCACATGTAATAGGGGCGGCTGGCCTCGTCCCCCAGCGTGGGCAGCCATTGCTCCGTGACTGCCGTCAGATCAATGACCGGGGTGGCCGTTTCCTGCCCGACCCGGCGCACCGCCGCGGGATAATCCCCGTGGCTGCCGGGACGGAAATTGCCCCGCTCGTCAAACAGCCGCCGGGCGATGGGGGTGATCAGCACGGGATACGCCCCACGCTGTCGTGCCGCCGCCACAAACAGCCGCAGATTGTCGCAAAAGGTGGTATCCGGATCCGTATGGCGGGCCGGGTCTGCCTTTTCATCGTTATGGCCGAACTGGATCAGCAGAAAATCCCCGGGCTCCATGGCCTGCTCCACCGGCGCAAAGCGCCCCTCCGCCAGAAAGGAGCGGGTGCTGCGGCCGTTTTTGGCAAAGCTGCGCACCTGCACCGTCTCCGTCAGATACAGCTGCAATCCCTGTGACATGCCCGTCTGGGGGTAGGTGTGGATATTATTCCGGGCGACCGTGCTGTCCCCGATGTAAAAAACCGTTGTCATGACTCCTCCTGTGCCGCAAGGGCGCGGATGCGGCGCACCACCGGGATCGCCACTACGATGGCGGACAGGCCCGTGCAGACATTGCTGACCATCATGGTCACACCGGCAGCCTCCGCCCCCATGGTGGTATAGTGCTGCAGCGCCCACAGCACCGGCACCCGGTAGAGAAATACCCGTGCCACATTCAGGAGCATGGTCAGTCTGCTGCGGCCATAGCCCAGCAGCAGAGCGATGGTGGCCGAATTGATGCCCAGCGTGATATAACCCAGCATTTCCCAGCTGTGGATGGAAACGATCATATCCCGGAATTCCGGGTCAAAATTGTTCTGAGAGCTGGCGAACACCTCCGCAATCCACGGAAGCGTTCGGGATACCAGCAGCAGCCCCACCGCCCCGATGGCCACATCCAGCACAAGGAGCCGGAAATACAGCTGCAAGGTTCGCCGGTATTTTCCCGCGCCGCGGTTCTGGCTGATCAGGGGTGCCGCCCCATCGGTCAGGCCGGTGTGCCAGGAGGTGGTCAGGCCGCCAATGTTGTTGGAAACACCCAGCGCCCCCACCGTCAGCTCCCCGTATTGGCCGGACATGGCATTGACGATCACCTTTCCCGCCGCAAAAAGCATTTTTTCCGCCGTGACCGGGTAGGAAAGGTTCAAAATCGGCCCCAGCGTGTCCTTTTTCAGGCGAATGCTGCCAAATTGGAAGCGGAACGCCCCGTCATCGGTGTGCATACTCCACAGCGCGTAGCCCAGCAGCAGGCACTGACCGATCAGGCTGGCCGCCGCCAGCATGGTCACATCCCCCTGCAGGCCATAGACAAACAGGGCAGAAAGGCTCAGCTTCACCGCCACAATGACCAGATTGAGCCACATGATCTTTTTGGCGTGTCCCCGGCTGCGCTCGATGGCCAGATACACCGTGTTGAAGAAATTGACCACCAGTGTCAAAATCTCCACCCGGAAATACCCGGCACCGGCCCGGATGAGGGCTTCAGGTGTGCCCAATAGCCGCAAAAAGGGCTCGGCAAAGGGCTCCAGCACCGCCGCCACCACCACGCTGACCGCCGTGGCCACGGCATAGACCGTTGCCACCCGGCTGCGCACCGTTTCATAATCGCCACGGCCGTAGGCCTCGGAAATGCGGATGCAGCCGCCCACGGCCAGGCCGGTGCCCAGCGCCGTGATCATCAAAGTGATCTGGCTCAGGCAGGCCACGGCCGACACGGCATCGGCGCTGATGTGGCTGGCCAGCAGAGAATCGAGCAGCTTGAACACCGATTGCAGCGCCTGAAACAGTGCCAGCGGCATACAGGTACTCAGCAGCACGGCGGTGGGAGGGCCGTTGAGGGCGTATTGGCGAAAATCTTCGTCATTCTTTGTCGCGACAGATGCCGCGGGTGTTTTCTTTTCTTTGTTTCGGCTCAAAGCATTACGCCGTCCTTAAAAATGGAAATATCCCGGAAGCCCTTCCGTTCCGAACAGGTCTGGCGGCCGGAAGCGGTCTCCAGCACCAGCTCCAGCAGCGACTGTGCCGCCTCGTCCAGTGTCCGGGTGCCGTCCGCCACCACACCTGCGTTGAAATCGATCCAGCCGGCCTTTTTCTGCGCCAGCGGCGTGTTGGTGGCCAGCTTCAATGTGGGAGCCGGCGCGCCGAAGGGGGTGCCCCGGCCGGTGGTGAAGAGGATCAGGTGGGCCCCCGCCGCCGTCAGGGCCGTGGAGGAAACCAGATCGTTGCCCGGGCCGTAGAGCATGTTCAATCCCTTCTCCGTCACCGCGTCGCCATAGCCGATCACATCGACAATGGGCGCGCTGCCGCCCTTTTGCACGCAGCCGCAGGATTTATCCTCCAGCGTGGTGATGCCGCCGGCCTTGTTGCCGGGGCTGGGATTTTCATACACCACCTCATTGTGGCGCAGGAAGTATTCCTTGAAGCCGTTGATCATATTCACGGCCTTGCCGAAGACCTCCTCGCTGACACAGCTGTTCATCAGGAAGCCCTCCGCGCCGAACATCTCCGGCACCTCGGTCAGCACCGTGGAGCCGCCCT
>CAYSJX010000007.1:0-28313 GCA_964431445.1 uncultured Oscillospiraceae bacterium | reverse complement strand
TAAGATCCTGGATGATGCTTACAAGAGCGGTCTGAGCTACGACGTGAGCGACATGAAGAACGCTGTCATCCGGTTTGCTGCCATGAGCACCCACCAAGCGGAATACTGTCTGAAACAAGTGGCTCAGATGAAGTTTAAGAGTGAAGACCATCTACCTGGCGAAGCAACGGATAACAGCCCAATGATATTTTACGATGTGGAGGTTTTTCCGAATCTGTTCCTTGTAAATTGGAAAACTGCCGAGGACTATTCGCCTAAGGACTTTCAGACCTGGAACGCATACGTCCGAAGATTGCAAGAGGATCATAAGCCTGTCGTTCGAATGATCAATCCCAAGCCTGCAGAAATTGAGGAGCTGATGCGACATAAGTTGGTGGGATTCAACTGTCGCCGCTATGATAACCATATTCTCTATGCTCGTTTGATGGGATATTCCAATGAGATGCTTTATGCGCTCAGTCAAAAGATCGTTTCTGGCGGCAAGCGTTCGGATGCGTTTCTCGGGGAAGCGTATAATGTGAGCTACACGGATGTATACGACTTCGCTTCAGCTGCAAACAAAAAGAGTCTGAAAAAATTCGAGATCGAGCTGGGCATTCATCATCAGGAGCTTGGACTCCCGTGGGACAAGCCGGTAGCGGAAGAACTCTGGCCCAAGGTCGCTGAATACTGTGATAATGACGTATTGGCAACCGAAGCTGTGTTCAACCATCTCTCTGGCGACTGGACTGCAAGACAGATTCTGGCTGACATTGCAGGCACAACGTTGAATGACACCACGAACAGTCTGACCACCCGAATCATATTTGACCGTAATCGGAAGCCGCAAAGTGCATTTAACTATCGCGACCTGAGTCAACCGGTATACGAGCTTACAGACGAGATGATGGGTTTCCTCAAGACAGCTGCACCGCAAATGATGGCTCAGCTTCACGGCGACGAGGGAAGTCTGCTGCCCTATTTTCCCGGCTACCAGTATGATAGGGGAGTGTCCACCTATCGCGGAGAAGAAGTGGGCGAGGGCGGCTATGTGTATGCAGAGCCGGGTATTCACGGCAACGTAGCACTGCTGGATATTGCATCCATGCATCCGCATAGTGTGATTGCGGAATGTCTATTCGGTACAGAGTTCACCAAGCGATTCAAGGAAATTGTGGACGGTCGTGTTAGCATCAAGCATGAGGCGTGGGAGCAGATCAATGATATTCTGGACGGTAAGCTGGGGCCTTACATTAAGAAAGTGCAGAATGGAGAACTGACCTCGAAAGAATTGGCGAACGCGCTGAAAACGGCAATCAATTCGGTTTACGGACTGACGAGTGCTGCCTTTGAGAATGCCTTCCGTGACCCAAGAAACCGCGACAACATCGTTGCCAAGCGAGGTGCGTTGTTCATGGTTAATCTGAAGCACGAGGTTCAGAGACGCGGCTTTACCGTAGCGCACATCAAGACCGATTCCATCAAGATTCCTGACGCAACGCCGGAGATCATCCAATTCGTCATGGATTACGGCAAGCAATACGGCTACACCTTTGAGCATGAGGCGACCTACGATAAGATGTGTCTGGTGAACGATGCTGTATATATCGCTAAATACGATACGTTGGAGGGATGCATGACGAAGTACGGTTATGCCCCCAGTGACATTAAGAAGTATGGTGGCCAATGGACGGCAACCGGCAAGCAATTTGCGGTGCCCTATGTCTTCAAGACACTGTTCAGCCGCGAACCAATCGTGTTTGACGACATGTGCGAAACATTTTCCGTTAGTACGGCACTTTATCTGGATATGGCTCAAACGGCTGACACACACGACTACCATTTCATCGGCAAGGTCGGGCAGTTCACACCGGTAAAGCCGGGTACGGATGGGGGAGTTCTGCTGCGAGAATCTGGGGGCAAGTATGCGGCCGCGACTGGAAGTAAAGGCTACCGCTGGATGGAATCTGAGGTGCTTCGAACGCTTGGCAAGGAAGACTGCGTTGACCGAAGCTTCTACAACAAATTGGTGGACGATGCGATTGCAGCCATTGGCAAATACGGGGACTTCGAATGGTTTCAGTCCGATGACTATTATGATGTCCCGCCAGAAAGCTAATTGATTTTTAGGAGGAAGAAACAATGATTAGTAAGACTATTCCGATTGACAATACGCGTTTTATCTTTCAGACCAACTTTTCCGGTGATCCGCAGAAGGATCGTTTCGGTGATTCCCGCCGCAAGTGCAACATTATCGTCCCTGATATGGAGCAGGTGCGCGATCTAGTGAAGGCGGGTTTTACTGTCCGCGAAACCAAGCCCCGTCCCGATGAAGATCTGAGCGAGTTCCGTCCGGAATATTTCATCACAGCAATCCTGAAATTCCGTAACCGCAATGGCATGCCGGTGAAGTATCCGCCGAAGGTGTATCTGGTGAACGAGAACGACGAGCCTGTGCTGCAGAGTGAAGATACAATTGCTTTGCTGGACGATATGCGGATTAAGAACGTAAACGTCATTCTCAACCCGTATGAATACGACCCCGCGAATCACAATATGAGCCTCTACATCCGCACGATGTACGTTGAGCAGGACAACGATGACGATCCTTATGCTGCGATGTACCGCCGTCGTCGCGAAGAACAGATCGAGTGCGAAGAAGAACCGTTCTGATGCCCGGGAGGGGTGGCGTTTTCCATTGATATTCGGGGAAAGGGGCGTTTTCCATTGATATTCTGGAGGAACGACACAATGGCTGAAATTCATCTCTTTGACTATCAGCTGGACGCGATCAGGCGGATGAAAAACGGTTGCATCCTGTGCGGCGGGGTGGGCAGTGGCAAGAGCCTGACAGCGATCAGCTACTACTACTTGAAAAACGGCGGCGAGGTGGAGAGCGTATCCGGCGGAGAATACTTCCCAATGGACGATCCGCCGCAGAATCTCTACATAATTACTACGGCCCGCAAGCGGGATACATTCGAATGGGAAAAAGAATTGGCTCCCTTCCTGATCGCCTGTGGGGATTCGGAAAATCTCTACAACCACAAGGTGGTTGTAGACAGCTGGAACAACATCGCAAAGTATACAGAGGCGAAGAATGCCTTCTTCATCTTTGACGAGCAGCGGGTGGTAGGCAGCGGTGTGTGGGTAAAAAGTTTCCTCAAAATCGCCAAGGGGAACGACTGGATCCTGCTGTCTGCCACACCGGGCGATACATGGAGCGAATACATTCCTGTGTTTGTCGCCAACGGCTTCTACAAAAACCGCACACAGTTCATCCGTGACCATGTGGTCTACTCTCACGCGGCGAAGTTTCCCAAGATAGACCGATACTTAGGCGAGCAGAAGCTGGAAAGGCTACGGGATTCCATTCTTATCGATATGGATTTCAAGCGCCCGACCGTACAGCATCACGAGGATGTCTATGTTCAGTACGATGCGGCGCAATATCGCGAGATCACGCGCAACCGCTGGGACGTTTGGAAAAACGAGCCAATCGAAAATGCTGGTGGACTGTGCTACGCCCTGCGCAAGTGCGTCAACCTGGATGAGAATCGGTTGCTTGCCGTGCTACAGATTGCTGAGAATCACCCGAAGATGATTCTCTTCTACTCCTTCGATTACGAGTTGGAGGCGCTGAAGGACTTAGGGTGGTCGCCGGGCACGGTGGTAGCGGAATGGAACGGACACAGGCACGAGCCGGTTCCGGAAGGGGAGAAATGGGTCTACCTTGTGAACTACAGCGCGGGAGCAGAGGGCTGGAACTGTACAAAAACGGATACGATCCTTTTTTACAGCCAGCACTACTCCTACAAGGTCATGGTACAGGCAAGCGGGCGAATCGATCGTCTGAACACGCCTTACCATGACCTTTACTATTATCACCTGAAAAGCCGTAGCGGCATTGATATTGCCATCGGCCGCGCGTTGAAAGAAAAAAAGACATTCAACGAAAGTCGCTTTGTGAAGTGGTGAGGAGGAAAGTAAATGATAAACAAAATTCCGAATGTCCATATTCTGCCGACTGACACACTCCTAGTCAGCTTTGACTTCACGCACGGTGAGGATAAAGCAATACTGATCGTCGGCAAGAAGGAAGGCGAGATGGTGACGATCGTCAATGCTTTCGAAGGCGCGACGGCAGAAGAACTCTTCAAGCAGTTGACGACCATTCGTACAAAGGAGGGGGAAACATGAATAGTTTTACGATGACGCTTGTAATCGTCCTGAGCCTTTTTGTCGCCGCGATGTACATCTGTGGACTTTTTGCGCAGTTGACCGAGATTTACTTTGATGCAAAAGAAAAGTACACAACCAGGATGATCGGAAACCTGGGAAAGGCGCTTTCTGACGTTGGCAGACAGATAGGAGAAAAAGAAAAAGGCTGAGTTCAAGTTGGGCAGTCTCTACAGACTAAAGGTAGAGAGCCTGCTGACGGTGATTAAGGTCGGGCACGATGAGACATGGAGGAGTGGGTAAGTGGTCGAACTGGTACTGCGACTAAAAGAAATGGAGGAACTGAAAAGCAAACAGTATGAACGATGAAGCATTCGGCAAGAAGGTCAAGGCGATCTTCGACGATATTACCGCGTCCAACGCGGCAGACTGTAACTTGAAGCGAGATAACGCTAACATCAATGGCGATACCCCAATGGGCGCGATGCTGCAATATGGTGCCAATAGTGCGAAGGAATACTATCTCGAAACAATGGTTGACCCCGAAATTGCTCGGCTGCACCGCGAAGGATATATTCACATTCACGACTTGGATTTCTACGGCTGGACAACCACCTGTACACAGATCGAGCTTCGCAAGCTTTTTAAGGGCGGGTTCGATACTGGGCATGGGCATCTGCGGGAACCGAGGTCTATCGGAAGCTACGCTGCGCTGGCGGCGATTGCGATACAGTCGAATCAGAACGATCAGCACGGCGGTCAGAGCATCGTGGATTTCGACTACGCCATGGCGGACGGTGTACGACTGACGTATAACAGATACCTGAGTGAGGCGTTTGAACTTCAGGCATCTCTGTGTGTGAAGGCAGACGTCCATTGGCGCGAGTATTATGCTCTTAAGAAAACCACCCGTGATACCTATCAGGCGATGGAAGGGCTGATTCACAACCTAAACACCATGCATTCCCGTGCTGGCGCGCAGGTTCCTTTCTCCTCTATCAACTATGGCACATGCACCTCGTGGGAGGGGCGTTTGGCGATTGAGCAGCTGCTGCTTGCGACGGAGGCAGGACTGGGGAATGGCGAAACACCTATTTTCCCGATTCAAATCTTCCGTGTGAAGGATGGTGTGAACTACAATCCTAATGACCCCAACTACGACCTGTTCAAGTTGGCCATGCGTGTGAGCGCCAAGCGACTGTTCCCAAATTTCTCCTTCATTGATGCGCCGTTCAACCTGCAATACTACAAGCCTGGCCATCCAGAAACTGAGGTGGCCTACATGGGATGCCGCACGCGAGTGATGGGGAACATTTGCGGCGATGAGGTCGCGCCCGGGCGGGGAAACCTCAGCTTCACCTCCATCAATCTCCCCAGACTGGCCCTCGAAGTGAAGGGGGACACCACGGCTTTCTTCGTGGCCTTGGACAGTCTGCTTAGGAAGGTTCGCGCCCAGCTTCTCGATCGCTATGAGGTGCAGAAGAACCGTACCGTGCGCAACTTCCCGTTTCTGATGGGAGAAGGGGTCTGGATGGACTCGGAAAAGTTGAAACCTGATGACACGCTGGAGGAGGTGCTCAAGCACGGGACACTCTCCATTGGTTTTATCGGCCTGGCAGAGACGCTGAAGGCTTTGACCGGGAAACATCATGGTGAAAGCTTTGATTCCCAGCGGTTGGGGTTGGAAATTGTAAGCTATATTCGCAATTTCTGTGATTATAGCGGTCATTACACTGGGCTGAATTTCACCTGTTTGGCAACACCGGCGGAAGGCTTGTCTGGTCGATTTGTCAAACTGGATCGAGAAAAGTACGGTGTGATCGAAGGCGTGACAGACCGAGAATACTATACGAACAGCTTCCACATTCCAGTGTATTACCCAACCACGGCAGCAAAGAAGATTGAACTGGAAGCCCCGTATCATGCTCTCACCAATGCGGGGCATATTTCCTATGTGGAAATGGACGGAGATGCGACCAAGAACCTTGAGGCCTTCGAGGCGATCATTCGCCGCATGAAAGAATGCGGTATCGGCTACGGGAGTATCAATCATCCAGTGGATCGCGACCCCACATGCAGCTACAATGGCATCATCAATGATATTTGCCCCGGTTGCGGACGAAAGGAAACGCCGGATGCGCCATTCGAACGTATTCGGAGGATCACGGGGTATCTCGTAGGAAGTTTGGATAAATGGAACGACGCGAAACGCGCCGAAGAAAGGGAGAGGGTGAAGCACTATGATCATTAACATTGTACGCAATCCTCGTGGTTATTACAGTCTGTATGTGGATGGGATTTTCGAGGGCAACTATGATACGCAGGACGAGGCTATTGCTGCTGCGGACGCGTTGAGGCATCCTGATACTGCGGAGGCATAATCATGCTGTGCTACCTTGGCAAGAGTGCGATTTCTGTAGAATAAACTGATACGCGAAACATACATTCCCCTTTATGGAAACTCCAAAAATAAAGGAGGAGATTCAAATGTGTGTGGTTCTGTATTTGTTCCTTTTGATGTTTGTACTCACGGCCATTGTGGAAGTCGTTGAGAAGAAGATCAAATACTACAAATTCGCGAACCCCAAATTGAATTATCGGAAGGAATGGATGTGACAGAAAGAGAGAGCTTGTAACAAATGCAGGCTCTCTTCTTTTTTGCTGGAAAGGAGAAACGGAATATGAAAACTCAAATCTACGCCATCATTCAAAATTCCCGCGTAGACGGACCGGGAATTCGGATGGTTGTGGAATTCCAGGGGTGCTTGCTGCATTGTGGCGGTTGCAGCGCTCAGGGAGCGTGGAATCCGAACGCCGGCACGGAAATGGACACGGAAGAGCTCAAGCGGCGGATGGCGATCGATTTGCATTTGGATGGGATTACGCTTTCTGGGGGCGAACCGTTTTTGCAACCAGCAGCGGCGTATGACCTGGCGAAGTTTGCTCACTCTCTGGATCTCTCGGTTTGGTGCTTTACTGGTTATACCATGGATTCTATTTTACAGAAGGGCGATGGCGACCAGCAGGCGCTTTTGAGAGAGGTGGACGTGCTGGTAGATGGCCCGTACCGCGCGGATAAGTACAGGCCCAACCTGAGATTCAGGGCGAGTGAAAACCAGCGCATTTTGGATGTCCCGAAATCGCTTGCAGGCGATCGGCTGGTGTGGTATGAGGATGATTTTTGATGCCCACTTTTGTCAGAAAAAAGTGTCCACTGCCCACTTTTGTATTTGAAAAAACGGACAAAAACGGTTGAGAGGACGAAAAATGGCCCAAAAAAGTGGGCAAATGGCCACTTTTACAAAACAAAAGTGGCCACGGATAAGCCAAAAAACGGGGCGAAAAAGCTCGAAAAGGCCACTTTTTAGCCTATTTTTAGGCGAAAAAAGCTGTTTTTGAGGGTTCGTGGCCATTTGCCCACTTTTATTTCTATTTAATTGCGAAAAAGAAATAAATAGTTATATAGTAATAGGGCTAAAAAAGTGGGCAAGTGGCCACCAAGTAGGTTTTGACACTCAAGAAGGGAGGTTTGCGATAAGAACAACATTCAATGTATCGAATCGGGATAGAAGCCTTGCGCATTTAATATTCCTGTAGTACAATACTTGCGCGAGGTGAAAAGGATGAAAGAGAATCAATACAACCCGTTCAATATTCACGAAATAGACGCGTTTGACGACTGGGCGAACTCGGCCTATGACGAATACGAAAACGCTGTCATGTGTGAGCGTTGCTTCAGTGAGATGAAGTGGGAACCTGTGCGGAAAGTTTGGTATTGTCCGGAGTGCGAAAGTGAGATGGATCGCTCGACGTACTTTGCATATATTGGCGCACAACCGCCCGGAGACATCTGCCTATCCGGGTGCTGCGAGAATTACCCTTTCTGCAAGAAACATTGCGAGCACTACCTCATCGACCCGGACGACCCGATGGCGAATTGATATTTGGGAGGAGAGACCGTCCACCATTGATATTCGGGAGGAGAGACCGTCCACCATTGATATTCTGCGAACGAAGATGCCCGCGAAAAAAACATGCCCTTTTATGAAGAGAGAAGACACGGGAGTGTATGGAGACTTGGTCAAATTGTCGGCCCCTCCATCGTCCGAAATATGCCTTCTCTCTTTTCTTTTTGAAAAAAAACCTATAGGGGGTGGGACGAAAAAAGTCCCCCCCCCCCCTATAGATTTCAAGAAAGGAGACCGGAGGTATGAAACGTGCCTCGAAAGAAGCAAGTTTTCAGAGTAGCCTGATCCGGGAGCTGAAAGAGCGCTTCCCCGATTGCATCGTGACGAAGTTGGACTCCGGCCACATTCAGGGCATTCCGGACCTGCTTCTTCTGTGGGGGACGCACTGGGCAGCATTGGAGTGCAAGCGTAGCAAAGGCGCACATCGTCAGCCGAATCAGGAATACTACGTCAGCCGAATGAACGGGATGTCCTTTGCAAGATTTATATTCCCTGAGAACAAGGAGGAAGTCCTGCATGAATTGGAACAGGCATTCGGAGGTGGAGGGAACGCACGCGATCCTCTCACCAAGTAACTACTACTGGCTTGGATATGACGAAGCCAAGCTTGCAGACACATACAGACGCAAACAGGCGGCTGCAAAAGGAACCGAGCTTCACGATTTTGCTGCCCGGTGCATTCGCTTAGGGCAAAAGCTCCCCAAGAGTCAGAAAACACTCAACATGCATGTCAACGATGCCATCGGGTACAAGATGTCGCCCGAGGTGCCGCTGTACTACTCTCCCAACTGCTTCGGCACGGCGGACGCCATCGCATTCCGCAATGGTATGCTTCGCATCCACGACCTCAAAACAGGCGAAACACCTGCCCACATGGAGCAGCTGATGATCTACGCGGCGCTGTTCTGCCTGGAATACCGCGTGAAGCCCGCAGACATCAAAATGGAACTTCGACTCTATCAGAACGACCAAGTCATCTATCACAACCCCGAGGTGGACGAGATCGTCCCCGTGATGGATAAGATCATCACTTTCGACAAAATCATCAACCGTGTCAGGGAAGAGGAGGCGTAACCATGGATAGGATCGCTGACAAAATTTTGATGCACTACGGCGTGAGCGCTAAGGACGGTGCGCCCGGGCGGGGCTCCGGCCGCTACCCCCTCGGCAGCGGTGACGACCCCAATCAGCACAGGGGCGACTTCGCCAGCCGCATCCGCGAACTTCGCAAGGCCGGTATGTCCGACACCGATATCGTCAAGGCGTGCGGCCTCAAGAGCACTTCCGAACTGCGGGCGAGGTATTCCACCGCGGTCAACGAACAGCGCGCGCAGAGGGTCGCTCGCGCAAGGCAGCTTCTCGACGAAGGCCGCTCCCAGGCTGAGGTCGCCCGCGAGATGGGCATCAATGAGTCGACGGTACGCTCCCTGCTCAACGAACGAAGCGCCGAGAGGTCAAACGCGGCAAGGGCGACTGCGGACTTCCTCCGCGCACAGATCGACGAGAAGGGCATGATCGATGTGGGCACCGGTGTCGAATTGGAACTACGCGTCAGCAAGGAGAAACTGAATCAAGCACTGTCTATGCTGGAAGAGGAAGGGTATGTGGTCTACGGCGGCGGCGTCCCACAGGTGACAAACCCAGGCAAGCAGACGAACATTAAGGTTATCTGCCCGCCTGGGACGGAGCATAAGGAGATCTACGATTTCGAGAACGTCCACACCGTGACCGAATACAAGATGCGCGTGGATGAAAAGGGCGAGGAACAGTTCGAAAAAGGTTTCGAGTATCCTGCGTCGTTGGATTCCAGTCGCTTGCAGATTCGTTATCGGGACGATGTGACCCCGGATGGGCATACGGCGATCGAGAAAGACGGCACTATTGAGATTCGGCGCGGCTGCGCAGACCTCGATCTTAAGGGGAGTCACTATGCTCAGGTCCGCATCTTGGTAGACGGAGATAAGTATCTGAAGGGTATGGCGTTCTACTCGGACGACCTGCCGGACGGGGTCGATGTTGCGTTCAACACGAGCAAGTCGCCCGGTCAGGAGGCTTTGAAGCCGATCAAGAAAGATGACCCGCATAACCCCTTTGGAGCGCTCCTCAGAGAAGAGGGTGGTCAGTATCATTATGACGATCCTTCAACAGGTGAGAGAAAGCTGGGCCTTATCAACAAGACACGCATGGAAGGTGACTGGGGCGAATGGGCGGACGCTCTGCCTTCGCAGTTTCTGAGCAAGCAGAGTATGCAGCTCATCCACAAGCAGCTCGGACTGGCGATTGCGGACAAGCAGATGGAGTTTGACGAAATCTGTGCAGTGACCAACCCTACGGTAAAGAAGCAGCTTCTGGAGACCTTTGCTAACGATTGCGATTCGGCGGCGGTCCATCTTCAGGCAGCGGCTTTGCCCAGGCAGAAGTATCAGGTGATCCTGCCAATTGCTTCTCTCAAAGACAACGAGGTGTACGCGCCTAATTATCATGATGGCGAAACAGTAGCGCTGATCCGTTATCCGCATGGCGGCACATTTGAGATTCCGATCCTGGTCGTTAACAACAAGCATGCGGATGGACGGCGCATTCTTGGCACGAACCCTGCAGACGCGATCGGTATTAACCCCAAGGTGGCGGCACGACTATCCGGTGCAGACTTTGATGGCGATACTGTACAGGTGATCCCTTGCAACTCCAGTTACAGCAAGGTTAAGATTACTTCCTCGCCTGCGCTGAAAGAATTGCAGGACTTCGACAACAAGATGGAGTATGGCGCGAGTTCGTCTACACCAGTACGCACAGACAATGCCGGTGGCGAATGGTTCATGCACAACGGCCACGAGTTCAAACGAATGACCAAGAGTCAGACCCAGATGGAAATGGGCAAGATTTCCAATCTTATTACGGACATGACGCTTAAGGGTGCAACCCCGGAGGAGCTCACCAAGGCTGTGCGCCATAGCATGGTGGTCATCGATGCTGAGAAACACAGGCTGGATTGGAAACAAAGCGAGATTGATAATGACATTCCGGGGTTGAAGAAGAAGTATCAGATGCGCGTCGATGAAGATGGCAGCGTTCACACCGGTGCATCCACGCTGATCTCCCGTGCGAAATCACCGTATCAGGTACTGAAACGTAAGGGTACGCCCAAAATCGATCCAGATACTGGTGAGCTGGTCTATAAGGAGGTCGTGGAGGAATATGTTGACAAGCATGGCAAGACCCGCGTGCGCACACAGGATTCCACACAAATGGCCGAGACCAAAGATGCACGTACTCTCTCCAGTGGTACACCCCAAGAGGAGGCGTATGCGGCCTATGCTAACAAAATGAAGGCCCTGGCAAACGAGGCACGAAAGGAGATGCTCGCCACTGGTCGCATTAGATACAGCGCCTCCGCCAAGGCTGCATATGCGGAAGAGGTTGGCTATCTAACAGCTCAGCTTAACGTCGCATTAAAGAATGCGCCGCGCGAGCGACAGGCGCAGCTGGCCGCCAACAGCGAAGTGAAGGCAATGAAGCGTGCGAATCCTGATATGACGCCCAAAGAGGTCAAGAAGCAAGGGCAATTGGCGCTTTCTCGCGCTCGCACAAGATATGGAGCGAAGCGTAACCCCATCAACATTGCTCCTCGCGGATGGGAAGCTATTCAGGCAGGCGCAATCAGTGAGAATGTGCTGAGCCAGATTCTTCGGTTCGCCGACACAGATCAGGTGCGATCCTACGCCACACCGCGTGCGACCACCACTTTGTCCACCGGAAAGCAGGCCAGAATTAAAGCAATGCGTGCTTCTGGTTACACAAACGACGAAATTGCTCAAGCGATTGGTATTTCGGCATCGACCGTTTCGAAATACAGCAAGTGAAAGGAGGGGACAGTTGTATGATGAGAAATTGTATGCTGACAACGTTTGACAATCCCTACAATCCGTTCACTCAGTTCGAGAAATGGTTTCTGTTTGACACGGAAAAAGGGTACAATACCTGCGCGTATTTGGGACGAATCGCGCGAACGAGTGACGAATTCACTGATGAAGAAAACGACCAAGCGAATGAACGGGCGATTGATGAGATCATCAAGTATGATTTCATGAATATTTATCAGAAAGTCTACGAAACTGTACAGACTGCGTAAGAATCAAACTGTCAATAGGTATAGGGGGGGTGTCGAAAATGCACCCCCTCCCTGCATCGCCGGCCTCCTTTGAAATTCCCCGGGGGAGGTTTTCGGTGAAATGTTTTTAGGCGTCATGGTGTTTAGACGAGCTTATGAAGTGGTAGAGAGATGATATTATAGATGAGTGTCTCTGGTCTGTTCTTTGGGTTTCCATCTCTTTCTCCTTTCGACAGGCTACTCGAATGCTTCATGAGTTCATCTAAACACCATACAATTTGTGAAAAAAGAGGGCAAAGTTATGCCGCGAAGAGCAAAAACGACGGATCCCTCCCGGGTTCCGCCGAGAATGCGTCCTGCGCTTACGCCTGAGGCGCGGGAAGGGCAGATGATTTCACTGGCGATGGATCTTGTAGAGGATCGACTGCGCAACGGAACAGCCTCCTCACAGGAGACTACACACTTTTTGAAAATTGCTGCTAACAAGCAGATCGACGAACTGAATTTGCAGTTAGCACAGAAGGAACTGGAACTGAAAGAAGCAAAGAAACAGGCCATCTATTCGACAGAACGGATGGAACAGCTCTACAGTCAGGCGATTCGAGCGATGCAGCGATACAGCGGACACGGTGAAGAAGATGAAGAAAATGTCGAATATTAGAACATACCGTGAACTCATACGACTACCGTCTTTTCGCGACCGGTACGAATATTTGAAACTCTCCGGGCAAGTAGGTCAGGAAACCTTCGGGTTTGAGCGATATTTGAATCAGAGCTTCTACCACTCCAGCGAGTGGCGCCCGATACGCGACCGTGTGATCGCCCGCGACCTGGGTTGCGATCTGGGGATGGAGGGCTATGAGATCCACGGGAGGATTTATATTCACCATATGAATCCTATCACAGTGGAGGACATTAGGCAAGCGACGGATTTGCTGACCGACCCGGAGTATCTGATTTGCACGACACACAACACTCACAATGCGATCCACTATGGAGATGCTTCGCTGTTATTGACTGAGCCGGTGGAGAGAACGCCGTATGATACTTGCCCATGGAAAGGAAGGTGATGATATTTGATTCAATGGTTTGACTATTCGGATGCATGGCCGAAGGTAAAGCGATCTGCTCGAACGACCATCAATCGTGAGGGAGAGGGGATTTATCCCAGCGATTCATGGAAGAAAACAATTCTGTTGGCGGAGCATAGTCCCATTCGCAGAATCCGTTTCTCGTGGAAGTGGAAAGATTTGAAAAGTTGGGTTTCCGTTCACTTTGTGCGGCACAAGATCGGTATTGAACACTGGGTAACGACACAGCGGAGTGATCGCACAGGCATCCCACGCGATAAGCTCCCGCAGGACGCGTCGGTCAGCCACGAATGTGAAGCGGATGCGCAGGCATTGATTTCCATCAGCCGTCGCAGGCTCTGTAATCAGGCCGCAAGTGAAACACGCGCAGCATGGCAGGAAGTGAAGGACCAGGTCGCGGAAGTCGATCCGATACTGGCATCCGTCATGGTTCCGGAATGCATTTATCGGGGGTTCTGTCCGGAGTTTCATTCCTGCGGGTATGCGAACACGAAGGAGTACGCAGAAATGCTTGCGGAGTACAGAAAAAAGGAGGCGGTATAATGGACAGTATTCTGCGGACAGTCAAGAAGGCGTCCAATATCGGATATGAGAACGCAGACTTCGACGCCGACCTCATTCTATTGACGAATGGTATTCTCTGGCGCATCGCTGAGGCAGGGGTCGGCCGTCCCGGATTCTCGATTACCGGCGAGGAAGAAACCTGGGAAGACTTCGTTGGCGAGGGTGTCGAATGCATCGAGGGTGTCAAAACATATGTATCTCTGAAGGTTCGTTTGGTCTTTGATCCCCCGACGATCGCAGCCGTTCTGGAAAGCATGAACCAGATCATCAACGAATTTGAATGGGTGTTGAACGCCATGCGTGACAAGTAACAGCAAAAAAGGTTTACATCTGTCACGCGAAGTGCTATACTGTTTTTGTATCGCATCACACGACAGACACAAGGAGGCACGAATCATGAAGAAGATCCTTTCTATCGCACTTGTTGCGCTGCTGCTCTCTGTTTCCGCATTTGCTGAGAATTTGGATTTGAAAAGTATGAATTTCGAACAACTCGCGGAGTTAAAACAGGCTGTAGACAACGAGTATTATGCGCACCCCGAAGCAGAACCAAACGTGCTTGCACCCGGCAAGTACATTGTTGGCGAAGACATTCCGTCTGGCACTTACTATGTTTGCATCAATTCCTACGAATTTAATCAAATGGCGACTGCTTGGTTTGGGGTCTATGAGTCGCGAGAGGCCTATGATAGTGATTCAAATACTCTGTGGCACGACTATATCAGTCTTGGGGATCAGGCTTCTTGCGTGACCCTCAAAAATGAAAATATGGTTCTCATTAGAAGTTTTCCTGTTACAATAAGTGTGAGAGAGTTAACTGACGACGAGCGCTACCAATATGCTGTTCCTGATGGGACGTATGTTCCTTGCGGTACTTATAAAGTTGGGGAGGACATTCCTGCGGGGACTTATCAGGTCTATATGGGTTCCATTGATGGCGGATACCTGGCGATATATCCAGACGATGCCGCATATAAGAATCGCAAAGGCGCAACATATATTGAACTTAGGGTTATCTGGTCTGACCATACGAAATCGGCAGTCCTCGAAGATGGAAACGTTGTGGTTGTCTCTCGGGACATCGTGCTGCGAAAACAGGCAAAGCTCGTCTTTGATTGAGCCAACGCATACGTTTATTCCGAACGCAGACTTCGACGCCGACCTCATTCTATTGACGAATCGCTGAGGCGGGGGTCGGCCGTCCCGGATTCTCAATTACCGGCGAGGAAGAAACATGGGAAGACTTCGTTGGTGGGGGTGTCAAAACATATGTATCTCTGAAGGTTCGTTTGGTCTTTGATCCCCCGACGATCGCAGCCGTTCTGGAAAGCATGAACCAGATCATCAACGAATTTGAATGGGTGTTGAACGCCATGCGTGACAAGTAACAGCAAAAAAGGTTTACATCTGTCACGCGAAGTGCTATACTGTTTTTGTATCGCATCACACGACAGACACAAGGAGGCACGAATCATGAAGAACCGCACGCTGCTTCCCCGCTGGATCGCGGCCATTCTTTCCCTGATCGCCATAGCGGCGCTGTTTGCCCCCTACATCGATTTTAACGACGATTATGTGGAGTACCTGGAGTCCTTTGGCGACAAACCCGTCTTTGATTCCGTTGATTACACAGCGAAGAATCTGCACTTTCTCTCCCTGTTCAAGTACAGCGTGATCTATGCCAAGGGCGGAGAGGAGTTCTTCCGCGATAATGCGACAGGGATCTTCTACGCTGTGGTCTTTGCCTTTCCGGGAATTTGTGGCGTGCTTACACTCCTTTGTGCCTTGCGTAATCGCCCAACGCTGATGGGGATTTTCTCGCTGATGATGGGCGGAGTACACTATCTGATTAACTGGGATGTGCTGGATCGCGGTAGCATGCCGTCCAGCTATGCGACATGGGGCATCGTACACGTTTTCTATTACCCTTGTGCAGCTGCGCTCTTCCTCTGTGCGCTGGCTCTGTTCGTTGCAAAACACCGAACGAAGAAGGAGATGCGGCAGTGAAACGCGAATCAAGAACGCATTCAGGCAACGCAAGAGGAAAGGCGGGGACAGAAATGGGATACTTGGCTGCTATTTTGGGTGCGGCGATAGCATACTATCACCATCGGGGAGTTGTCCGCCGTGAAGAAGCAGAAGAGGAAGAACGTAGAGCACAGCAGAAACAAATAGAAGAAGAGAAACGGAGAGACCGGAGAAACCGTAAGGAACGCATAGAGCGCGAAAAGCGCGAAGCAAAAATGTGGGAGGAACGCGAAAAGCGCGAAGCAGAATTAAGGGAATTGGAATTGATCGAAAAGATGACTGCCCGAAATTCCGACACCGTATCGACAGGCTCTGCGTTTTGTGAACATTGTGGCAGCGCAGTGAGTCCTAACGCAAATTATTGCTCACGCTGCGGAACAAGAATAAAAAAAGTTCAGAACGACTATGCTGAAATGCCTCAGTTCTGCGAATCCTGTGGTAGCTCGCTCGTGCCCTCAGCAGAGGATTTGTCCGTCTTCACCTGCACCCATTGCGGTCGCAAACATATGCTTCCTGGTTATGCAGCGATCCAAATGGAGAAGATACGTCAAGAAAACCAAAAAGAATCAAACGATCATCGGGATCAAATACTGGAGACGTTCCTTGACAATCGCGGTCGGCAGAAAACGCTGCAAATACTCGTTTCCAGAGCCGGAACGATCATTGGCGTAGTATTCTGCATCCTGGCTCTGACAATTAAGAGTCTTGGCCCATTGTGGCTTATCGGCATTGCCCTTTTGATTTACGACATCGTTAAGTCCAAATCACGAAAGACGAAATAATTTTACCACAAACCTCTGAGTTCATCACTTGGAGGTTCTTTTTTTTATATGTTCAAAGAAAGGAGTGACAAACATATGAGCAATGAATTGACTCACCACGGCATCAAAGATCAGAAGTGGGGGCTGCGCCGATTTCAAAATCCGGACGGCAGTCTGACCCCGGCGGGACGTGCACGCTATGGTGTGGGGGAAGAACAAGAGGGGAGCAAGAATAGCGGAAGCGATTCTCCCACGAAGAGCGGGGGCAAGAGTGCGTCAGGGAAGTCGCGCCGGAGCACTGCTGACATGACCGATGAAGAGCTCCGCGTCCGCATCAACCGGCTGAACCTGGAGGAACAGTATTCGAATCTTGTAGAGCGTCAGAAGACGAGGGAAACCAGCTACGCAAAGGGACTGCTGGTCAAAGTAGGTAAGGATTTCGTTGAGCAGTCCTCACGGCAAGCTGTTTCGAAGCTGGTATCGAAAATCTTCGATGGTAAGAAGGAAAAATCCTTCGATATTAGCAAATACAAGGATATGGACGTTTATAAAATGGACGGTGACACGATCAAAAAGGTCTCGGATTGGTATCTGAAAGCGACACTCATTGACAAGCAGCGCAAGGAGCTATTTCCATCCGTTTCCCAATCGCCTCCTGGGAAGAAAAAAGAGCCATCACCACCTCAGAAGAAAAAGGACTGATCCGGCGTGCTATCAAACACAGCTGTTCCACGTTATTACGGTGCGTTTCGCGAGGCGGTGATCGCCGGACAGATTCCAATATGCGAGAAAATCGAATTACAGATGCATCGCATTGACGAAAAAATCGCAGATCCTGAATACTATTACGATGATCAGGCGGTGGAGGGTTTCATTGCCTACTGCAACGAAGAGCTGACACTGACGGATGGTTCAGATTTGGAGTTATTGGATAGCTTCAAACTATGGGCAGAGGACATCTTTGGATGGTACCGCTTCGTGGAACAAGTTGTCCCAGTGCCAAGCGAAGACGGTACGCAGATGCGGTATGTACGAAAGCGAATCAAGAAGCGGGTATGCAATCTGCAATATCTGATCGTCGCGCGCGGAGCGGCAAAAACAATGTACGCCAGTGACATTCAAAGTTACTTCTTGAACATCGACACGACCACGACGCATCAGATCGCGACGGCCTACACAATGCGACAAGCAGACGAGACGCTGTCGCCTATTCGAACCTCCATTACTCGTGCACGAGGACCTCTTTTCAAGTTTTTGTCAGAAGGCAGCTTGCAGAATACGACCGGAAGCAAGGCCGCGAGAGTGAAGCTGGCCAGCACAAAGAAAGGCATCGAAAACTTCATCACTAACAGTCGTATTGAAACTGTTCCCATGAGCATCGACAAGCTTCAAAGCATGCGGACAAAGGTTGCGACGATCGACGAATGGCTGAGCTGTGACGTGCGCGATGATGTGGTGGGCGCAATCGAGCAGGGTTCCAGCAAGATCGATGATTATCTGATCCTGGCCATCAGCTCCGAGGGGACGGTTCGCAATGCCATCGGTGACACGATCAAAATGAAGTTAGAGAAGATCCTTCGCGGCGAGATTGATGCGCCCTGGATCAGCATCTGGTATTATCAGCTGGACAGCATCGATGAAGTGAACCATCCGGAAATGTGGCTGAAAGCAAACCCGAACCTGGGTAAGACGGTCAGCTATGAAACCTATCAGCGTGATGTGGATATGATTGAGAAATCGCCAAGTGAGCGCAATGACGTACTGGCGAAGCGATTTGGTATCCCGATGGAGGGGTTTACCTATTTCTTCTCCTACGAAGAGATTCAGCCCCACAGCAAGAAAAGCTTCTGGCGAATGCCATGCGCAATGGGTTGCGACCTCTCACAGGGTGATGACTTCTGCGCATTCACTTTCCTGTTTCCCCTGGGGGATGGTCGGTTTGGCGTAAAAACTCGAAACTATATTTCTGACCTGACATTCTATAAGTTGCCCGCCGGTATGCACAGCAAATACGAGGAGTTCATCGCCGAAGGTAGCCTTCGGGTAATGGACGGCACAGTATTGGACATGATGGCGGTCTATGACGATCTGGACGATTTCATCACTGAGCATGAATATGATGTACGCTGCATTGGCTACGATCCATACAACGCGAAAGATTTTATTGCCCGTTGGGAAAGTGAAAATGGTCCTTTTGGAATCGAAAAAGTAATCCAGGGAAGCAAGACGGAATCCGTGCCATTGGGCGAGCTGAAGAAGCTGTCCGAGGAACGGATGCTTTTGTTCGACGAGGCTCTGATGAGCTTTGCGTTGGGTCATTGTATCGCCATTCAGGACACCAACGGTAATCGAAAACTGATGAAGAAACGCTATGATCAGAAGATTGACGCAGTAGCCGCCATGATGGATGCATATGTCGCATACAAAATCAACAGAGAGGCATTTGACTAAGGATGAAAGATGACCGATACCTGGGCGCAATATACCATCACGGCATTAAGGGAATGAAATGGGGTGTCAGACGCTCGCCCGAACAGCTGGGTCATGCGCCAAAGAAAGTACTTGCGAAACTGGCAAATCGTGCTACAATAGAAGATGGGTTCTATCGGAGTCCAAAGGGTTTTGTGATCCACCAGGACAAGTTGACCAAGTTTTGTCTCCTGCCGGGAGGAAAACATGCCACGCAGTTCTTCAAAATAGGGTATAGCGAGGACGATCCGGACCGTCTCTTCTGTGACATTGAAAACGGCTACGCCCCGGAATGCAAGATTGATCGCCGCTCCATCGGCGATGGTCATGAGAAAGCCTGCATTCCAATGACACTGGGTGTGACCGCAAAGCGATTGTTTCGAACCGTTTGGCAGGATGATGGCCCCGACGGGAGCGACCGTTTCATTTCTGCCTATATCGACCGTCGGTTGAAGGAGGATTAAGCATGGAGAAATTTCAGGTCGGCGACCACGTTCATATCCGTGGGAAGGACGTGAATGGTGAAATCATTGACGTCAGTCCTGCTCGGTCGAATGGTGAGGTCTGCTACACTGTTGAAAAAGATGAACGAGGTTATACCGGTGACCCTGACGCTTATTGTGTCGCGGGATGGGAACTCTACGACTGTTTCGCAGATCAGCTTGAAAAAATCTGATATTCCATTTCCGCAGGCGACATAGGCCGTCTGCGGTCTTTTTTTTTTTTGTACCCATTTTACAGACATCAGGAGGAGAAGTGCATATGGGCGTAATGAACAGGCTCAAGCATGCCTGGAACATATTCAAGAACAAAGACCCCACTGTGAACTATATGGGACTCGGCCCATCCTACGGGTATCGGCCCGACCGAATGCGATTCAGTCGGGGTAATGAACGTTCCATCGTGACGGCCATATACAACCGGATCGCGATGGACGTAGCTGCCGTAGACATTTTCCACGTTCGGACGGACGAGGATGGGCGATTCACCGAGGTGTTGGATTCGAGCCTGAACAACTGTCTGACATTGGAGGCCAACATCGATCAGACGGGCAGAGCTTTCATTCAGGATGTCGTTCAGAGCATGCTGGACGAAGGCTGTGTCGCCATCGTTCCGGTGGACACGGACGACGAGCCGGAGGAATCTGGCAACTTCAAGATCTACACCATGCGGACAGGACAGATCCTTGACTGGTATCCTGAACACGTCCGTGTGAATGTTTATAATCAGGCAAAAGGCCGGCGGGAAGAAGTTATCATGCCAAAGTCGGCTGTCGCCATTATCGAAAACCCCTTATATGCAGTGGTGAACGAACCCAATTCGACTATGCAGCGGTTGATCCGAAAACTGAATCTGCTGGATGCCATTGATGAGCAGAACAGCAGCGGCAAACTTGATCTGATCATTCAGCTGCCCTACATCATCAAGACAGAGGCACGTCGGGAGCAAGCCGAGAAACGTCGGCAGGATATTGAACGTCAGCTGTCGGAGGGAAAGTACGGTATTGCATACACGGACGGCACAGAGCGGATCACGCAGTTGAATCGCTCCGTCGAGAACAATCTGATGACACAGATCGAATACCTGACGAGCATGCTATACAGCCAGTTGGGGATCACGCAGTCGATATTGGACGGTTCTGCGGACGAGAAAACGATGCTGAACTACTACAACCGTACAATCGAGCCGATCCTTTCCGTTCTGGTGGAGGAGTCGAAACGGAAGTTCCTGACAAAAACAGCACGCTCTCAGCGTCAGACGATTATGTACTTCCGCGATCCCTTCAAGCTGGTGCCGGTGAGCATCATTGCAGAGATCGCTGACAAGTTCACTCGAAATGAGATCATGGCGGGCAACGAGATCCGTCAGAAAATCGGCATGAAGCCCAGCAATGATCCGAGCGCAGATGAGCTTCGCAACAAAAATCTGAGCGCATCCGCTGCGAACGCCGCCCCGGCGCTCCCTGCAGCCGAAACGCCCGAAGAGGAGGACACAGGTCAAAATGGACAATAACTACGACTTCAGCGGCTGGGCGACGCGCGCAAATCTGCGTTGCACCGACGGCCGCACCATCATGCCCGGCGCTTTCAAGGATTCTGCACAGAAGGTGCCGCTGGTTTGGCAGCACCGGCATGATGAACCGGGCGCGGTGTTGGGTCACGCCATTCTGGAGCATCGTGACGAAGGCACCTACGCCTATGGATATTTCAACGAAACGGAGAGCGGAAAGAACGCCAAGATGCTGCTGAAGCATGGCGACATTTCCGCTCTTTCCATTTACGCCAATCAGCTGGTGGAGAAGCAGAAGAACGTGATCCACGGCTTGATTCGAGAAGTGAGCCTGGTTCTTGCGGGCGCCAATCCCGGCGCTTTCATCGACTCGGTGATCGTTCATAGTGACGGCACAGTAGAGGTAGCGAGCGATCAGGGCGTGATCTACACTGGCGAACCCATTGAGTTCGAAATGATGCTGGAACACGCTGACAAATCCGATGAAGAATCAGACGACAAGGACGAAACCGTCCAGGATGTTCTGGATTCCATGACGGACAAGCAGAAGGTCGTCATGGTGGCGATGCTTGAGGAAGCAATCAAGCAGCACGACGAAAACAATAATGACCCCAACAAGGAAGAGGAGGAAAACGATATGAAGCATAATGTCTTTGACAAGGAAACTGACAAGCAGGAGAACGTGATCTGCCACGCCGACCAGCAGAAGATCCTCTCCACGGCCAAGACCACTGCCGTGGGCAGCTTCAAGGCTGCGGCGGAGATGTATGCAGCCGACCACGCGGATGAACTGGCGCACGCAGATAATGGAATCACCGGCATTGATGCGCTGTTCCCGGAATACAAGGACGTGCGTCCTGGCGCGCCCGAACTCCTGACCACAGATCAGGGCTGGATCACCAAGGTGCTGGCGAAGGTTCACAAGAGCCCGATCTCTCGCGTCCGTACCCGTCAGGCGGACGCCCGTGACATCTCCAACATGCGTGCCCAGGGCTATGGCAAGGACAAGGAAAAGAAGTTCCGCGGCAATCTGTCCCTGCTGAGCCGCACCACTGACCCCCAGACCATCTATGTCAAGTCCAAGCTGGATCGTGACGACATGGTGGATATCAACGACTTTGATGTGGTGCAGTACATGTACAACCTCGACCGCATGAACATCAATGAGGAACTGGCACGCGCTATTGTGGTGGGTGACGGTCGCTCTTCTGGCACGGAAGGCAAGATCGATGAGACCAAGATCCGCCCCATCTGGACGGATGATGAACTGTACACCATCCATGCGGATGTCGATGTTAAGGGCATGAAGGAATCCCTTCAGGGCACGAACACCGGTGCTAACTTTGGCGAGAACTATATCTACGCTGAGGCGGTCATTCAGACACTGCTCTATGCCCGTGAGAAGTATAAGGGTAGCGGCAACCCCGACTTCATCTGCGCCCCGCATCTGGTGAACGTGATGCTTCTGGCTCGCGACCTGAATGGCCGCCGCATCTACGACAATGTGAACGAACTGAAGGCTGCGCTGAACGTGCGTGAGATCATCACGGCGGAGCAGTTCGAGGGTCTGACCCGTACCGCCGATGGCAGTAAGATCAAGAAGCTGCTGGGCATCATGTATAACTTCAACGATTATACGCTTGGCGCAACCAAGGGCGGCGAACTGACCCACTTCACCGATTTCGATCTGAATTTCAACCAGCAGATCAGCCTGCTTGAGACCCGCGTGTCTGGTGCGAACACTCGCGTGCTCTCCGCCATTGCGCTGGAAGAGGACGTTACTGACTCTGAGTAAATAAGGAGCGGTCAAAATGGCGAAGTTTTGTGGGGTGATTGGCTATGCCGAGATGGTGGAGACCCGCCCGAGCATATGGCAGGAGAAAGTGGTCGAGCGCCCTTACTATGGCGATATTGTCCGCAACATCCGCAAGCTGGAATCCGGTACAAGTGTCAACGATGATGTGACCCTGAACAACAGCATCAGCATCGTTGCCGATCCTTATGCACAGCAGCATATCTTCGCCATTCGCTATGTGAAATGGATGGGGGGAGTCTGGAAGGTGACAAATGTCGAAGTCCAGTTCCCCCGTCTTCTTTTGACGATCGGAGGTATGTACAATGGACAGACGGCTGGAACTTGATGGACTATTTCGCGAACTGGTCGCGAATGTATACTTTCAGCCACCTGGGAACGTGACGCTTGTCTACCCATGCATCGTATACGAACTGGATCAAATCGTTACACTTTACGCATGCGACAGGCCATATACGTCCAACTACCGCTTCACCGCGACGGTGATCGACCGCGATCCCGAAAGCCCGATCACAAAGAAGCTTGCAGATCTGCCGCTATGTCGTCATGACCGGCATTTCGTCAGCGACAACCTACATCACGACGTATTCACAATCTACTAAAACCAAAGGAGGATAACCACATGGCAAACAATGTTATTACCTGGGGCGAGATCGAAAATCGCCTGTATGAAACGGGTGTGTCCAAGGGTGTGATCTATCGCCAGGACGAGTCCGGCGTCTATAACAAGGCGGAGGCTTGGAACGGTCTGATCAACGTGACTGAAAGCCCCTCCGGCGCGGACAACACCAAGCTGTGGGCGGACAATATGGAGTACGCCGCCCTGCGTGCTGCCGAAAGTTACGAGGGCAGCATCGAGGCCTACATGTATCCGGATCTGTTTGCGGAATGCGACGGTCAGAAGGAGCTCGTGAAGGGTGTGTGGGTCGGCCAGCAGGATCGTGCGATCTTCGGCCTGTGCTACCGCACCGAGGTCGGCAGCGCGGCGAAGGGTCAGAACGCGGGCTACAAGCTGCATCTGGTCTACGGCCTGACGGCATCCCCGTCCGAAAAGAGTCACGACTCGATCAACGATTCCCCTGAAGCGGCGACGATGAGCTGGGATGTCGAGGGTACGGCCGTCCCGGTCGCGGGCTTCAAGCCGACGGCCAAGCTGACCGTCAGCAGTCTGGACTTCGCGCCGGAGAAGATGAAGAAGCTGGAGGACGCGCTCTACGGTTCCTCGACCGCCGCGGCAAAGCTCCCGCTGCCTGATGAAGTCAAGACCCTGATGACGGCCGACTAAGTCGTCCGAACACGATGGAGGGCCGTTCGCGGCGGGAAGCTGACAAGCGGAGGCGCCGGTGGGGACGCCTCATCCGATTGATATTTTCCAACAAACAGGAAGTGCTCCACGAATGCGTGGCAGCGGGATGAAACAGGAGGGCATAGGCGGGGATGCTCTCCAATTGATATTTTCAAAAAAAAGCGGGGAAAAATACCCCCTATCAAAAAATCAGACGACGAAAAGGAGAAAAGACGATGCTGAAAAAGACGATTACTTTTACTGATTACGATGGTAACGAGCGCAAGGAAGATTTCTATTTCAACCTGTCCTCCGCGGAGATCATGACCTGGGAATATGGTGTGACCGGCGGTATGACCAAGGTGATCGAACAGATGGTCAACACGCAGGACACCGGTCGCATCATGGCGATGTTCAAGGAGATCGTCATGATGGCTTACGGCGAAAAATCCACCGATGGCAAGCGATTCATCAAGACGGGTCCCGATGGTCGCCGTCTGGCCGAGCAGTTCATCGAGACGGAAGCGTACTCCGTACTCTTCCTCGAACTGCTGAGCGATCCGCAGAAGTTCGCCGACTTTATCGCGGCGATCATTCCTGCGCAGTCCACGAACACTTCCGCTGCACCGGCGCTCCAGGCTGCGACCTGATCTTCGCAGGCGCATGCTCACGATCACGATTCCACCTGCAGACTATTTCGATGAGCGTAAAGGGGAATTCGTCTCTATCAAGGCGACCACCCTACAACTCGAACACTCATTGATCTCCGTTTCCAAGTGGGAGTCAAAATGGCTCAAGCCATTCCACAGTAAAACCCCAAAGACCACGGAGGAATGCATTGATTATGTACGCTGCATGACCATCACGCAGAATGTACCCCCCGTGGTCTATCGGTTCCTGACTCAGCAGAACTTCAACGACATCAACGCTTATATCGAATCGCCAATGTGCGCAACGACGTTCTCTGAACAGGAAAACAAACAATTCAATCGCGACATCATCACAGCTGAAATCATTTATTACTGGATGGTGGCGCTCAACATTCCTTTCGCATGCGAAAAATGGCATCTGAACAAGCTCATCGCACTCATTCGGGTCTGCAATATCAAGAATTCGCCCCCGAAGAAGATGAGCAAGCGCGAGATCGCCGAACGCAACCGGATGCTCAACGAAGCACGCAGAAAGAAGCTCAACACAAGAGGGTGAAAGGAGGCGGCTTGAGTTGATTCGCTTCAATCACAGTGGGAACTTTAAGCGGACGGAGAAGTTGCTCCGCCACGCAACGCGACAATCCCCGCTGGAGATCCTGAAGGTTTATGGACAGGCGGGCGTTGACACTCTTGCCGCCGCAACCCCCGCCCGTTCGGGTGCGACCGCCGCAGCGTGGAGCTACGAAATAGAACAGACACCCAGCGGCTATTCTCTTTATTGGACAAACTCAAATGAGAATCAGGGCGTAAACATCGCGCTGATTCTGCAATACGGTCATGGGACCGGAACGGGCGGATATGTTCGGGGGATTGATTACATTAACCCGGCGATCCGCCCCATTTTTGATCAAATCGCCAACGCGGCATGGAAGGAGGTCATTGCACGATGAACATCGACAAACGGATCGTCGAGATGCAATTCGACAACAAACAATTTGAAAGTCATGCCCAGGCCAGCATCGAAACACTGGACAAGTTGAAGAAGAGCCTTGACCTGGAGGATGCCGCGAAAGGTTTCTCAAAGCTAAACAAAGCTTCGAAGGCCGTCAGCTTTGATTCTATTCTTGACGCTGCCGATGCTATCACGAAAAAATTCTCCTTCATGGGAACATTCACCGATGAAGTATTCAGGCGCATCACGAATTCGGCCATCAACGCATTGGGAAAAGTCAAACGCTTCGTTGAGGATCTGACGATCACGCCTATTTTCACAGGCTTTGCCGAATATGAAACGCAGATCAATGCGATCCAGACCATTCTGTCCAACACCCGTGATGCGATGACGGCAGCGGGAAAGTCAGATGCTGAGCGCTTGGAGATCGTCAACGACCGACTGGATCAGCTGAATCGTTATGCGGACAAGACGATCTACAACTTCACCGAGATGACTCGCAACATCGGCACATTCACTGCAGCGGGCGTCGAATTGGACACAGCAGTCGCCTCTATTCAGGGTATTGCGAATTTGGCAGCTGTATCCGGCTCGACCTCGGAACAGGCAAGTCGCGGTATGTATCAGCTTTCCCAGGCAATTTCGACTGGAACGGTGAAGCTGATGGACTGGAACAGCGTTGTCAATGCGGGCATGGGCGGCGAACTGTTCCAGAAAGCATTGCAACGAACTGCAAAAGCCATGGGTGTCGTAGGGGAGGATGCTCAGAAGACTTTTGCTCAGCTGGAGGCGGGACAGATTTCCTTCCGCGACAGCCTATCGTCGGGATGGTTAAGCTCCGACATTCTGACCGCGACCCTCGAACAGTTTTCCTGGGACTTCGAACAAATCGCCAAGGATGCGGGATACACTGCTGCCAACATGGATGCAGGCATCGCATGGGCCATGGCACAGAAAAAAGAAGACCTGCTTGCACAGGGCTATACCCTTGATGAAGCGGAAGAAATCGTTCAGCTGGCAAAGGACGCAACGGACGCAGCCACGAAGGTCAAGACCTTCACGCAGCTATTTGATACACTGAAGGAAGCGGCGCAGAGCGGATGGACCCAGACATGGGAGTATATCATTGGTGACTTTGAGGAAGCGAAGGAGCTTTTGACAAGCATCAGTGATTTCTTCGGGGATATCATTAGCGCGTCAGCGGATACACGCAACCAGATCGTTAAAGGTTGGAAAGACCTCGGCGGCCGAAACGACTTAATCCAAAGCTTCTGGAATATTGTTCATTCGATTCAAAATATCGCAGGGGTAATCAAAACAGAGTTTCAGAAATTATTTCCCCCGACCACCAGTGAACAGCTCTTCAACATCACGAAAAAGTTTCGTGAAATGACGGATAAAATCCGGGAGTTCACAGAAAATTCTGAAGCGATGGCGAAGCTCGGAAGGATCGCAAGCGGTGTAGCAGCGGCATTCGATATGGTCAAGTCGGCTGTTGGATGGGTGGTCGCAGGGATCGGAAAACTCATAGGCTTTTCAGCCCCTATTGGAACCTCGTTGCTTGACGCCGCCGCGAAGGTCGGCGATTTCTTGGTGAATCTGCGCGGTTCTATCGGCAACTCAGAAAAACTGCAAACCATCCTGTCAAAGATCAGCAATGCCGCGAATACAGTCAAGACAGCATTTTCCGGGGCACTCTCGAAGATGGGAAACGCCATCAAGGCCTTCGGACAGAAGATTAAGTCCATTGATATTTTGTCGAAGATCGGGAATGTGTTCACTTCCTTGATCGGGAAAATACCCCCCGCCATCGAAAAAATCAAGGCATTGGGGGCTGCTTTCGTAGCGTATGTAAAACAGTCGGAAACCTTGCAGAAGATTCTGTCAAAGATCAGCAATGCCGCGAATACAGTCAAGACAGCATTTTCCGGGGCACTCTCGAAGATGGGAAACGCCATCAAGGCCTTCGGACAGAAGATTAAGTCCATTGATATTTTGTCGAAGATCGGGAATGTGTTCACTTCCTTGATCGGGAAAATACCCCCCGCCATCGAAAAAATCAAGGCATTGGGGGCTGCTTTCGTAGCGTATGTAAAACAGTCGGAAACCTTGCAGAAGATTCTGTCAAAGATCAGCAATGCCGCGAATACAGTCAAGACAGCATTTTCCGGGGCACTCTCGAAGATGGGAAACGCCATCAAGGCCTTCGGACAGAAGATTAAGTCCATTGATATTTTGTCGAAGATCGGGAATGTGTTCACTTCCTTGATCGGGAAAATACCCCCCGCCATCGAAAAAATCAAGGCATTGGGGGCTGCTTTCGTAGCGTATGTAAAACAGTCCACGGCCTTGCAGAAGGCGTTCGCGACGATCAAGTGGGTGTTTACGTCAGCCGTTGATAAGATCTCTGAACTGGCAAAAAAGCTTGGAAACACGATTAGCACGCTTTTTCA
>CAYSJX010000006.1:0-32899 GCA_964431445.1 uncultured Oscillospiraceae bacterium | reverse complement strand
ACAATCCGGAAGAACGGGGGGATTGCCACACCAGTGTGCGCACTGGTTCGCAATGACATTTCTTTTTTACGTACTGGTTCGCAATGACATAATTTTTGAGTGTCCCCGGCAATGGCCGGTTGTAAATTCCGTCAATTCGTATCGATAAAACAGCACTTTTTGCACTAAGATTGGATAAAATACCAAACTTTTCATAGACAAATTGAAAAAAATGCGCTATGATAAACGGGTAGAAACCTGCGCTGCGACCTGCAGCGGAAACTAACAGCGAGGTAAAATGCTTATGATACATAAAATCTTCGGCGGTGTCCACCCCAAAGATCATAAGTGGCACGCCTGTCATCAGGCGATCCAGAATTTTCCGGAGCCGGATATTCTGGTGATCCCTCTGTCCCAGCACATCGGCGCGCCCTGCCGCGCGCTGGTCAAAAAGGGCGATGCCGTCACAGTCGGCCAGAAGCTGGGAGACAACAGCGGCCTGTGCGTGCCCATTCACAGCAGCGTATCCGGCACGGTTCGGGCCGTGGAGATGCGCCCCCACCCCTCCGGCACATTGCAGGAGTGCATCGAAATCGAAAATGACCACCTGCAGACCCTGTGCCCGGATATCCACCCCCGCACCAGAGAGGAAGTCCGGGCCATGACCGCCCAGCAGCTGATCGATGTGATCCGGGAGGCGGGAATTGTGGGTATGGGCGGTGCCGCCTTTCCCACCCATGTCAAGCTCAGCAGCGCGCTGGGCAAAGTGGACACGGTGATCGTCAATGCCGGCGAATGCGAGCCCTACATCACGGCGGACGACCGGCTCTGCCGGGAAATGCCGGAAAAGCTGATCTCCGGTCTGGAAATTATTTTGCAAATTCTGGGGCTGAACCATGCCCACATTGGTATTGAGGACAATAAGCCCGAGGCCATTGAGGCCCTGTGCCGCCAGCTGGATCCCGCCGGCGGCCTGTATCTGGAAATTCTGCCCGCCCGCTACCCCCAGGGTGCGGAAAAGCAGCTCATTCAGGCCATCACCGGCCGCATTGTTCCCTCCGGCGGCCTGCCCGCTGCCGTGGGCTGCGCGGTGTTCAACGCCGCCACCTGCAAGGCCATCCACGATGCCGTGTATGACGGCATGCCGCTGGTGCGCCGGATTGTGACCGTTTCCGGCGATATCTGCATGGAACCGAAAAATCTGATGGTTCCCATCGGCACCAGTTTCAATGACCTGCTGGAAGCGGTGGGCCATTCCGAGTATCCCTACAAGGTGCTCTCCGGCGGGCCCATGATGGGCGTAGCCCAGTATGATCTGGCCGTGCCCGTGACCAAGGGCTGCAACGCCGTGACCATTCTCGGGCGCAGCAACAAGTACGCGGTAGAAGCCTCCCGCTGCATCCGCTGCGGCCGCTGCATAGATGTATGTCCCATGCACCTGATGCCGCTGATGATGTACCGGGCCACCTTCGCCGGAGACCCGGAGGAAATGAAGGCCACCAACATGCTCGACTGCATCGAATGTGGCTGCTGCGCCTACACCTGCCCGGGCAGTGTGCCGCTGGTGCTGGCCTTCCGGGCCGGAAAGCACCGCATCCGCGAAGCCGCGGCGAAAAAGTAAGGAGGGGTGAACCATGGCACAGATGAAATATTTCTATGAGCTGACCATTTCCAGCTCGCCCCATGTCCACGGGCCCGACACCACCCAGACCATTATGCGGGATGTGCTGATCGCCCTTTGCCCGGCGCTGCTGGGCGGCGTGTACTTCTTCGGTCTGCGGGTGCTGCTGGTGACGCTGATCTCCGTGGCCGCCTGCGTATGCTTCGAATGGGGCTACTGCCGGCTGACCAAAACGCCCTGCAAGGTCTACGATCTGTCCGCCGTTGTGACCGGTGTGCTGCTGGCCTTTGTCTGCCCCGCCACCATCCCCCTGTGGACGATCATCATCGGAGACTTCTTCGCCATCATCGTGGTGAAAATGGTATTCGGCGGCATTGGCCGCAACATTGTCAACCCTGCGCTGGCGGGCCGCGCGTTTCTGTTCAGCTGGCCCGCGCTGATGACCAACTGGATCACCCCGGGGCTGCAAAACATGTTCTCCACCGTGGATGCCGAGACGACCGCCACCCCGCTGTACCACATGGGGCAGGGGCTGCTGCCCGAGACCGGCATTGCCGATCTGTTTCTGGGCAATGTGGCCGGATGCATCGGTGAGACCAGCGCTCTGCTGCTTCTGGTGGGGCTGGCCTATCTGCTGCTGCGACGGATCATCACGCTGCGCATCCCCCTGTCCTTCATCGGCACCGTGGCCGTGCTGACCTTCCTGTTCCCTCAGGGCGGCCAGCCCCGGCTGCTGTGGATGGCCTCCCAGCTGCTCTCCGGCGGCCTGATGCTCGGTGCCATCTTCATGGCGACCGACTATGTGACGTCCCCCGTCACCCGGCTGGGGCAGGTAATCTACGGCATCGGCTGCGGCGCGCTGACAGTGGTCATCCGCTACTTCGGCGGCTATCCCGAGGGTGTCAGCTATGCCATCCTGATCATGAACTGCTGCGTGGTGTTCCTCGACCGGATCGGTCAGCCCCGGAAATTCGGCAGCATCAAAAAGGAGGCGGCAAAATGAAACAGGAAACGTCTTTTCGCTACATTCTGCGCCTGACGCTGACCCTTCTGACCATCTGTGTTGTTGTAGCGGCACTGCTGGGCGGTGTCAATGCCATCACCCATGATCGTATCGCCCAGGCGAAGGAGGAAAAGACCCGCAAGGCCATGCAGCAGGTGCTGCCGGGCGTAGATGATCTGGAAAAGATGCCCCTCAGCGATGATACGGGGATCGTCACCTGCGTGTATGTCTCCGGCAACAGCTACGCCGTGGAGGTCACCCCCAGCGGCTTTGACAACACCATCACCATGATGGTGGGCATTTCCGACGGGAAGGTGACCGGCATTGCCATCATTTCCCACACGGAAACACCGGGTCTGGGCGCGGTGGCCGCGGCGGACAACGCCAAGGGCGAAGCCTTCCGCAATCAGTTCATCGGCCTGACACAGGGCATTTCACTGGACGGAACGGACAACGCCGTGGACGCCATGTCCGGTGCCACCATCACCTCCCGGGCGGTGGTGGCCGGTGTCAACGCGGCACTGGATTTTGTGGCCGGTCTGGGCTAAGGAGGAGAAAACATGGATTTTAAGAAACAGTTTCGGGAAGGTCTGCTGACCAAAAACCCGGTGCTCGTGCAGCTTCTTGGCATGTGCTCCACCATGGCCATCACCACCAGCCTGTTCAACGGTCTGGGCATGGGCATCGCCGTGACCATCATTCTGATCTGCTCCAACGTGCTGATCTCCGCTCTGCGCAATGTGATCCCGTCCCAGATCCGCATCGCCGCCTACATTGTGATCATCGCCGGTTTTGTGACGGTGGTGGATCTGCTGTTACAGGCGTTTTTGCCGGAACTGGCGGAGAGTCTGGGCGTGTTCATTCCGCTGATCGTGGTCAACTGCATCATTCTGGGCCGTGCGGAAGCCTTCGCCTCCAAAAACGGCGTACTGGCCTCCGCGGTGGACGGTCTGACCCAGGGCATCGGCTACACCGTGGCGCTGGTGATCATGTGCGTCATCCGGGAGCTGCTGGGCTCCGGCACCTTCGGCGGTGGCGTTCTCAACGGCGGCGAGGGCTATGTGATCATTTCCGAGGGCTATCCCGCCATGCTGATGATCATGCCCGTGGGCGGATTTCTGACACTGGGATTTGTGATCGCCTTCTTCCAGTGGCTGATGCGCCGCATGGAAAATAAAAAACAGGGGGGAACGAAGAAATGACCGGAAGCTATGTGCAGTCCCTGCTGGGCATTCTGCTTTCCGCCGTGCTGACGGAAAACTTCATTCTGGTGAAATTTTACGGTATCTGCCCCTTCATGGGCGTGTCCAAGAAGATCGACACCGCCCTCGGCATGGGCATGGCCGTGACCTTTGTCATGGCGCTGGCCAGCGCCGCCTGCTACGCGGTCAATCTGCTGCTGGGTGAAACCTACGCCTATATGCAGACGGTTGTGTTCATTCTGGTGATTGCCTCCATCGTGCAGGTGGTGGAAATGTTCCTGAAAAAGTCCGTTCCCGCCCTGTATCAGGCGCTGGGTGTATTCCTGCCCCTGATTACCACCAACTGCGCCGTGCTGGGTGTGGTGCTGGTAAACGTGCAGGAGGGCTACGATTTCCTGCAAAGCGTGATCAACGGCGCAGCCGGCGGTCTGGGCTTCACGCTGTCTATCGTGCTGTTTGCCTCCGTGCGGGAGCGGGTAGACAGAACCGACTGCCCGCAGGCGTTCAAGGGTTTCCCCATCACGCTGATCTCCGCCGGACTGCTGGCGCTGGCGTTCATGGGCTTCTCCGGCCTGAGCATATTCTGAGGAGGGAGAAATATGGTTGAAATTCTGATCGGAATCGCCATTCTGGGCGGTCTTGGGCTGGTGTTCGGTCTGGTACTGGCCGCCGCATCCAAGGTATTCTATGTGGAAACGGACGAGCGGCTGGATCTGCTCAACGACGCCCTGCCCGGCGCCAACTGCGGCGGCTGCGGCTATGCCGGCTGCTCCGCCTATGCCGAGGCTGTGCTGAAAGGCGAGGCCCCCATCGGGCTGTGCGCCTCCGGCGGCACGGAAGCGGCGCAGGCCATGGGTGATGTCATGGGCGTGAAGGTGGAGGCCGTTGCCCGGAAGGTGGCGCTGGTGCGCTGCTCCGGCTATCGCTCCACCGATGCCAGCGGGCAGGAGCGGGGTGCCAAGCTCAAGGCCGAGTACGAGGGCATTCACGATTGTCTTGCTGCCTCCAAGGTGGGCGGCAACGGCCCCCTCAGCTGCAAATTCGGCTGTCTGGGTTACGGCAACTGCGTCAAAGCCTGCAAATACGATGCCATCCATGTGGTCAACGGCGTTGCGAAGGTGGACAACGAAAAGTGCAAGGGCTGCATGGCCTGCGCCGAAGCGTGTCCCCGGGATCTGATCGTGCCGGTGGACTACGATAAGCACACCATCATCGCCTGCAACTCCAGAGCCAAGGGGGCCGTGACCGTCCGCGGCTGCACCCAGGGCTGTATCGGCTGCGGCATCTGCCTGAAAATCTGCCCCCACGATGCCATCCGCATTGAGAAAAATCTTGCCGTTATCGATTATTCCCTGTGTACCTCCTGCGGCCTGTGCGCCGCCGTATGTCCCAAGAAGCTGATCGCCAGCCCCATCGACACGCCGGAGGAAATTCTGGCCATCGTGAAGGCTTCCATGAAAAAATAGCCATGGAACAGACACGATCTTTGCAGGAGCTGACACAGCTGTATGAGCAGTACGCCGCCGCGCTGGAGCAGGCGAAACGGGACGCACCGCCGCTGGCCGGACGGCTGGGGCTCGGGGGCGGGCCCAAAAGCCACCCCTGCCACGAGGCGTTTTACAACGGGGTTCGGGACTGGGTGGAAACCTTTGCCGCCGCTGGGCCCGATCCGCAGACGGCAGAGCAGGCCCTTCGTCTGTTGCTGTCCGCCGGGGCTCGCCACCAGGCAGAGGATACCGGGGCCTATTGCCTTGCCATCCAGAATCATGGAAAAAAGCTGATCGACCTGCTCCCGGCCGAAGCCTGCGCGGCACTGCGGCAGGACTACGCGGCATGGTATCCCGCCGCAGACCGCCTGCCATTGCAGGAGCAGGTGGATGATCTGCTGCGCCGCAGAGCGGGACAAAGCGGAAAAAAGAAGCGGTTCTGGTTCTAAGGAACCTAAAAGAGGGAGCGCCCATGCCGGGCACTCCCTCTTCTCTTTATTTGCCACAGTTGCAGCTGCTGCAACCGCTACAATGGCCGGAGCATTGGCTGCCGCTGGGGCAGCCGATGCACTTGGCACCTTTTTTCCTGGCTCTGTGGATATAGAACACCACGGAGCCGATGATCAGGGCCAGTACGGCTATGATCAGAATATCCACAGCTTTCATTTCTTACTTCTTTCCGCCGAGGGCGTACTCGGCTTTGACTTTCTTATCGGAATTGACGCACAGGTACACGGCGATTCCGGCCATAATCAGCACGGCGATCCCGCCACCGATGGCCGCACCGATGCTCAACGTTGCGGGTGCGGTGATCAGAGTGCCGATGGTGTATACCAGATAGCCGATGGTGTAGCCGGTGCCCAGCTGGAGGCAGATGCCGCCCCAGAGCCACTTCTTGTTCTTGATCTCAGCGTTCATGGCACCCAGCGCCGCGAAGCAGGGGGGCGTGAAGAGGTTGAACATCAGATACGCCAGCGCGGCAACCTTGGTGATGCCGAAGACGGCGGCGATCTCAGCGCCGGCCCCTTCCACCATTTCCAGCGCATCGGTATCGATCAGGTTGGAAATGCCGAAGCAGACGGCCAGTGTGCCCACCACATTTTCCTTGGCGATGAAGCCCGTCACGGCGGCGGCCGCCAGCTGCCATGCCTGCACACCGATCACGGGGATCAGAATGACGGCGATAGGGTTGGCGATGGAAGCCAGAATGGAGGTGCTTTCAGCCCCCTCTTCCACCAGCTGGAAGCTCCAGTTAAAGGACTGCATGATGTAAACCACCGCGTTGCACAGCAGGATGATGGTGCCGGCCTTGACGATATAGGCCCAGCCACGGCTGAGCATATCCATGCAGGCCCGCTTGACGGAGGGAGCCTTGTATTCCGGCAGCTCCATGATGAAGAAGGATTTCCGGTTTTTGTAGCCGGCAATCTTGTTGACCAGCAGCGCGCCCAGCAGGATCAGGGCAATGCCCACGAAATACATCAGTGTGCCAACCCAGGAAGCCTCGCTGAAGAAGGCACCGGCAAACAGGGTGATCACCGGCAGCTTCGCACCGCAGGGCATGAAGGGGGTCAGCATGGCGGTGGCGTTGCGCTCCCGCTCATTGCGGATGGTACGGCAGGCCATAACGCCGGGGATGGCGCAGCCGGTGCCAATGACGAAGGGAATGACAGATTTGCCGGACAGGCCGACCTTCTTGAAGATGGGATCCAGCACAACGGTAGCACGGGCCATATAGCCGCAGTCTTCCAGCAGGGAGATCAGGAAGTACATCACCATCACCAGCGGCAGGAAGCCCACCACGGCGCTGACACCGCCGATGATGCCTTCGGTCAGCAGCGCGGTCAGGAAGGCGTTGGCATCGGCGCTTTCCAGCAGGCCGGTGATCCAGTCCTTGAACAGGTCGATCCAGCTGACCAGACCCGGAATGGCCACAACACCCTCTTCACTGACAAAATGCTCGGCATACCAGCCCCATTTGCCCAACAGGCCGGCAAGGCCGCCATCGGCCACGGTGCCGATATCCTCCAGGCCTTCGGCCAGGAAGGGGCCGACCCACGCCTGAGAGATCTGGAACACCAGGAACATGATCAGGGCAAAAATCGGCAGACCCGCAATGGGGTGGGTGATGATATCATCGATCTTGTCCTGGAAATTTCTGGTGCGGGTGAGAACCTTCCGCTTTTCCACGCTGGAGACGATGCCATTGACAAAGTCAAAACGCTTGCGGTCGGACGCTTCCACGGCCTTCTTGTCGGTCAGGTCGATGACGCCCTCGTCATAGGGAGCGGTCTGGCCGTGTCCGGCGTGAGCCACGGCGGCTTCCACCACTTCCTTCAGACCCTCGTGGGTGGTGGATGTGGTCTCCACCACCGGGCAGCCCAGCTTTTGAGACAGGGCATCCACATCGATCCGGTTCTGCTTTTTCTCGTTGACATCGGCCTTGTTCAGGGCAACCACCACGGGAACGCCCAGTTCCAGCAGCTGTGTGGTGAAGAACAGGCTGCGGCTGAGGTTGGTGGCATCCACGATGTTGATGATGACGTCCGGGTTTTCGTTGCGGACGTAGGAGCTGGTGATGCTCTCTTCCGAGGTGAACGGCGACATGGAGTAGGCACCGGGCAGATCCACGGCGATCAGCTCCTGCTCACCGGCGTAATTTTTGCGGATCAGGGCCTCCTTCTTGTCAATGGTAACGCCCGCCCAGTTGCCGACCTTTTCGTTGCGCCCGGTCAGGGCGTTGTACATGGTGGTCTTGCCGGAGTTGGGATTGCCCGCAAAAGCAATTCTCATGTTGAAAATCCTCCTGTTTCCTGAATGATTTTGGTTATTGCACGGCAGATGCCGATGCATATGAAATATAGTTAGCGTTCGCTAATTAGCGGCCGCTAACATTCGGTAAAAAAGAAAATCCTCAGATTTTCTTTTTATCGCCCGGTCAGATCAGAATTGCGCTTCCGAGCTGGCTGTCGATGTTGTAGCGGCCATCCTTAATGGACACGGTCATATTGTGCCGACCGCGGGATACCACGGTGATGGGCTCGCCGCTGTAGCAGCCGAGAGAGAACAGAAAGGCGTTGAGATCCTCATCGTCCGTTTCAATGCCCCGCACGATGTATTCCATTCCTTCCTGCGCCTGTGCCAGTGTCATACGATCACCCGCTTTCCATAAATTCAATTAGCAGTTGCTAACTAATGCCGATTAGCAACCGCTAACCACCTGCATATCATACTCTTTCAGGCAGATTTTGTCAATACCCTTTTTGAAGTTTTTTCAGGAGTTTCCAAAAAACGGGGCACGCTGCGAAAGCAGCGTGCCCACAATTTTCAGTTGGGATGATGGAACCGAAGGATCAATACACGGTAGCCCATTCACCGATGTTGGCGCCGTCAAACTTGAAGGGAGGCCCAACGATGATCTGGGTATCAGCGGGATCACCGGCGGTAACGGCATATTCCTGACCGTTGTCAGCCTTGAAGGTGCCACCGATAGCGGCCGCCTTGCCATCGATCAGAGCCTTAATCATGTAACCGGCGCACTCGCCCACGTCAACGGGGTTCCACAGGTACATGTAGGGGCAGACCTTGTCGTCACCGACATAGTCCTTCATTTCGGAGGGCAGACCCAGGCCGGCCACCTTGACCTTGCAGTCAGCGGTGTTCAGGACGGTCTGTGCGCAGGCCAGAATACCAACGGTGGTGGGGCAGCAGATGACTTCCAGATCGGGATACTTGGTCAGCAGGTTCTGGGTCTCGGTGGTGGACTTGTTGGGCTCGTCGTCGCCGTACACAGTCTCAACCAGCTGCAGCTTGCTGTACTTCTCGTCCTTCAGGATCTCTTCCATGGCGGCGATCCAGGCGTTCTGGTTGGTAGCGGTGGAAGTAGCGGACAGGATGGCGAACTGGCCCTCGCCGCCGGTCATATCCATGACGGAATCCACCAGAACCTGAGCGACCTGCTCAACACCGGCCTGGTTGACGAACATCTGGGAACCCTTGGTATCGGAGTCCAGTGTAACGATGGTGACGCCCTTGTCGCGGGCAGCCTTGATGGTGGCTTCCAGCGCAGCGGCATCATTGGCGGCGATGGCGATGCCCTTCACGCCCTGCGCCACCAGATCGTTGATGATCTGAATCTGATCTTCCACGGAGGTGGTCTCCGGGGACTTGGTCAGGAACTCAACGCCCAGCGCTTCGCAGGACTTCTTGAAGCCATCGATCAGCTTCAGCATGTAGGGATTGGAGGCATCCTTACAGACGATGGCATAGGTGGTCTTGCCATCAGCGGGGCCGCAGGCAACCAGAGACAGTGCCATGACAGCGATCAGCAGCATTGCGATGATTTTCTTCATTTTTGGGTTCTTCCTTTCACTTTTTTGATTTTATATGAACGCCTTGGCGCACATATTTCAATGATTTACAGGGTCTTTTTCCGGTTCTGGATGGCATCGCGGATGGTGGGATAAAGCACCACCGCAATGAGCATGCCACCGAGAATCATGCGGATGGTCTGCCCCGTCAGGTTGATCAGATTCAAACCGTAGCGCAGCAGGCCGATGGTAAACACAGCCAGCACGGCGCCCACCATGCTGCCCTTGCCGCCGGCGGTGGAAACGCCGCCCAGCACGCACATGGAGATGGCCTCCAGATCATAGCCCTCGGCCACATCACTCTTGATGCTGCCGGTGTTGGCGGTGTAGATCACCGCGGCAAACCCGCACATGAAACCAATCAGGGTAAAGGCGATCATGCGAACCTTCTCCACCTTCACGCCTGCATAGGCAGCGGCCCGCTTGTTGGAGCCGATGGCAAACATGTGGCGGCCGAACACGGTTTTGTGCATCACCAGGCCGAAGATCACGGCCAGTGCGCAAAAGATCAGGAACGGATAGGGGATCAGATTGAACACACGTCCATAGAAAATGTTCTTGAACCACTCCACCTGCTGCATGCCACGGGTATCGCCGTCACCCAGAATCCGCTCCGAAAAGCCGCGGAAGAGGATATTGGTGGCCAGCGTGACGATCATAGGGGCCAGCTCTGTGAATTTTGTCATAATCAGGCCGTTAAAGGCGCCACACAGGGTGCCCGTCAGCAGGCAGGCCAGCATGCCCAGCCAGATGGAACCGGTGGCATTGTAGACGATGCCCAGCATGGTCGCGGACAGGCACACATTGCCGCCCACGGACAGGTCAATGTCCCCCAGCAGGAGAATGAAGGCCATCGGCAGGGCGATCATGCCCTTGACCATGAAGCCGTTGATATTGGTGAAAAGATTGTCCGCGTTGAGATAGTATGGGCTCAGGCAGGCATTCATGATGTTGACCGCGATGAAAAGCAGCAGCAGCAGGAATTCCCAACGGCCCACCAGTGCCTTCCACGAGCGATCCTTCACATCAGAAATGGTTCTTCCGGACTTGGTAGCCATCAGATATCCCTCCCTTCCAGCGCTCTGCGGGCGGCAGCACGCTGCACCACGGCATTGATCAGCACAGCCAGCAGAATTACCGCGCCCTTCAACGCCTGCTGCCAGAAGGCATCGATGCCCACAAGGCTCAAGGATTTACTGATAATGGCGATGGTAATTGCGCCCAGCAGCACGCCGAAGGCACTGCCCTGTCCGCCGTTGAGGCTGACACCGCCGATGACGCAGGCGGCGATCACATCCATTTCGGAGCCGGAGGCCATGCTGCCCTGCGCCGAAGCATACATACTGGTGAACATGGCACCGGTCAGGCCGGCGAGAGCCCCGTTTATGGTGTACACCACGATTTTCACCCGGTCGATATCGATGCCGGAGATCTGCGCCGCCGATTCATTGGAGCCAACGGCATAGATCTGGCGGCCAAAGCCGCTCCATTTCAGGAAAATCATCGCTGCAGCAAACACAAGAATAACCAGCCAGAACAGGTTGTTGATTCCAAGGAAGCTGCCCTGCGCGAAAGCCTTATAGCCGGGCAGCATCTTATCCGAGCTGACCCAGAGAGTGCCGGAGACCAGATAGGTCAGGCCCCGGTAAATGTACTGCATGCCCAGTGTGGCGATGATGGGAATGACCTTGCCCTTGGCAATAATCAGGCCGATGATCAGCCCGCACAGCGCGCCCACGGCGATGCTGAACAGGTAGGCCACCAGCGGGCTGGTGATCACACCGTCACGCATCAGCAGGCAGGTGCTCATGCCGCTCAAAGCCACCGTCGCGCCGACGGAAATATCAATGCCGCCAATAAGCAGCACCAGCAGCATGCCGAAGGACAGCACGCCGATGTAGGAGTAGTTCTGGGTCAGCTGTGCGATGACGTTCGCCGTCAGGAACCGGCCGCCGCTGCGCCACTGGATCACCACGCACAGCAGCACCATGACCAGCAGAAGGCTGGTTTCCCGGCTGCGCAGCAGCTCTCCGAGCGGGCTGTTTTTCCGAAGTGTTCTGTTCTTCACGGATCACACGCTCCCTTCCGCTGCGGTCTGCTTGGACATGGCCAGCTCCAGAATTTTTTCCTGTGTGGCATCCTGCCGTTGCAGCTCGCCTGTGACACGACCCTCGCACATGACAACGATCCGGTCGCACATGCCCAGAATTTCCGGCATTTCCGAAGAGATCATAATGATCGCGTAGCCCTGCTGTGCCAGCTGACCCATGATCTCATAGATCGCGGCCTTGGCACCCACGTCCACGCCCTTGGTCGGTTCGTCCAGAATCAGCACCTTGAAGTCCGATCCCAGTGCCTTCGCCACGACCACCTTCTGCTGGTTGCCGCCGGACAGGGAACTGGCCTTGTCGAACACGGAGACTGCCTTGGTATCCACTTCTTCCGCCAGAGCTTTCGCGGCGGTGTTTTCCTGCTTTTCATGGATGAACAGGCCATGGACAAACCGGTTCAGCTCCGTCAATGTAATGTTGCGGCCGATGCCCCAGTCCAGAATCAGACCCTCGATCTGCCGGTTCTCCGGCAGCAGGCCGATGCCCAGCTTCATGGCATCGGAGGGGGATTTGATCCGAACCTGCTTTCCCTCCAGATAGATTTTGCCGGAGGTCAGCTTTTCCGCGCCGAAAATGGTCTGCACCACCTCAGTGCGGCGGGCACCCACAAGGCCCGTCAGACCCAGAATTTCGCCCCGGTGGACATTAAAGGAAACATCCCGGAAATAGCCGGTGCGGCTCAGTCCCTCCACACGGAGGATTTCATCCCCGATCCCCACTTCCGGCTTGGGGAACAGATCCTTGATCTCCCGGCCGACCATGGCGGTGATCAGATCCGCGTTGGTGATGGAATTGACATCATAGGTGCCGATGTAGCGGGCATCCCGGAACACGGTGACCCGGCTGGCCAGCGCATACATATCTTCAAACCGGTGGGAGATGAAAATAATGGATTTTCCCTCGTCGCGCAGCTTGCGGGTGATGCGGTAGAGCTCTTCCGACTCCCGCTTGGTCAGAGCGGCGGTGGGCTCATCCATGATGATGATCCGGGCCTTCAGCGAAAGGGCCTTGGCGATCTCCACCATCTGCTGCTGCGCCACGGACAGGTTGCCCATCAGCTCCCGGGCCCCAAAGTCCGCGTTCAGCTCCTGCAGCAGGGCGTCCGCCTCCTGATACATCTGCCGCCACTGGACAACGCCGGCCCGCTTTTTCAGGTGGCCGACAAAGATGTTTTCCGCCACGGTCAGATGGGGGTAAGCGGTCACATGCTGGTAAATGGCGGCGATTCCGGCCTTCTGGGCATCGCGGGTGCTGCGGAACTGCACTTTCTTGCCATCGAGGAGCATCTCCCCCTCTTCCGCCTGATGAACACCCATGATCACCTTGATAAAGGTAGACTTGCCTGCGCCGTTTTCGCCCATCAGTGCGTGGATCTCGCCCGGAAGCAGATCAAACTGAACTTTGTCCAGCGCACGCACGCCGGGGAAAATTTTTGTAATATTCCGCAGCTGCAGAACGAATTCCGCCATGAACAGCACTCCTCTCCTGAAACGTATGCGTTTTTGCACTATTTGTATGTAGTACTCATCTTGGTTACAGCAATGTAACCAAGAAAGCGCATGCGCTTTTTGACATTTTGCACAAATTTCGGCATCTCATTTTGGAAATGCTGTACTTTTTGCCCTGTTGCGTGTATCATATCACCAAAAGCAGAATTTTGCATTATCTTTTATTGTTTCATTTTTGTACTTTCTTGACATTATGGAGGGCAAAGCAATGTTTGATCTGCAATACAATCTGGATCTCAGCTCCCGTTCCCGCTGGAATATCGTCAACGCAACGGCGGCGGCCAGGGCCGGGCTGATCTATGCGCAGGAAATCGGAGATTTTTACGCCGGGGCACGCTACTTCACCCGGCGGAAGGATTTTCCCTCCTTTCTGCTGAAAATGACCATTGACGGCTGCGGCATTCTCGAATACGGTGCCCAGCGCTACCGGGTGCCCGCCGGGCACTTTTTCTGGATCGACTGCGCCAATGAGCAGCACTATTATACCGACCCGGATGCCGGCAGCTGGCACGTCATGTGGGTGCATTTTTACGGTGCCAATGCCCGCAGCTATTACGATTCCTTCATCAGCTGCAATCAGGGCAGCCCCGTGGCCCCCTTCCCCATGGGCCTGCCGGTGTTTGATATCTTCACGGAGCTGCTGGAGCAGGATCCCACCGGCGGCAACCAGCTGCTCTACGATTTCCGGGCTTCCGGCCTGCTGACCCGGCTGCTGAGTCAGTGCGTCTGCGCGGCCATGAGCGCCCGGCAGGCCAGCGATGTACCCCAGATCGTCCAGTCCGCCCGGCTGTATCTGCAAAATCATTACCGGGAGAAAAACACCCTGCAGCAGCTGGGGGCCCGCTTCAATATCAATCCCTACTATCTGCAAAAGCAGTTCCGGCGCTATGTGGGCCAGTCCCCCACGGAATACCAGATCTCCCTGCGCATCGGCCGGGCCAAGGAGCTGATCCGCAGCAGCAGCCGCCCCATCGGAGAGATCGCCTATGCCGTTGGCATCGAAAATCTGGGCTATTTCACCCGCCTTTTCAAGCAGCAGGAGGGCATGACCCCCCAGGAATACCGCAAGCTCTGGCCCGTACTGGAGCACGCCTGGATCCAGTCGGAGCAGTAGGGCGCAGCGTTTGCTTTGGCTGTTTCCACGGCGCAAAAAGGCCCGGTACGCCGAAAAAACACGTCCTTGCAAACCAGTCCGCGCCACAGGTATAAAAGAAATGTCATTGCGAACCAGTCTGCAGACTGGTGTGGCAATCCCCCCGATTTTCCGGGCTGCCGGATAACGGGGATTGTACGTCTATCCGGGGGATTGCCACGCCAGTGACATCGGTCACTGGCTCGCAATGACTGCATGATTTTGGGGATTGCCGCGTTGGCCTCCGGCCTTCTCGCAATGGCGTGCTTTATTGTGGGCTTTGTTGAAAGACTGAGGCCCGGCGCTTTCGCGCCGGGCCCGGTTTGTTTTTTGAGAATCTTACTTCCACAGACCGTTGGGGTATTTGCCCTCTTCGGTCATGGCGCGGATGGCGGCCACCACAAGGGGCTTATCGGCCGCGTAGGTCACGCCGTACCACTGGTCGGCAGAGGACAGTACCCGGATATCGGCCTTCCCCTCCTGCAGCAGCTGGCTGACGGTGGCGGGGAGCAGGAACTCCTTCTTGGCCGGATTTTTCGGCATTTCCTCGGTCAGGAACACCGGGAACCGGTCTGCCAGCTCCCGCAGGAAACCGCTGGTCAGGCCGAACATGTTCATGGACACCAGTGTCTGCGGGGCCAGCTCCGTCCAGCTTTCACCGTCTTCGGTGAAGTGGATGCCGCCGTCATATTTTTCGATGCGCAGCCGCTCGTCAATGGCGGTAAGATTGCCCTGCGCGTCCACCTGGCAGACACCCCGCGCCACGCTGCCGTGGTCGCTGACGGTGTTTTTCAGGTAATAGCCCACCATGCAGAAATGGTATTTGTCCCCATCTTCCAGCTTGCAGAGGGCATCATAAATCGTCTTATAGGCGGATTTCCCGTAGTAATCATCGGAATTGATCACGGCGAAGGGTGCGTCCCCGATCTCCTTTGCGGCACACAGCACCGCATGGCTGGTGCCCCAGGGCTTTGCACCCCGCTCGGCCGGAACGGTCATCCCCTCGGGCAGGCACTTATCCTGCTCCTGATAGGCATAGCGGATCTCCATGGGGCACTTTTTCAGCCGCTCGCCCACGGTCTGCATGAAATCCTGCTCAATGGCCTTCTTGATGATGATCACGGCGGTTTCAAATCCGGCCTCGTGGGCATCATACAGCGAGTAGTCCAGAATGGCTTCTCCCTGACAACCCACGGGATCGATCTGCTTCAGGCCGCCGTACCGGCTGCCCATACCGGCGGCCATGACCACCAGAATCGGTTTTTTATGCATGGAATGTTCCTCCTGTTGGTTTTTTCTCAATTATAGCGCATTTGCCGAAAAAAACAAGATGCTTCCGCAAAAAAGCAGACATGGAACCGCTTCAGCACAGCCGGGCCGCGTCCAGAACGATATCCTCCCGTTTCAGCTTCTCCCATGAAAATTCCGCCGCCAGCTCCCGGGCGCTGATGGGGTGTGGCCGCTCCAGCAGTCCCGAAGCACCCGCCAGCTGCCCCAGCAGCTGCGGCGCGGAAAGCCGGGTGCGCAGCACCCCCAGATCCAGATCCCGGTCACGCTTGCTCAGCCGGCGGCCATCGGCGGCCCGCAGCAGGGGCACATGGCCGTAGACCGGGTGGGGAAAGCCCAGCAGCTCCTGTAAATACATCTGCCGGGCGCTGGAGGAAAGCAGATCCATGCCCCGTACCACCTCTGTCACGCCGCTGAGCCCATCATCCACCGTGACGGCCAGCTGGTAGACATACGCTCCGTCTGCCCGGCGCACCACGAAATCGCCGCAGTCGGTCAGCAGATTCTCCTGCCGGTCGCCCTGCAGCAGATCCCGCCACTGCCATAGCCGGTCGGGCACCATCAGCCGCCAGGCCGGTGGCCGCTCCATAGCCGAGCGCTGCTCCTGTGTCAGGCTCCGGCAGGTGCCGGGATAGACATAGGTGCCATCGGACAGATGGGGGGCATTGACGTTGTGCAGCAGGCTTCTGGTGCAGTAGCAGGGATAGAGCAGCTGCTTTTGCCGCAAAAGTTCAAAATATCCATCGTACACATCGCTGCGGGCAGATTGGGGCTGGGCCTCCATATCCCAGTCCAGTCCGAGCCAGCGCAGATCCTCCCGCAGCAGCCGGGCAAATTCATCCCTGCTGCGCTGGGTGTCCAGATCCTCCATCCGCAGCACAATGGCACCGTCCCGGCTTTTCACCGACAGCCAGGCGATGAGAAAGGCAAACACATTTCCCAGATGCATCCGGCCCGAAGGGGTCGGGGCGAAGCGTCCGACAGGGGTCTGCATGGCAGCCACCTCCTGAAAAAGATAAAATCCGGCACGGTGCGGTGCAGAGGCTGACACCGTGGCGAAAACTGTCGTGCGTTTTTTTGCAGATCGGGCCAGTTTCGTGGGTTTTCCCCCAGTTGCCGCCGCTACAATGGTGGAAACAAAAGGGAAAGGAAGAAAAAGCAATGCAATGCCAGAAACTGAAAACCTACATGGAAACCGGCCGGGTGGTGTTTCTTCCCGCCCGGGCCATCCGTCCCAACCCGGCCCAGCCCCGCAAAAATTTCCCGCCCGCCCAGCTGCAGGAACTGTGCGACAGCATCAGCCGCCATGGCATTTTGCAGCCGCTGTCCGTGCGTCGCGTGGGCAACAGCTATGAGCTGATCGCCGGAGAACGCCGCCTGCGGGCAGCCCAGATGGCCGGGCTGACGGAAATTCCCTGCATTGTCATGACCATGGACGAAAAGGAGTCCACCATGGCGGCCATGGTGGAAAATCTCCAGCGTCAGGATCTGAATTTTGTGGAGGAGGCGCAGGGGCTGAGTGTCCTGCTGGACAAGTGCGGCATGAGTCAGGAGCAGGCGGCGGCCATGCTGGGCAAAAGCCAGAGTGCCATCGCCAACAAGCTGCGCCTGCTGCGCCATTCTCCGCCGGTGCTGGAGGCCATGCTGGCCGCCGGACTGACGGAGCGCCACGCCCGGGCCATGCTCAAGCTTCCCACGGAGAGCCAGAAACTGTCCGCCATCGCCACCGTAGCCCAGCTGGGCATGAGTGTGGCAAAAACCGAGCAGTACATCGACCGGCTTCTGCAGGAAAAGCAGCCCCAGACCCGCAAGCCCAACATCACCGCGTTTTTACATAATCTGACCCAATCCCTGTCCCGCATTCAGCTGTCCGGCGTTCCCGCCGTGTCCGAACGCCGGGAAACCGAAAGCCAGATCGTGCTGACCATTACAATTCCGAAATGAGGGAAACTCTGATTAGATCGGCAAGAGACGATGGCGAAGGATTTTTGCACAGACGAAAGTTTTGAAAACGGAGGAATACTGTATGTATTTCCCGCTTTCAAAACTGCACGGATGGGCAAAAAGGCTCGCCACTCGGCCGCAGACGATTTATTCAGAGGTTCCTGATGTCTACAGTTGCAGACACAGGCCATCGTAGGAAACATGCAGCTCCATGGGCCGGACTTGTTCACACAGCGCCTCGTGCAGCGGCGCACCGTTGTGGGAAAAATGGTTGATATAACGCTTTGTATCCGCATCGATGGCACCAAGCAGTTCCAACCGGGACAGCAGCCTTGCAATATTCGCAAGACCCATATGGGGCCCGTCATCGCCAATGGGAATGTCCACATTGGTGCAGTCCAGACTGATCATGTCAAAGCGCAGGGCACGCGAAGCAATCCATGAAAACACTTCCTCGTAGAAAAAGCCGGTGTCATGGGCATACAGCAGGGTTTTGTCCCCTTCGATGCAGTAAAACAGCGCACCATCCCCCGCTGCGTGTCGGGCCGGCAGCGCGGTAACCGTATAGCCATCCAGATGCACCGTATCAAACGGATGCAACACAGTAATCTCACAGCCAGGCACCTGCTCAGGAATCTTTTCCCGGGCCCCTGTCCCGCAGAACACCCGCAACCGGGGCACAGTCATATCGTGGGCATAGGGCGGATGGCGCATTTGCAGCTCCGCCGGGTAAAAGTGATCACTGTGGGAATGGGTCACAAACAGGTAGCGGATCTTTTCCGCTTCAATACCATTATGAAGGAAGTGGCTGTAGCTGTCCGCCGGGAGATCCAGCAGCAGCTGATCATCCACCAGTGCCTGCGAGCGGGTGCGGAAGTTCTTTCCACCCAACGCCCGGGCCTGAACGCAGAAGGGGCATGCGCAGAACACCGCAGGGAATCCTTCCGCCGCCGCGGTACCCAGATAGGTCAATTGCATATTGTTCCTCCTGTAGCCAACTACCGGGTTTGACGCAGCGGATATCCGCAGCAGCCCGGTCTGATTGGTATAGAAATATCCGTTCCTTGTAGGGTGCGGCCCCATTGTCATCTGCGGTGACGCTTCCGACCCGGCGTACCGCCGGGCCATCTTCCCCGGAGGGCAATGGGTGCCCGGAATGGGTGACAAGGGGCGTCAGGGATGCCGCCCCCTACGGTGTGTTGTCTAACACGGTGCAAGAGGGCCGATGTGCCTCAATCGGCCCCTACGATTGGTGCGTCAAGAACTAACATGTCATTGCGCCCCAGTACGCAGACTGGTGTGGCCGATAGAAGTGTCATTGCGAACCAGTGCCGCAGCACTGGTGTGGCAATCCCCCCGTCCTTTCGGGTTGTCAGAAAACGGGGATTGTGCGTCTAACCGTGGGATTGCCACGCCAGCTTGAGAGCTGGCTCGCAATGACAGCAAGGCTTTAGAAGATTGCTACATCGTCTATGCCGCCTCGCAAGGGTGGTGGGGATTTGTCCGGCAATTTCCCCGGTTTTCAGCGGGTGTTACTTTCCGGCGATGCTCAGGCCCTGCACCAGCACGCTGGGAGAACCGAAGGCGGTCATGCCCATGGCGTGGGGCAGATGGCAGTTATCAGCCAGCGCGGTGATGTTTTTCAGCAGCTCATAGAAATTTCCCGCCACGGTAAAGGACTTGACAAAACGGGTCTTCTCCCCGTTTTCGATCATATAGCCCTCGCTTTGCAGGGAGAAGTCACCGGAAACGGCATCGGCACCGGCGTGCAGGCCGCTCAGGTCGGTGATATACACACCGTTACCGGCCATTTGCAGCAGCTGGGCCTCGCTGTATTCGCCGCCCGCCAGATACAGTGTGAAGGGCTGAATGCCAACGGAGGAATTGTAGCCGCCCTTGGAGGCGTTGCCGGTGGTCTTTTTCCCGGCAGCGGCAGCGGTTTTCAGATTGTAGAGCAGGGTATTGAGCACGCCGTTTTCAATGATGCACTTTTTATGGGTGGGGCTGCCCTCCGCATCGAAGTTGGCGGGCTCCGGATTTTCCGGATGGAACGGATCGTCCACCAGCGTCACGATGGGCGCGGCGATAACCTGTCCCTCCTTCCCGGCCAGCTGGGAAAGGCCCTTGCGGGCAGCTTCGGAATTGAAAATGGAGCTGTAGACCTGCAAAAGGCTGCACATGGCATCGGGATTGAAAATCACGGGATACTGCCCCGTGGGCGCGGGCTCCCCGCCCAGCTTGATCTTGGCGGTTTCGATGGCCTTTTTCGCCATGGCATCCGTATCGATCTCGGACAGACACCCCAGCTTGATCTGGTAATCATTGGACATGGCCTGCCCATCGGACACCACGCCCACGGCCACTACGCCGGCATAGCTGGTTGCTCGGTGCAGATCCAGCCCTCTGGAATTGTAGATGGCAACCTCCTGCGCACCCCGGATGATCTCGCTCTGGCAACCGTCCACCGCCATGGCATCGGCAGCATAGATCTTTTCCGTGGTCGCCAGCGCCATGTCGATCATTTCCTCGGTGGTGGGAGCGGCATAGCCCCGCTGGGGCAGCGGCTCATAGCTCTGGCCGCCCTCGCCCAGGAATACCGCTTCCTCGGTTTCCAGATTTTCCGCATTGTCCACCGCCTTGGCCACGACCGCCACGGCCTGCTCCGGGCTGAGGGCCTCGGTGGAGGCGTAGCCCATCCGGCCGTCTACGATGCACCGGAAGCACAGACCGCCGGAGGTGGAGGAAGAAAATCCGTTAATGCTGTGCTGGAAGGTATCCACGCTGGTGGAAGAGCTGTTCTCATAGTACAGCTCATACTCCGCAATGCCCCGGGCGGCGCACTGCTCGATCACAAGCTCCTTGAATTCATTGAATGTCATAAAAAAGCCCTCCTGTTAACGGCCGCCCACGGTGATGCCGGAGACCCGGATCAGAGGCTGGCCCACATTGGTGGGAACATTGCCGCTGCTGGAGCCGCACATGCCCTGACCCATGTCAAGATCGGTGCCCACCATATCGATATTCTGAATGATCTCGCTGCCCTTGCCCACCAGAGATGCACCCCGGACAGGCTCGCAGATCTTGCCGTTGCGAATCATGTATCCCTCGTTGACAGAGAAGTTGAACTCGCCCGTGACAGGGTTGACGGAGCCACCGCCCATGGAGGCTGCGTACAGGCCGTACTCAATGGAGGCGATGATGTCTTCATTTTTATCCTGTCCCGGCGCGATGAAGGTGTTGGTCATGCGGCTGGTGGGGGTGTAGGCGTAGCTCTGGCGGCGGGAAGAGCCGGTGGAGGCCATGCCCATGCGCCGGCCGTTGAATTTGTCGATCATGTAGGATTTCAGCACGCCGTTTTCGATCAGCACATTGCGCTGGGCGGGGGTACCCTCATCATCAATGTTGATGGAGCCCCAGGCGTTGGGGATGGTGCCGTCGTCGATGGCGGTGACCTTTTCATTGGCGATCTTCTGGCCCAGCTTGCCGGCAAATTGGCTCTGGCCGTAAGCCACGGAGGAAGCCTCCAGCGAGTGGCCGCAGGCTTCGTGGAAAATCACGCCGCCGAAGCCATTGTCGATGGCCACGGGCATGACACCCGCCGGGCAGTAGCCGGCCCCGGCCATGGTGGCCGCCTGTCTGGCCGCCCGTGTGCCCACGGCTTTGGGGTCAATGATGCTGTCGAACACCTCCAGACCCATGCGGCGGCCGGGGCCGAAGAAGCCGGTCTGGGTGCCGCTGCCCTTGTCCGCCACGGCGGAAATGGCAAGGCGGGTGCGGATCTGGCGATCCCGGGCATAGATCCCGTCCGTAGAGGCGATGAGAATGTTGTGATCCACATCCAGCAGTGTGCCGGACACCTGCACGATGCTGGGGTCATACTCCTTCGCGGCGAAATAGCCTTCCTTCAAAATGGCAACCTTCTCCCGGTTGCCGCAGGAGGATGGCACCACCTTCACCGGATGGATATCACCGAAGAGGCGTTCCTTCAGCACAATATCGATGGAAGCCGTTCCCTGTCCCAGCGCGTCCGCGGCAGCCTCGGCGCAGCGCAGCAGCCCCGCCTCGGAGGTATCCACCGTGGAGGCCATGACGGAACGCATCCCCCGGTACACCCGAACGGCCGCACCGGCAATGACGGTGTCATTGATGGAATCGACCTTACTGGCGATCATGTTGATGGAGTGATTGACAGTGTTTTCAGCAAAAAGCTCCGCGTAATCCGCGCCGGTGGATACGGCTTTTTGCAGCACCCGGGCGCAAATGTCTCTTGCGATCATGTTGCTTCCTCCCTTTTTGGAAATATACCTGCATTCTAGCATAAATTAGTTGCGAATGCAATCCTTTTTTGTGTTCTATATGGCTCCATCTGTCCACGGCTGCAAGGGAACCTCTGATTCAATCGGCAGGAGACAATGGCGAAGGATTTTTGTACGGGCGAAAATTTTGAAAACGGAGGAATACTGTATGTATTTCCCGCTTTCAAAACTGCACGGATTGACAAAAAGACGCGCCACTCGGCCCCAGGCGATTTATTCAGAGGTTCCCAGGGTTTGTCCCCCTTGCAATTTGTGCTGCCTGTGCTATAATAACAGGGAACATTGGAACAAATCGGCAAAAGCCTCGCTATGCGGCCGCAGACGATTGATTCCGAGGTTCCCCCAAAAGTGCCCTTCTGGCGAAAAGGAGACCATCTATGACCACTCTGCCCCATCAGCATGACGAAAACACCGCGCACCTGCTCGAGCACATGCCCGGCAGCGACGATTTTACGGTGCTGGCCGCCCTGTTTCACCAGCTGGGGGACGGGAGCAGACTGCGGCTGTTCTGGCTGCTGTGCCATTGTGAGGAATGTCTGACGGATCTGTCCGTGATGATGGGCATGTCCAGCCCGGCCCTGTCCCACCATCTGCGGCAGCTCAAGGCCGCCGGGCTGATCGTCAGTCGCCGCAGCGGCAAGGAGGTCTATTACCGCGCGGCCAATACCCCCACCGCCCAGACCCTCCACGGCTTCATGGAGCGCCTGATGGCCATCGCCTGCCCCACCGCCGATACCCAATCCCCCCATCTGGACTGAAAATAACCGTTTTTCACCCGCCCCCTACGGATGTGTTGTCGAACGTTGTGCAACGGGCCGATGTGGGCATCGGCCCCTACGGAGACTCAAAAAACGTGCCATTGCGAACCAGTGCGCACACTGGTGTGGCAATCCCCCCCGTCCTTCCGAGTTGTCGGAAAACGGGGGGATTTTTTATCCTGTAGATGTCACATTCGATTGGCTCGCAGCAGGGCTCCGATTGTGGCGGTTTTCTGCTATTCAGGTGTTTTCCATGCGCAGGGATTGGATGGGGTCGTCTTTTTGCAGGCGGGTCAGGGCGTAGGCCAGGCTGCTGCCTGTGACCAGGAGTACACCGAGGATCGCCACGAGGGCACTTTGCCACGGCAGATGTGTGTCGCCGTTGATCACGTTGGCCAGAAGCAGCTTCACCGCCACGGCCAGCACCAGCCCTACCGGCAGGCTCCAGCTCAGGGTGCGCAGGCCGCAGCCCATGTATTCCCGCACGGTCATGGCCGCGATGCCCCGGTTCGTCATACCCAGACTTCGCAGGATCCCGATATCCCGGCGGCGCAGCAGGATGTTGGTGGACACAATGTTGAAAATGTTGGCCGCGCAGATCAGGGCCAGCAGTGCCGTAAAGCCGGTGGCGAACACCCGGACAAGGCGGCTGACCTGACGCAGCTGGTACTGGGTGGACAGATAGTCGTTATACACAAGCCTGTTCTGCTCCGACAGCTGCTCCAGATAGTTTTTGGAGGCGGAATAATTGCCGGTGCGGATGCTCAGGGCCGGCAGGCTCTCCGCTTCGCCCGCCAGGGAAAGGGGCCGCAGCAGGGTCAGGCACATGGCGCTGCGCGCTTCATTGGGAAGTCCGAAGGGAAGCCCTTCCAGCTGCGCGCCGATGCCGATGGTATCGATGCCGCCGGGCATCCGGGCCACGGCTTCCGCGCCGACGGTATCAGTGCCCTCCGCATAGGGATAATAGCGGATCTCGCTCTGCCCCGCCTCGTCCACGCCGGGCACGGCCAGAAAGACAAATTCCTGCATTTCCCCCTCCGGCACGATCTGCCCGACCCCACCGGGAGTATACTGGATACTGCACCCCTGGGCGTGGACACGGAAGAGAACCCGCCCGTCCGGCAGGGTGTCAAAGGCTTTTTCCTGCAAAATCGCATCGGAATACCCCTGCGCGCGCAGCTGCCCGGCGGTATATTCCTCCACATCCGGTGCCGTTGGGAGGATGGAAAGCTCCGTCACATCGTCCCGGAACGGCGGGAAGGTGACCGGGATCCAATCGTAGATCCCCTCCCCGGTCAGGCTCACGTTTTCCCATTTCTGATACAGCACTGCCGCCAGCGGTCTTTCCGGGTCAAAGTAGGGAGTCGGGTCAACGCCCTGCGCCTGCAAAAAGGCCCGGAACGCATCGTCCTCCAGATAATAGACGCTGGCCGCCTCCGACCGCCAGACATCCTCCACCGGCAGATCTTCCCAGCCTTCCCCAGCGAAGGCATCCTGCCGCTGCTGGGAGGCATATTCTTCCGGGATGATGGCATAGAAGCTGTCACTTTGATACAGCACGGACTGCGCCACGCTTTCGTGATCCCGAACCTGCTGCAACAGCGCTTCATCCCCCCACGGGAAAAACACCTGAAAATCGCAGTTTTCCATTTCCACCGAGTCGGAAACGTATTGCAGCGAGGAAGAGACGGCCCCCGCCGTCAGAAACAGCACCACGCTGATGCCCAGCGCCGCCACGATGGGGCGGTATTTTCTGCGGTTGACGCGGTAATACTTGGCCGCCAGCGTTTTGCCAATGCGGCGCGGCTGCCACCAGCGGCGAGCCGTCCGGCCGGATTTGTGATCTGCATGGTACGCTTCTTCCTGCCGAATGGATGCAATGGGGCTGACCTTTGCAGCCCGGGCGGCGGGCAGCGCAGCGGACAGGAACACGGCACCGATGCTCAGCAGGGCCGCACCGGCGAAGGCGACAGGACTGACCGCCGCCCGGAGGCTGACACCGGCCTTCTGCGCGGCGATCATGCTCTCCACCGTGTCACCGGAGGCATGCAGCAGCAGGGCGGCCGTTCCATATCCCACCAGAAGTCCCGCCGGCACCCCCAGCAGGCACAGCACAGCACCTTCAAACCGGACGCTGCCCCGCAGCTGCCGCTTCGTGGCCCCCACGGAGGCGAGCAGGCCGAACTGCCGTGTCCGCTGAGAAACGGAAACGGCGAAGGCGTTGGAAATCAGCCCCACGGTGCCCGCCATGACGATGACCGCCGCCACCGCCATAATTCCGAGAATCACTGCCATCGCATCGGATCCCTTTGCCACGCCGTAGTATTGCAGCAGGGCATAGTTGGGCTTGGCCCCGGTGGCGGCCGCCAGTGCTTCGGCCCGATAGGGGCTTGCCGCTTTCAGGTACAGGTCGCAGCACAGGGGCGCGGGGGTGTCCTCGTCCAACAGAGTGTAGATCATGGAGTATTTGGCGGTTTTGGAAAAACTGTCACTGCTCATGTCCGCGATTCCCACGATGGTGCCCGTCAGGGAAAAGGTGGGCGCTGCCGGGTCTCCCAGCCCCAGCGCCTGCGCGGCCGGGGTGACGGTCAGGGTGATCCGGCTTCCCAGCTCGGTGGGATATCCCTTCGCCTGCATGGTGTGCAGCAGATACTCCCCGATCACCAGCTCCGTACCGCTCTGAGGCCAACGGCCCGAAAGCAGCTTTGGCATGGGCATGGAAGCAAAATAGCGGTCATTGCAGGCTTTTACCAGACCGCTGTTGCGTCCCAGCTCCTCCCCATAGAAATTCACGACTCCCAGTGTCCGGCTCTCCGCAAGGGAGCGGATGTCCGTCCGGTTTCGGATGGCGGCAGCTTCCTCCGCCGTCAGGGTGGTGGCGGAGACGTGGTAATCGCCGTGAACCGCAATTTGCAGGTCGATCAGATAGCCCAGAATACTGGTTCCAAGGGTGGTAATCGCGCAAAACAGCGCCGCGGACAAGACGATGCCCAGCACCGTCACCATGGTGCGGGTGCGGTTTTTGACCATGGCCCGCCATGTCAGATGGTGCATGATGTTCATCGGATCACCTCATCCCAGGCGATCCGGCCGTCTTCGATGGTGATGATCCTGTCGGCCTGCAGGGCGATGGACTCGTCATGGGTGATGGTAATGAGGGTCTGGCCGAATTTCCGGTTGGACATGCGCAACAGCTCCACGATTTCCTGCGAATTGTGGGAGTCCAGATTGCCGGTGGGCTCGTCCGCCAGCACCAGCGCCGGTGCGTTCATCAGGGCCCGGCCAATGGAGACCCGCTGCTGCTGCCCGCCGGAGAGCTGATGGGGCAGGTGGTTTTCCCGGCCGTGGAGATTCAGGGTAGTCAGAAGCTCCTCCAGACGCTGTTCATTGACCCTGCGCCCGTCCAGCAGCACGGGAAGGGTGATGTTCTCCGTCACATTCAGCACCGGCAGCAGGTTGTAAAACTGATAGACCAGTCCCACCTGCCGGCGGCGGAAAATGGCCAGCTGCTCCTCGTTCTGGGCAAAAACGTCCTGATCCTCCAGATAGACCTTGCCCGCAGTCGGCCGGTCTACGCCGCCCAGAATATGCAGCAGGGTGGATTTTCCGGAGCCGGAGGGGCCAATAATGGCCACAAACTGCCCCTTTTCCACGGAAAAGGACACGTCATCCAGCGCCCGGACTTCATTTTCGCCCTGGCCATAGATTTTCGACAGATGTTCCACTCGCAATATTTCCATAACACTACCTCCATTGGATGATGATACCATAATACCGGAAGAAAGTGACGCAAAAGTGATTTTCAGGTGACGATTTTGTCATTTGCCCATATGGTATTTTGCCTTCCCCTACGGGGAAGGTGGCCCGGCGTACCGCCGGGTCGAAAGAGGGCTTCCCGAAGGGAAGCGTCACCGAAGGTGACAACACTTGCGGCAGAAGCCGTGACAAGGGGCGTCAAGGATGCCGCCCCCTACGGCAATCATCCGTCATGTCGATTATCCAGCAAACGGGCCGATTGGGGCGCATTGGCCCCTACAATAGGAAACCGGGCGGTCATCGGACAGGCGGGCGTCGTGGGCGCCGCCCCTACAATGGCTGGTCGGAAAATCCGGGGGATTGCCGCACTAACCCCATGCAGTCATTGCGAGGAGGCGTAGCCGACGTGGCAATCCCCCGGGTAGACGCATAATTCCCCCATTCTTCCAACAACCCGGAAGATCCGGGGGATTGCCACACCAGTGTGCGCACTGGTTCGCAATGACATTCGATTTTTTGAGCATCCGTAGGGGCCGAGGCCCACATCGGCCCGCTGTACAATGTTCGATGTTGTACCGTAGGGGCAGCGGGTTTTATATAACCTGCTTGTAATATTTGATGATGAATTTTGCGCCGTGTTCGCCGTTGCCGGCCTGCACGGTGCCGCTCTGGGCGCAGATGATGGTGCGTGACAGGGCAAGGCCGATGCCGCAGCTGCCATCGGCGGCGTTGCTGCCCCGGTAAAACCGTTCAAACAGGTGGGGAATTTCCTTTTCGTCAAAGCCGGGGCCGGTGTCCTCCACCAGAATTTCCGTAAACAGCGCCGTTTCCAAAGCGGTGACGGTGATGCTGCCGCCCTCAGGGGTGTGTTCCATGCAGTTTTTGAGAATATTGCCAAGGGCCTCGCCGCTCCAGATGGGGTCGCCGGTGAAGCATTCCGCACCGCATTGAACGATCAGGCGCTGCTCCCGCAGCTCCATGGCGATGGCGAGGGGGTCTGCGGCCCGGGCGATCAGCTCCCGCACAGGAACCTGCTCCCGAGCCAGCGTCACCGTACCCGCGTCCAGCTGGGAAAGCTTCAGAAGCGTCTCAACCAGCCATTCCGTGCGGGTCAGCAGACTGCGCAGCTGTCCCGTCAGTTCCAGCCGCCGCTGCTCTGTCAGGCCGGGGGCCCGCAGCATGGTCTGGGTCAGGTTCATGGCGGTCAGAGGGGTTCGCAGCTGATGGGAAATATCCGCCAGCGATTCGGCAAGAAGCCGTTTTTCGTCCCGGACGGCCTGCGCAGAGTCTTTCAGCAGCAGTGTGACCTTCTGAATTCGGTTGGCGAGGACGGAAAGCTCCCCCTCCTGATAATCCGCAATCGGCAGCGGCGTGCCGCTGATCAGCAGCGCGTCCAGCTGGGCGCTGAGCTTCTCCACCCGGCGGTAGCGAAACAGCTCCACGGCAAGGTGGGTGAGCATGAGCGCCGCGCAGGCCGCCAGCACCAGGCAGCCGCAGAAGCCGCTGTAGAAAAAGCCTGCCGCCGTCAGCGCCACGGACACGATCGCCATCACGGCAAGACTGCGGTGAATCTCCGGATTGTTTGTGGCCATGCTCATCCCTCCAATCTGTAGCCCAGCCCCCGCACGGTGCGGATGTGGGCCGGATTTTGCGGGTCTGCCTCGATTTTCTCCCGCAGGCGTTTGATGTAGACCGTCAGGGTATTGTCCTCCACAAAATCCCCGGCGCTGTCCCAGATCTCCTCCAGCAGCCGATCCCTGGTCAGAATCTGCCCCCGGTTGTTCAAAAATACCAGCAGCAGCCGGTATTCCAGCGCGGACAGGTACAGCTCCTGCCCGTCCCGGGTCACGGTGCCCTTGTCCGTGTCGATCCGAAGGGAGCCCAGCGTGATCACACTCTGGCGGGATCGGGTGCGCCGCAGCACACTGCGGATGCGGGAAACCAGCTCCCGGGGGCGGAAGGGTTTGGAAATATAGTCGTCCGCCCCCATGTCCAGCCCGGTGATCACGCTGTATTCATCGGCGCAGGCCGTCAGGAAAATGACGGGCACTGCCAGCTGCCGTGCCCGGGCGCAGACGGAAAAGCCGTTGCCCTCCGCCAGAGAGATATCCACCAGCGCAAGATCCGGCTTTTCCGCCTCCATCGCCGCCACGGCATTCTGCTGCCCGGTGGCGGAAACGATGCCGAAGCCCTCCGCCGTCAGAAACTCCGTCAGGGTTCGGATCAGGGTAGGGTCATCCTCCACCAGAAGAATTCGATCCATAGGCCATCCTCCTTTTGCTCATTGTAGCTATCATACCATTTCCGGCAGAAAAATACCATTACACTTTCGTCACAGACCCGAAATGACTGCTGAATCTCAAGCAAAGGCGGCGGAAAGCACTTTCGTGATTTCCGCCGCCTGATTTGATTGAATTGGGTGATTACCAGATGACGACCCGCTTGGAGGGGGCGAGGTACATGCCGTCGGTCTTTTTCACATGGAAGGCCGCGTACCACTCCGGGAAGTTTCTGGGGGGCATGTTGGCCCGCAGGTAGCTGGGGCCGTGGACATCCACCTGCAGCAGCAGGGCCTGATACTCCGGCTTTGCCTTCTGGCACCAGACTCTTGCCCAGTTGGTGAAATACTCCTCGAAGGAAACGCCCTCGGTGTGGGACATGATATCCAGCGTCACCGCCATGCCGCCATTGTCCGCGATGTTTTCGCTGACGGTGAACTTGCCGTTGACGGTGCCCCAGGGCAGCTCGATGCCGTCAAACTGCTTGACCATGGCATTGACCTTTTTGTTGAACTTCCGCTCATCGGCTTTTGTCCACCAGTTGTTCAGGTTGCCCAGCTCATCGCACTTGGCCCCGTTGGAGTCAAAGGCGTGGGAGATCTCATGGCCGATCACCGCGCCGATGCCGCCCAGATTTTCGCTTCTGGTCTGGTGGATGGAGTAGAAGGGCGGCTGCAAAATGGCCGCGGGGAAGGTGATATCATTGACGAAGGGATCATAGCAGGCATTGACCATATGCCCGGGCATGGCCCAGTGGCTGCGATCCACATCCTTGCCCAGCCTGGACAGATTATCCTCGGTGAGGATCCGGCTCAGGGTCATATAGACATCAAACAGAGACTTGGAGGGATCAAACACCAGCTTGCTGTAGATCTCCTCCACCCGGTCGGGATAGCCCAGCTTCAGGCCCATTTTCGACAGTTTCAGGATGGCCTTGTCCTTGGTGGCCTGCTCCAGAATATCGTTGGTGGCAATGCGCTTCTGATAGGTGGCCACGATCTGCTGCACGATCTCGGTGATATCCTTCTTGGCCTCTTCACCGAAATACTTTTCGCCGTAGTACAGGCCCACAGGCTCACTGTACATGGACGATGCCAGCTGATAGGCGAACTTTTCCGGGCTGGAAACGGCATCAATGCCGGACAGGGCTCTGTGGAAAGCGCCGCCCAGCTCCCGCAGCTGCTCAGACAGCAGGCTGCAGCTGTTCATCAGACCGAACACATACGCCCACGCCTTATACAGCTCAAAGGTATCCGGGTTGAAGACTTCCCGGAAATTCTTGAAATATCTCGGCTCTGTGACGATGATCTGCTCCGGGACAAAGCCGAACAGGTCGGTCAGCAGCTTTTTCAGGTTGAGGGGCTTGACCAGACCCGCAACCCGGCCGGTCTTCATGGGGTTGTACATTTTGGTGTACTCCGACCATTCCTCACTGGTTTTGACATACTTCGCCACCAGCGCGTCAAAGGCCAGCGTATCACGCAGCAGGGCATCGCTCTCTTCCTCGCTGTGGCCGGCCAGCAGCAGGACTTCTTTCGCGGAACTGCTCCACATGGCCAGCAGCGCATCCCGCTGCTGCTGCTTTTCCTCTGCATAGTAGGATGCATCGGGCAAAATCACACCGGGGCCCTGCACCATCACGCAGTGATGGTTGGTGTCCTTCATATCCGGCTCCACGGAAATGCTGATGGGCATGGCGATATGACGCAGCAGCAGTTCCTTCGCATGGAGGTTAAAAGAGCGCACAGTGCCCAGCTTCTTGAGGATGGCCAGATGCTTCAGGGCGGGCTTGATGCCGTGCTTTTTCCTGCGCTTGACATCCTTCGCCATCTGATAGAGGGTGCAGGCCCGCTCCAGATCCTCGTTGGGATAGGTGCCTGCTTCGCACATGGCGTTGAACTCTCCGATCATGAGCTTCTCCACCTCGGTCGAGAGAGTCGAGAAACCGCCGGTGGCGGGCAGATCATCGGGAATGACCAGCTCGTCCAGCTTTGCCTGATTGACAAAGGTATACAGATCATCCTGAATTCTGATTTTTTCCATAATTATCTCCTTGTGACACACAAAGTCAGGGAAGCTGCACCGCTTCCGCTGGATAAAAAAGCCACTTGCGCCATTATACCAGAGGAAAAGTCCGTTGTAAATAGGATAATGGGGAATATACCCCGGAATTATGCATCGGTGCGGATATAAGACTCCGGCACGGCGCTGATCTTTGCGTGAAATTCCCCGTGATTATCCTGCTGATCCGTGGTGGTGCCGGTAAACTGATATACCGGCTGCAACATACCGTCATAGGCAAACAGCCGCAGCTCGGCGTGGTTTACTTCCATGGTGCGCAGCGACCCGCCTTCTCCCGGCACCTGCTCAGCGTACAGAGAGAAATCATCCGGCGTTTTAATCCGCCCCACAGCCTCCTGCGGGGACAGCAGCTCTATCGTGCCGACTTTTTTGTAGCGGTATGCTTTCATATTCACTTCCTGCAGGCCGCCTGCCATCCCGGTGTGCGCTTTCATGATACCAAATCGGCGCATATGTGTCAAGGGTCATCTCCCGCACCGGCGTAATGCCCATGGCAGCACAAAAGGCCCCGCCGCAGAGCATGTCCTGCGGCGGGGCGGGGAAAATGCGGGTTATTTCAGGGCAAGGCCATCGTGGAAAGCCTGCCCGGCCGGGGTGCCAAGGGTCAGGTAGCGGTGGGTGGCCGGGTCATAGGTGATGGGGCACAGGCGCTGCACATCCACCCGTCCCGCCTCGTCCAGCACGGTTTCATCCGCGCAGACATTGACGATCTCCCCAACCAGACGGCAGGTTTCCGCATCATAGCTGACCAGTCGGCACTCCAGCGCCATGGGCAGCTCTTCAATCAGGGGCGCGTCCACATACCGGGAGGCCACGGCGTGGAAGCCCGCTTTCGCGAACTTGTCCGGCTCCTTTGTGCCGGAGACGATGCCCACATAATCGCAGGCAACCAGCTGCTGCACGGTGCCCATGGACACGGTGAATGCCTTTCTGGACAGAATATTTTCCGTTGTCTTGTGATCGGCGCTGATACAGATGCTGATCTGGGTATCATCGCTGATGCCGCCCCACGCGGCGTTCATGGCATTGGGGGTGCCGTCCGCGCCCCATGTGGCGATGATGTACACCGGCATGGGATAACACATGGCCTTCGCGCCAAAATCCTTACGCATATTGTTTCCTCCTGATATAAAAATTTCATTTGCCGCAGAAATTTAATAAAAGTGTGATGAAACTCACACAAAACGCCATAATTATGTGAAAAGGTGGGCTTTATGGCGAAAATCGCCGCCGCATGGTGCCGGCGGCGATTTTTTATTGGGTCGTTTCCTGTGCCCGGGTGTCTTCCGGAAGGTGCTGGGGGTCGGTGTCGCACAGATCCTGCAAGGTGATACCTTCGAAAAAGTCATCGATCATCCGCTCCAGCTTTTCCCACATGGGCAGGGCGTGGCAGCAGCTGGTGCGGGAGCAGGCTGCCGCCCCCTGACTGGTGCAGGACACCGGGGCCAGGCTTCCCTCCGTCAGCTTGAGAATGCTGCCCACGGTATATTCCGCGGCACCGCGGTTGAGCCGGTAGCCGCCGCCCTTGCCGTGTACCGCGTCCACCATACCCGCTTTGGAAAGGGTGGTCATGATCGCTTCCAGATATTTCTGGGAAATGCCCTCTTCCTCCGCGATTTCCTTCAGCGGGACAAATTCCCCGCCGGGCCGCAGCGCCAGCCCCACCATGACACGCAGCGCGTAGCGCCCCTTGGTTGAGACGATCATGCCTGCTCGCCGTGTACCTGCTCGTGCAGGTGCTCGTGGTCGGTTTCTTTGAATTTGTCCGAATCGTAGGCGATGCCGTTGCGGTCAAAATAGTCCTTGAGAGCGTTCTTGATGGCCTCCTCCGCCAGCACGGAGCAGTGCATCTTGTGGGCGGGCAGGCCGTCCAGCGCCTCGGCCACGGCCTTGTTGGTCAGCTCCAGCGCCTCGTGGATGGAGCGGCCCTTAATCATTTCCGTGGCCATGGAGGAGGAAGCGATGGCGCTTCCGCAGCCGAAGGTCTCGAACTTGCAGTCCACAATGATATCATTTTCAATTTTCAGATAGATTTTCATAATATCGCCGCATTTGGCGTTGCCC
>CAYSJX010000005.1:0-35252 GCA_964431445.1 uncultured Oscillospiraceae bacterium | reverse complement strand
CTCCTCCTATCGGGATACACCGGTGGCGGATGATCTGGTGGCCATCGGGGAAGTGGGGCTGACAGGGGAGATCCGGTCGGTCAGCCACATGTCCCAGCGGCTGAGTGAAGCAGCGAGACTGGGCTTCCGCAAGGTCATCATTCCCCGCTACGGTTCAGACAAGCTGGAAATTCCTGCGGGTCTGACAGTCTACCGGGTGCGAAACATCCGTGAAGCCATTGAGACCGCGCTGTAGAAATATTTGCAGGGCAATCGCCCGGATAAAAGTAAGGAACCTCTGAATAAATCGCCTGCGGCCGATTTATTCAGAGGTTCCGTAAAATTCCCCGGTTTTCCGACACATGACTCGGAAAAACAAAGAAGGATGATAATCAAATGAACTACATGCAAAAAATTGTGCAAATCCGCAAAGGCAAAAACATAACCCAAACCATCATTGCGAACCATCTCCAAATAACACAACAACAGTATTCCGACTACGAAAGAGGACGGAACGAGCTGCCAATACGATACTTAATCCAGATATGTCAACTACTTAACGTATCCGCAGATTATCTGCTGGGACTAAAAGACGAAGAATAAAAACACCCCTCTGGTTTTGGCCAGAGGGGTGGGGAATTTTCACCCAATACTATCCTCTTCGCCATCCGGCAGGAGATCAATGCGGGAGATGGGATTGGCTTTTGCTGCGATTTGCAGTTCCGTATTTTCAATATGGGTGTAGATCTGGGTGGTGTTGAGATTTTCGTGGCCCAGCACCTCCTGCACCGTTTTTACATCCACGCCGCCGGAGAGCATCATGGTAGCCGCCGTGTGGCGCAGCTTGTGCGCCGAGAACTGGCTGGCATCCAGCCCGGCTTGCAGCAGCGCTTTTTTTACCAGCCGGTGAACCGCGGAGACACTGATTCGGTTGCCGTCTCTTGAGCCAAACAGTGCCCTGTTATCGGTGAGGATTTTTTTGCTCCGCTCCTGCATGTAGGCATCGATGGCCTTGCGGCAGGGGGTGCCGAAATAGACAAAGCGCTCTTTGTTTCCCTTGCCCACGACTCGGATGCGGTCTTCATACACATCCGTCAAATTCAGCCCCACCAGCTCGCTGCGCCGGATGCCGCAATTGAGAAACAGCATCAAAATCGCATAATCCCGCTTTTCATTGGGCCCGGAAACGGCCTGCAGCAGGGCGGCAGACTGTTCCAGCGTCAGATACCGGGGCAGACTTTTGCGAAGCTTCGGGTATTCCAGATCGGCAACGGGATTTTCCTGTAGCTGACGTGTGCGCACCGTCAGGTATTTGTAAAAGGATTTCAGGGAGGAAAGCTTCCTCGCCCGGGCGGTGGGGGAAATGCCATAGTCCGGGGCAGGGGAGTCCGGGTTGACTGCTCGGTCATTGGCGAGGTAAGAAAGAAAATCGAATACATCCGATGTGGTGATACTTTCGATGAAGGCCAGATCGATGTCCCGGATCGGAATATCCTCCAGCGGGGTGTGGATCGGCATATCGCTCCGCATCAGCCGGACAAACCGCAGAAACATCCTTAGATCCAGATAGTATTCCGAAATGGTGCGGGGGGACTGGCCCTTGATCGTCTCGTGATAGACCAGAAAATCCCGCAAAATCTGGGGACAATCGCTGTATTTCTGCATGAAAATGGCTCCTTATCCGTGACTTGGCAGGAAAATTATAGCACAGTCCCCGGACGAACGCAACAAAAAAATCAGAATTGCGGTTTCGATCCGGTAAAGAGACAGAAAAATCTTTTCATCCTCTTGAGAAATGACACGAAATAAGGTATACTGTGTCCCGAAAGGGGAGTACCCCACGAATGGAGTGTTTTGAATGAGAAAGACGAAAATTATCTGCACCATCGGCCCTGCCAGCTCGGACGAGGCCGTATTTACCGCCATGTGTAAGGCCGGTCTGAACGTGGCCAGACTGAATTTTTCCCACGGTGACCATGCCGAGCATCAGGCCAAGCTGGATATGATCAAGCGTGTGCGTGAAAAGCTGGATCTGCCCATCGCCATCATGCTGGACACCAAGGGGCCGGAGTTTCGCATCCGCACCTTCGCAAGCGGCAAGGTCATGGTGCGGGACGGGGATCCGTTTACCTTCACCACTGACCAGCGTGTCATTGGGGACGAGCATCGGGTGGCCGTCAACTATGCCGGGCTTGCGGACGATCTGAGCGTTGGTGACCGGATTCTGGTGAACAACGGTCTGGTGATTTTCGAAGTGGAGCAGATCGAAGGGACGGAAATCCACTGCAAGACCATCACCGGCGGTGTGCTTTCTGACCGCAAGAGCATGAGCTTTCCCAACAAAACCCTCAATCAGGTATACCTGAGCGAGCAGGACAAGCAGGATCTGCTGTTCGGAATCAAAAACCATGTGGACTATGTTGCCGCTTCTTTTGTTTCGAAAAAGCAGGATTTGGTGGATATGACCAACTTTTTGCGGGAAAACGGTGGAGAAAACATCTCCATTATCGCCAAAATTGAGAATCGCTCCGGTGTGGATCATATTGAAGAGATCTGCGAATTGTGCGATGGTGTTATGGTGGCCCGGGGCGATCTGGGGGTAGAGGTGCCGTTCATGGAGGTTCCCGCCATTCAGAAGCGGATTATCAGCCAGTGCCGGATGCTGGGCAAGCGGGTCATCACCGCAACGGAAATGCTGGAGAGTATGATCCAGAATCCCCGGCCCACAAGAGCGGAAATTTCCGATGTGGCCAATGCCGTCTACGATGGCACCAGCGCCGTGATGCTCTCCGGCGAGTCGGCTGCGGGCAAATATCCCGTGGAGGCTCTGACGGTCATGGGGCAGATCTGCGAGGAAACGGAAAAGCACATCAGCTATGCCCAACGTTTTCGAACAAATGAGTTCAAAATCAAAAACCGGCTGGATGCCATATCCCACGCGACCTGCGGCATGGCCATTGATATCGGGGCGAAAATGATCGTGGCCACGTCCATTTCCGGCACCACGGCCAGAATGATCTCCCGATTCCGCGCGCCTGTGGATATTATCGGCATGGCAACCAATCGGGACGTGTGGTACAAGCTGGCGCTGTCCTGGGGCGTTACACCGGTGTTGAGTCAAACCTTTGAGTCTACGGATGTGCTGTTTTATCAGGCGCAGGAGGCTGCAAAGCGGGTCGGCCAGCTGCAGCCCGGCGATGCCATTGTGATCACCGGTGGCGTGACCAACGGTGTATCCGGCAACACCAATCTGATCAAGGTCGCAACCATTTCATAAAGGAAAACAGCGCCATCCAACCGGGTGGCGCTGTGCAATTATATAAGATGCGCCATCCCGGCACCGCAAACAGCGTAGTCAGGCTAAAGAATGCCGAAATTGCGCCGAGGTGACCGACTGGCTACCGAAACCACCATTTATGCTATTATCCCTGCATTCTATCCTGTGAACGCAACAAAATTTTTATTTTGTTGCGTTGGGGCAGTGCTGCCCCATATGGCGGGATCGTCTAGTAGACTAGGACGCGGGGCCCTCTACCCTGAAACATTGGTGCAAATCCAATTCCCGCAACCATTGGAAATATCGCCCCTCCACGGCCTCGCCGGTGATGTGTCCCGGATCCAGACGCAGCACGGCCTGGCTCTGGTGATCGGCGTATTTTAATTTATGCAAAGGAGCGATTTGGGAGACTACTACTCTGGGCGTCAATTCCTTGACCGCCGTCTTCGCCATGGTCAAGGCATTTCTGGAGGGCTTTCTGGGCTGCGTCATTGACGTGATCGGCATGATCTTTGATAATGCCTGGCTGGCTCTGGTCATTATCGGCATCCCGCTCGGTATGCTCATTTTCCGCTGGGCAAAAAAGCTTGCCAAAATCAGGACAAAGTGATTGTATGGCAGCGGGCTTCTGTCCGCTGCCATTATCACATGAAGGGTGTGTGCTTATGCGTAAATGGCTTACTGTTGCGGTGGTTTTTGCCTTGTGCTGCTGCCTGATCATTTCCTCTTCCCTGCAGGCTGCGGCTGTTCTCTTTGATGATATTTCTGTCTGGGTATATTCGGATGTTGTTGCTTTGACTTGGGCAAAAGATACAAACGGCGTTTATAATTGCGCATCTTCTCTGTCATCGTTGGCTCATGAGTTTATTTTGTATTGGACACCTGTAAGCTCGGATACCTCTTCGATATCTTATGATTTTGAGCAATTAGGGTATATATGTCAATCTTATGTTAATTCGGGAGTTTTCAAACCAGATACCGTTGCTTCTAATGTTAGTTGCTGGTTTATGCCCTTTCCAAATTCATATAGACGTTCTGGTTTTTCTGGGACATGGAGTGTACAATCTGAATATGTTATCGGTGACCCGGGCATATATAACCCGTATGTTTCCAAGTTCTTTACCAGCTCCTTCCCCTCCGGGGTGCCGGTGACGGTCACCTTTTCGGTGTTGCGGTCGGATGACAGCTGCAAGTACCATACCAATCAGGTGCAGGCGATTAAGTTCAATCGGCTGGACGATGGCAGCGGCTGGGAATATGTCGGCTGCGAGAGTATCCACGGCACCTACACGCCGGAAGAGACCTACGGGCAGGGCAACTTTACCATTGCGGCGACCTTTAACGATATCTCCTCCTGGGACTGTGACGCGATTTACTTCCAGCTGCTGCTGGATGGGATCAACGGTGGTACCTGGCATGTGGGGCTGGACACTGTGCAGCTGGCCTATGAGCCGTCTGACAGTCAGGTGATGCAGGATCAGTTCGATCAGGTGATCGATGAACTGAACAAGACAAACCAGACTTTGAACAATGTCTATAACAAGCTCTATTACATGGACTGGAGCATGACCGATATCAAGAACCAGCTGGATGATGCCATCTATGGCTCTTCCGGGGTTGACTCCTCTGATACGGATTTCTGGTATGCAGCGGATGATCTGGTGGATGGTATGGATGATGTCAATTCTGCAATCGGCGCCGGTGCGGATATAGCCTCCGGCATGGTGAGCGCTGCTCCCATGGTGACCACGTTGACCAGCTTGGGCGGCCTGCTGGATGTCTTTTTCGGGGATACCGGTCAACTTACGATCTGCGGCGTCACCTTCAACCCCATGAGCGCTGCCGTCATCATCTTCGGTGGCTTCTCGCTGATCCTTCTGGTGATCGCCTACGTTTTCCGGAAGCGGGGTGACAGCTGATGCTTGACTTTTTCAACGAGATCGGTTCGGTCATATCCAACATTTTCGGCTTCTTCCAGTCTGTGATCAGTTCGATCATAGGCTTCATCGACTCGATCAAGTCGTGGTGGGCCATCTTCATGACGGTGCTGTCGGTCTTCCCCACTCCCCTTCTGGCGATCGTGGGCGCTGCCTTCACGCTGCTGATCGTGTTCATCGTGATCGAGCTGCTGCGTGATTTCCTGTGAGGTGACATATGGAAGTTTTGACCGGTTTTCTGGGCACTGTGTATTCGGGTATCCTGATGGTGCTTCAGGCCTTCTTCGATATCACCGTCTTTGGCATCAATTTCGGTGCCCTGTTCGTGATCGGCGTTGTGGTGTCGGTCGTAAGTTTTCTGATATGGGGGCGTAACAACTAATGCAGATCATTTCTTATTTCTGTCAGCTGGGTACCTTCATTTGCGTCTTTCTGATGCTGCTGGAAGGAGGCGGTAAGCGTTGAATGCGATCCAGTTTATCTGCAACTTTCTGGGTTACGAGATGCAGAATAACAATAACTACAACATGGACAGCTACGTCATGTATGGCGCCATCATGCTCATGTTCGTGCTGATGATCCTGATGGTGTACTTCCTCGTGCGGTTCTTTCAGTGGATTTGGGGGGCGATCAAGTGACATTCGTGGATTTCTTCGAGTTTTTCTTTAATTTCTGCCTGTCCGCATGGTTTAACGAGCTGTATGCCGTCCTGATCGGGTTTCTGGTGATCGGCGTGGTACTGTGCCTTTTCGGCCGCAAGAGGTATATCCATGTTTAAGCGTAAGATAGAGTTCAAAAAGGGCGTCCCCGGTGAGAAGCTGCCGGTGATCGTTCTGATCGTCTTCATGGTGCTGTTCGTGCTGATCGGCAAGGACTGGAGTACCATCTGCTTCCTGATCGCGGCGCTTCTGCTGGTGCTGCACCGGCTGTTCTTCGGCAAGCTGCGTCTGGATCCGGCGGATCTGGTTCTCTTCTGGGGCCTGCCCGGCTCCGGCAAGACCATGATGGCCACGAAGGTGGCTGCCGACAACCAGCGGGATTGGTATATCGGCGTCAACCCGGAGTTCGACCACCTGGCGATCAAGGATTTCATGTATGATCGGGACTCCTTAGCCGTCTACCGTTTCGATGGCGCTGCCCTGTTCTTCGACGAAGCGTCGCTCAACGGCTTTGACAACCGGGAGTTCAAGATCAACTTCAAGGATCCGGGCATGCTGGAGATGTTCAAGAAGCATCGGCAGATCGATAGCCCCATGGTGCTGACCAATCAGGGCTTCGAGGAGTGCGATATCAAGATCCGGCAGTCGCTGGCGAACAAGACCTACTACTGCGAGGATAAGGGCCTTTACTGCCGGGCCTCTCTGATGATCCGGACGGTGACCATCTCGGAGCTGGATGGCCAGCCGCAGGAGGGCTACCGCTTCCCCACCCTGCTGGAACGGTTCTTCGATCCATCTATGCAGCTGTACGCATGGAAAAGCTACTACGGTAAGTTCTATTGTACCTCCAATCCCCCGCCCCGCTGCGTCTTCCCGGCCTATGATCATGCCAGGCAGCTGCGGCAGGTCAATCGCGAGAGCAATCTGGGCACCCGGCTGTGATGCCGGGTGCCCCTTTTTATGGGCACCTCCATCGTGCAGCCTATGCCCGCAGGCATGGAAGCCGGCACGACAGCGCTCAAAAGGTGCTGCGCGCTTCCCCCGGCGGTCCTGTACACGCAGGGCCACAGTAGCACGATGGATATCATCCAGCCCCATTGTGGCCCGGCGAGGGAGCTGCACCCCCTGCCCGGCCCCGATGTGCTGCCATGCCCCTCTGTATGCCATGCGCCTCCGGCGCAAACCTGCCGACTTCTTCCAGCTGATCTGTATTTGCAGTGCGACAACTTTACGGGTGTCGGGTGCCGGGCTACAGCGAAGCGAACAGGGCGGCAAAGCCCCGAAGGGGCTCAAAAAAGAAACGCAGCAGGCCGAAAGGCTGAGCGAAGCGAAGTTTTCGGCCTGCTGCGTTTCTGGCGCCGGAGGCGCCCAACCCCGGCGCCGGAAATGCGGCGGCTCAGATCAACGCTGCCGGCAACGAACGGATCCCCCGAAACCCTCCATCTCTGGGGGTTCGGGGGATCCGTTTTTGTCATTCTTTTGGAAGTTCATTTTTGATATCATCCAGTATTGCGTCGTAAATGTATCGTGTGCGTTTCACTTCATAGCCAACACTTTTCAGTACCTGATCGACAAACTGATCTCTCGTTTTTCTGTCTTTTGCATCATGGCTGCTATCATCCAGCTCAATGATGGCCAACGCATTCATATTCTTATTGCAGATTACAAAATCAACGTGCTTCGACTGGATTTTATAGAAAAGTGTCTGCCAGTCCTTTTCTCCCTTACGAGGCTCGATCAGGTCTAATAGTCTAACCTTCGGGCAGACAATCAGGCCTTTCTGGTCAGCAATTTCTTTTAGCTTTTTATGCGCGAACCATTCGTTCTTCGTCAGCAAATATCGCTTTTGGTAGCAATCTGTATAATCTTTCCGTTTGTTTTGTTCCTTTGGTTTTTCCGATGGTCTTTCGGTTTGTTCGCTAGCAACTTCTTTTTTGGCTTGGGGTTCTGTTTCTGCTTTATCGTCTTTTACAAACGGTGCCAGAAACCAAAACAGACAGCCTAGATTTTCGTTCGCATTGTCAGCCATACTTTATGCCACCTTTCTTGTTATTTGTTAAGCCCGTCAGGTAATCCATTGAGACTTTATAAAATTTTGCAAGGGTTATAGCATGATGTAGCGGGATTTCCCTTTTACCGATCTCCCACAATGCATATGTTTGCTGCGTCGTTTTCAGTAGCTGAGCAATATCGGCTTGTCTTAAGTCTTTATCTTCTCTCAGATCTCTTAGTCGTTGATAGTACATTTCTCATCACCATTTTTATTTTACATACATACGAAAAAATGTATTGACTTTACACTCAAACGTGTGTATTATAATCATACATACATTTGGATGTAACTCTGCTGCACGGGCAGCTACTTTTATTGGAATGGAGACTTGATCATGATCACAATTGAACGCAGGTGTTTCTTGCAGCACCTCTGGACCAACCAGAATTCGATTTCCGAAGATCTACTTGATAAGTGCTTTTTGGAAATGACCCAGAAAGAACATGATCTCTGGGGCTTTTGGGATCTCTACTTTGCCGAATGGCGCGTTTATCACGATTTCTATTACGGCGAAGATGAACAGGATTTGTTCCTGTCTGAGCTTACTGACGAAGATCGAGAGTTGCTTCAATTCGTGGATGATAATCACATGAAAACCGCTGCATGTGCAGCTGAATAAACGGAGGTATTTATGGAAGTTTGGCAAGTCATTGGCGTGGACACCCGCGCGAAGGTTAACATCAAGTCCGAAGGCCGTCAGTATGACGGTATCACGCTTTACCTGCTGGGCGATGCGCCGGACACGTCCGGCCGCTATCGTGGGAAGATCTGCCGGGAACAGTTTGTCTCCAATGAGCGGCTTTCCGCGATCAATGTTTCTCCAATGCCTGGCGACACGATCATGATCTATTTCAACCGCTATGGCAGCATTTGCAACATCGTGATCAACGATAAGTGATCTCCTTCCCTTTCTCTTTTCTCCGGTCTGATCGGTGGTGTACTTCCTTCCGGTCAGACTGGAGAAGAAGGGAGATCAGGCGTTCAAGACCGTCGTGATGATGGGCTTCCGCGTTTTCGGTTTTTATCGGAAAAGTTCGGCTTTTCCGATACCCCCCCTAACAGGGGGGTAGAAAATACAGAGGGGCCCCAAAATGTTGGATTTTCACCATTTTTCATTTTCCGCTGATCAGCAGCCTTTGGCGCTGCAGCAGCAGAACAATTGCTTCCTGATCGACTGGCTGTCGGTCACTTTACATGGCGTTACGCCGGAGTACGTCAAGGCTCTGATCGGGCTGGATGATGCCAGTATCCCATGGGAAGAGCTGGAGCAATTCCGCAATGGATATCCCCGGCATTACACATGGTCGGGTATCACCATTTCCTTTGGCGCCGATGAAGAGCGCTTTTATTCCGATCCCAAAAAGGTGCGCACAGATATGGGCGTCATGCTCAACATGTCCGGCACGGGGTGCCGCACCTTCGAGACATACGGTACAGGCAAGTGGCTGCGGCTCTTTGAGTACTTCTTCCACGATCCGATTTATGACGCGGAACGGCTGCACCACCAGAACGTATTCCGGGCCAATGTCACCCGGCTGGATATCGCCTACGATGACCACACCGGGATGCTGGATATGCAGCAGCTGCTCAATGACACCCAGCTGCGCAACTTCCGGAGCCGGGCAAAGTATACGGAGCGCACGATCAGCGATGACATGATGAAGGACATACAGGGCACATCGCTTTACTTCGGCAGCAAGAAGTCACCGGTACTGATCCGGATCTATGACAAGGCTGCGGAGCGGGGCTTCAAGGATCAGCACTGGATCCGCGTTGAAATGCAGCTTCGGCATGAGCGGGCACAGGTCTTTCTGGCTCTCTTCCTGCGGGAGAAGCATCTGGGCCGGACTGCTGCCGGTGTGCTGCGCAATTACCTGTGCTTTCTCGAGCCGGTGGCCGATCTCAATATTTCCCGGTGGCCTCTGGCTGCCTACTGGGACAGGCTGCTGCTGGATATGGATCGGATCTCCCTCTGGATCACCCCCGGGGAGGAATACAACATCAGCCGGTCTGAATTCTTCCTCTGGCATCAATGGGGGCAGGTGATCCGTGTGCTGGATCTGGCCTATGGCTCCGATTACCTGATCAAGTCTGCCCGGGAGCTGTTTCCGGAGGATCAGCTGGCGCCGAAGTACGTCCGGGCCCTCGACTCCCTGCGTCTGATGGTGGATCAACCCTCTCATGCAGCCGCTGCTGATGCTGCTGCGGAAGTGGCCGAGGCCGTCTTCGCCTCTCCGGCCTCGATGCAGGAGGCGCTTGAGCACTATCAGGCCGCTGCCGCACTGGATGACAAGGAGTGATCTGATGGCGGATAAGTTTTGTGGCGTTGACAACTGGGGTGTATTGATCCCCTACAAAGATCTGGAGATGATGCTGCAAATGGCCCATGAGCTGGAAGACATGCGGCGCCAGTATGCCCGCATGGAGGAGCAATATGCCGCGATCCGCGGCATGTTCTCCGAGTGCCTAGCAAAAATTGCGGAAATCCGGGATTTTGTCGGCAATTCATAAAATTGACCCTCCGCAGATCTTTTCGGAAGGTGCAAAGACTTTATTTTGTTGCGTTCGATTGGTGGATGGGCAGGAACTGGCAGGTTTTGGGTTGGGACAGGGGTTCTGTCCCCTGCAGGTGGTTGGGGTGATAAAAACGTCGGTGGAGCGTATCGAACTGATACGCTCCACTTTTGTATTATATATCTTGCAGCGCTACATCGAATGGTGTGTAGATGGCAGCGGCGCTCAGGGGTGATCGATACATGAAACCCAGGCGTTCCAGCGGGGGTCTTTCCGGATTTCCGCCTTGACCTGCTCCACTTCCGGGACACTCCACCAGGGCCAATCCTCCGGCATGGACAGAAGATCGGCGCGGGCCTCCCCGGCGGTACAGGGTGCCTTTTCTTCTGCAAGCCGAACCAGAGGCGCGGTATAGTGTGCAACGCCCTTTCCGCACAGATCGGCCATCTTTTTGCCATGCTCCGTGGCCTGCTCCAGAGCATCAAAGGCTTCGTCTTTACGGGCATCCACCCACAGATACAGAGAAAGAAGCATGTTCAGGCTGGCCACATAGCCGTGGTGATAGCCGTAATTTCCATCTGGACAGACAATCTTGAAAAGCCCAATGGCGGAAGACAGGCAATCAGCCTTCTCTTTTGCGGATAGGTGCCGCTGATCGGCTGTGGTGATATTCACGATGAATACGGCGCAGGCCCGCAGGGTTGTCAGCAGCGTCTCACTGTGGGCTTTCACATACTGCTTTCCATCGTAGGCGTAGGCACGCAGAAATTCCCGACAGCTCCACAGACCGGGGGCGGAATTTGCCAGTGCCATGGCTTTTTCATGGTCTCCCAAATTCAGATATAGCTGCGACAGATCATCAATGGCCTGATTGCGCAGTGGGCCGTTGGGCAGAGAGTCCAGCGCCTTTTCATAAAGGGACACCGCCTCCTGCCACTCGGCATAGGTTTTATGTTTTTCCGTATCGTAGATAACGTACCCTTCCTCATTGGTCAAATGGCACTCTCCATAGCGGGCGTACCCGGCGGTGGTCAGTGTAGACGCGAGGGCGAGCATCAGCTTTTCGTTGCCGGGAAACTCCACAAGAGCATTTCGGGCCAGCGCAATACACTGGGTCAGATTGCGGTCTACGCCGTTATTTTGCCGCCGCATTTCATTGATCTGATCGGCAAGCTGATCGATCTTCTGCTGTCGCTGGTTTTCGTAGCCGAACAGAGCGTCAATGGTGATGCCGAAGTAATGGGCAATGGACGGGATCAGGTTCATATCGGGATAGCTGCCGCCGGACTCCCAGCGGGAAACGGCCTGCGAGGTAACGCCAAGGGCATTGGCCAGCTCCTCCTGTGTCCTTCCGTCACGACGGCGCAGTGTGCGAATTTTATTGCCTAAGTCAAGTTGCATTTTCATATCTCCTTGTTGTTTATCACCGGTGCAGGACTATCATAGCATAATTTCCGTGGAAAACAATTATCAATCAGTTGTTTCGAAATCAACGATTGGTTTCAAAATATGCCATTCGGGGTGCTATCGTTTTTGCCGGCGAACAACCACTCCCCTCTCCCCCTTCCGTGCTACAATTGTGAATTTTCTGTTAGATTCCATTCTTTGCCGGAAAAAAGCTTTACTTTTTCAGAAAAGAACGTTAAAATAGCACTATAAGATCACATCCTTGACGGGAGGAACCTGTTATGAGTATTAAACGGATCGGTATTCTCACCAGCGGCGGCGATGCACCGGGTATGAATCCCTGCGTTCGCGCGGTGGTGCGTACCGCTACATACCACGGAATCGAGTGCTACGGCATCCGCCGGGGCTACAACGGCCTGATCACCGGCGATATCATAAAGCTGGATGAAAAGAGCGTTGGCCACACCATCAACCGTGGCGGCACCATCCTCTATACCGCCCGCAGCGGCGAATTTATGACTGAAGAGGGCCAGAAGCGGGCTGTTTCCACCTGCAAATTTCTGGGGCTGGACAGCATCATCGCCATCGGCGGTGACGGCACCTTCCGGGGCGCGCTGGCACTGAGCAAATACGGAATCAACGTCATCGGCATTCCGGCCACCATTGACAACGATATCAGCTGCACCAACTACTGCATCGGTTTCGACACGGCGGCCAACACGGCCATTGAATGCATCGACAAGCTGCGTGACACCATGCAGTCTCACGAGCGCTGCTCCGTGGTGGAGGTCATGGGCCGCAACGCGGGCTTCCTTGCCATGTATGTGGGTCTGGCCGTGGGGGCCACGGCGGTGCTGGTGCCGGAAGAGCCCATTGACTTTGAGCGGGATGTGATCGAAAAGATCCGCCGGGCCAGATTTAACGGGTTTACCCACTATATGATCGTGGTGGCAGAGGGCGCCGGTTCCGCCGCGGACATTGCCACTCAGATCAAGGACGCCATTGACCTTGACCCCCGGGTCACGGTGCTGGGGCACATCCAGCGCGGCGGCGTCCCCTCCGGACGGGATCGTGTCAACGCCACAAAAATGGGATATCTTGCGGTGGAACTGCTGCGGGAAGGCAAAAACAACCGCATCGTCTGCACCCAGGAGGGCCGGTTCACCGATGTGGACATTGACGAGGCTCTAAGCATGAAAAAGAGCATCCAGCAGATGGAAGTGGATGTTCTGGCGGCCATGACCGGCCTGTAACCGATACAATACGCAAAAAGGTCTGCGTTCCCCTTCCCGGGATCGCAGACCTTTTTATGCTTTTGGATGGCACTTGGCGTACACCTTTTTCAGCTTGTTGTTCACCATATGGGTGTACATCTGGGTGGAAGAAATGTCGCTGTGACCCATCAGCTCCTGCAGGGAGTTCAGATCCGCACCATTTTCCAGCAGATGGACAGCGAAGCTGTGGCGCAGGGTGTGGGGAGTGATATCCTTATCGATGTGGGCCGTGTCCTGATAGTGCTTGAGGATTTTCCAGAAGCCCTGCCGACTCATGCGGGTGCCGCCGGTATTGACAAAGAGCGCCTGCTCATCCGGCTCGGCCAGCAGGCCGGGGCGGAAATCCCGCAGATAAACGCTGAGAGAGCGAAGCGCAGCGGGATACAGCGGAATGATCCGGGACTTCTTCTCGGAGCTGCAACGGATGAAACCCTGCTCCAGATTGACATCCTCCACATCCAGACTCAGAAGCTCCGAAACACGCATGCCAGTGGCATACATGGCCTCCAGCATGGCCTTATCCCGGTAGCCCTTGGCATCCACACAGACGGGCTGCGACAGCAAAAGCTCAATTTCCCGCCCGGTCAGAATCTGGGGCAGCTTCTTTTCCCGCTTCTGCACCTGCAAATCGAACACAGGGCTTTGATCCACAAAGCCGGAATAAACAAGATACGCATAGAAATTTTTCAGGCTGGCAACATTGCGGGACTGGGTGGCGCCGGAGCGGCCATCCTCGATCAGGTGGCTGAGGTAGCGCTGAATATGCTCGTGCTCCACCTGTGTCAGATCCACATGTTCATATGTATGCAGGAAATCGGAAAACTGGCGAATGTCGCGCATATAGGAGCTGACCGTATTGGCCGAGGCCTGTTTTACCTTCAGCAGGTAATTTTCATAGGCGCTGATCAAATTCAGCATATACGGCTGCACTTCCTTCCTGATTATGCCAAATACCGCCATGCAAAAAACATGGCAGGACGCATACATTCAAAATTTAATCTATCAAAACCGGCAAAAGCGGCAAAAATCAGGACGAACGATCGACACGGCCATGCCGCGCATCACAGAAAAAACATCCAGACGAAAGAAAAAAGCCCAATGCCAGCCGCCCGGTTATGGCAGATGGCGCAGCGGCCTTCAAGGGGCAAACTATGTAAATCAGATTGCTTCCATACTATACTCCAAAAGTACGGCAAATTCAAGGCATTTCTTTCAATTTCTTAAAATTTTGTAAATTATGCCGATAGTTTATGTTAACATCATTATGTAAACGAAAGTAACCGAAGCAGGCATTGGGCCACATCTTGGTGGTCATTTCCGGGGCTGAACACTAGATATTGGATTGTATTGGAAATTGTGCAGAATTTCGGCGGCAGGTAAATATCATTTACCTGCCGCCGTGTTTGTGCATTTTAACGAAAATTGCGCCCGTATAACCGACTGTGCCCCCTTCTGAGGCGCAGAAAGTGCAGCAGTGCAGACACACCGATGCCGAGAAGATACACGGCCGTACAGGCACCCAGATGGCGCAGCTCCCCGCCAAAGGCGAATACGTTCATACCGATCAGCCCCAGATACACCACTGCGGCACTGATTGCGAGCGTTAGCGGATAGTTCCCCTGCCCCACAATGGCACTGCAAAGGCCGACAGCAAAGCCCGCTATCGCCAGCACCAGCCGGGACAGCCCCGTAATTCCATTCTCCCCTACCCGGCCGGCGCTGACCATGGCCGCCAGTACAAGTGCGCCGCCAAACAGCACCGCCTCTGCCACGCATACAGATATCACCGCCGAGAGGATCGGCGTGCGCTCTTTTCTTCTGAAACTGTTCTGCTTCATGGTTGTCTCCCCCTCCCATCCATGGATATGCACCTGCGTGAAGAAAAAGAACCGGCAGGTAATTGGAGGCGTGGGCATTCAATGGCTGGTCAAGGAACTGGAGGATTGCCACACCAGTGCGCGAAATACAGCTCTCATAGGCCATTGCGCAAAAAAAGAACAGCGCACGGGGCGCTGTTCTTTGGGTGTTTGCAATTATTCCCCTTCGGCGGGAGCGGTGGTGAGGGCCTGGAAACGGGCGCGGGTCTCCTTGATCTCTGCCAGAGACTTGGCGACAGCCTCTTCCGTGGTGCGCAGGGACTCGTCCATGTACTCGTTGCTGGCCTTGCGCAGGCCAGCGATCTGGGTCTTGGTCTTTTCCACCATTTCGGCGCACTGGCGCTTGGCTTCCAGGAAAATGGTCTGCTGGGAAACCAGATGGTCGGCTTCCTCCTGTGCCTTGCGGATGATGCCCTCCGCCTCCCGGCGAGCCTGTCCGATCAGCTCATTGCGGGACTCCACAATGGTGCGGGACTGCTTCAGCTCCGCGGGCATCTGGGCAATGATCTCATCGAGCATGTCCAGCACCTTGTCCCGCTCCAGAATGCACTTGTCGGCACCGAGGGGCAAGGCTCTTGCGTCCTGCACCATGTCATACAGGGTGGTGATAATATCTTCAATATGCTGCTCATTCATTGGGGGTTCCTCCTTGACATATTTCATTGATTCTCTTCTGAACGTCCGGTATGATCTGCTCCGGCAGGAAGCCGGTCAGATCCACCTGATACATGGCAAGCTCCTTGACCATGCTGGAACTGAGGTAGGTAAACTGATGCTCAGCCGTCAGGAACACGGTATCGAGCCGGTCGTTGATTTTATGGTTGATCAGGGCCATCTGGAACTCATTTTCAAAGTCCGAGCCGGCCCGCAGGCCCTTGACGATGACGCAGTCGCCCTTGAGCCGGGCATACTCGGCCAGCAGCTGCGCCGAATGATCCACCTGCACATTGGGAAGATCCGATGTGACCTTGCGGATCATTTCCACCCGCTCTTCCCGGGTGAACATGGGTTTCTTTGCGGAATTGACCATGACGCAGACGATCACCTGGTCAAAAATCGCGGCGGCCCGGCGAATGATATTCAGATGGCCGGATGTGACCGGATCAAAGCTGCCGGGGTAAATCGCAATCTTCATGTTGGCAGTCCTTTCGGTACATGGTCAGCACGGTTTTGCCGTACTGATAGTCCCGGGAGCGGGAAAAGCCCGGAATTTCCGGTGGAAGCTCCTTTCCCAGCGGCCGTTCACAGGTTATTATACCATCAGTTTGCAAAATGTCAATTTCCGATATGATTTTTAATGACTTTTCCAGAAAAACTTCGGCGTATGGCGGATCCAGTAAAATCAGATCGAATTTTTCTCCACACCGGCGCAGGTAGCTTTGGTAGTCCGCGCGGACGACTCTGGCCCGATCCTCCATTTTCGCACGGCGCAGATTTTCCCGGATCAGTTTACAGGCAGGCTCCCCCGCATCCACGAATACCGCCGACTTTGCGCCACGGCTCAGGGCTTCGATTCCCAACTGGCCCGTGCCGCCAAACAGATCCAGCACACGGGCATTGGGAATATCAAGCTGAATGATGCTGAAAAGGGCCTCTTTTACCCGGTCGGTAGTGGGGCGAGTCTGTAGCCCCTCCGGGGTTTTCAGCTGCACGCCACGGGCCGATCCCGTAATCACTCTCATTGGCTGTCTTCCTCTTTGGCTCTGAAATGGTTATAAACGGCAGCGGCGGCATCCTTCGGCAGCAGGCGCTCCAGCTCCGGTAAGGTAGCCTGACCGATGGCCGTCAGGCTTTTGAACTGCTTGAGCAGCTCCTGCTTGCGTTTGGGGCCGATGCCGGGAATCCCGTCCAGCTCCGAATAGCGCAGGCGCTTGCTGCGCAGCTGGCGGTGGTAGGTGATGGCGAAGCGGTGGGTCTCCTCCTGAATGGTGCCGATAAAGGAGAACACCGCCTGATTGCTATCAATGGCGATCTCCTGCCCCTGTGGGGTCACCAGTGCCCGGGTGCGGTGGCGGTCATCCTTGACCATGCCGAACACCGGCATAGTCAGCTCCAGCTCCTGCAGCGCACGCACGGCCACGTTGGCATGCTCGATACCGCCATCGATCAGCAGAAGATCCGGCTTTTCATCGAACCCCTTGTCCCCTGCTTTGTAATGGACGAAGCGGCGCTTGACCACCTGATGCATGGAGGCATAGTCGTCCTGATTGGTCAGTCCCTCCAGCTTGAAGCGCTTATAGTCGCTCTTGCGGGGTTTTCCGTCGCAGAACACCACCATACTTGCCACGATATCTGTGCCGGAAATATTGGAAATATCGAAGGACTCGATGCGCTTCGGTGGCTCCATGGAAAGCATTTTCCCAAGAAGCGTCAGGGTACCGGAAGCCCGTTCATCCTTCGCCGTGACACGCTGGGCTTCCTCAAAGGCGTTTTTGTTGGCCAGCTCCACCAGCCTGACATTGTCCCCCCGCTGGGGCACATGCAGCTTCGGGCGGCGGCCATACTGCTGCTCCATAAGCTGAGCGAACAACTCTCCATCCTCCAGTTCAAAGGGCAGCAGCACTCTTTTGGGCGCAAGTCCTCGGCTCAGGTAGAACTGCTTGAGCAGGCTGTCCACCGCTTCTTTTTTATCATCCGGCCGGGCAAACAGCTCGTATTCCTTATCCAGCAGGTTGCCACCGGAAAAATGCAGCACGGCAAAGCAGGCCCTTGTCTCCGTTTCGCCGTAGCCCACCACATCCGTGTCCGCCAGAGAACCAGCGGTCACCAGCTGCTTCTGGCTCAGGGCCTCCACCGCATTGAGCCGGTCGCGCAGGCTGGCTGCCAGCTCGAATTTTAATTCATCCGCCGCAGAGAGCATCTGCTTGCGGATTTCGTCGGCAACGGATTTGTAATTGCCCTGCAGCAGCTGCCGGGCCTGCTCCATCCGCCGGCGGTATTCGACGCAGCTGGCCTCTTCCCGGCACCAGCCGGCGCACTGGTTCATGTGATAATTCAGGCAGGGTCTTCCCTTGCCCACGTCCCGGGGGAATTCCCGGTTGCAGCCGGGAAGCTTCAGTGTCAGACGGATGGCTTCGATCACATCGCCGGTGGTGCCACGGCTGCCATAAGGGCCGAAATATTCCGCTCCATCGTCCGCAATTTTGCTGACAAGGGTGATTTTCGGATAGGGCTCTTTCATGTTCAGGCGCAGGTAGGGATAGCCCTTGTCATCCTTGAGCAGGATATTGTACTTGGGCATGTAGCGCTTGATCAGACTGCACTCGAGCACCAGCGCCTCGAATTCCGAGGCGGCCACGATCACATCGAAATGGTCGATATGGCTGACCATGAGCCGGGTTTTGGGGGTGTGGGATGCGGTGTCCTGAAAATACTGACCCACCCGGTTTTTCAGTTTTTTCGCCTTGCCCACATAGATGACCCTGTCATCACTGTTTCGCATGATGTACACGCCGGGGGCATAGGGCAGGCTCAGGGCCTTTTCTTTCAGGGCTTCAAATGTCATGGTATCTCCTACAGGCAACCGCCTCAATGCAGGCTGGGCATTGAGGCGGTCTGAAAAGGATCATCAGTAAATATCCCGCTGGAGCAGCTCTTCCAGCGCGGAAACGGCAGCCTCTGCATCAGGGCCCTCGGCGGTCAGTGTCACCTGTGTGCCGGTCACGATGCCAAGAGACATGATCCCAAGCAGGCTTTTGGCGTTCATCTTCCTGCTGCCGGAAACCAGCCAGATCACACTGTTGTACTCGTTTGCTTTCTGGACAAAGTATGTAGCCTGCTTGTTATGCAGACCGGACTCGCAGCGGACAAGGATTTCCTTACTGTACATTATGATACACTCCCTTTTTACCGTTTGTTCAGTAACGGCTCCTCTATATCATATCAAAAATAGCGCAAATGTCAACCGGCGATTTGAAAAATCACCGGAATTCGGCAATTGTTACCCCGTCTTCCCCCTCGCCATAGACACCGAGGCGGAAGGATTTGACAAATTTGTTCTTTCGCAGGGCCTGCTGCACCGCCGCGCGCAGCACGCCGGTTCCCTTGCCGTGGATGATGCGCACGGTGGAAATGTTGGAGCGCAGGGCCTCGTCAAGATAGCGTTCCAGCACGCACACCGCCTCCACGGAGTCCATGCCCCGCAGATCCACCTCCGACGGGGCCGCGGTCATTTTCATTTCCCGTCCGGAGTGGGCAGGGCGGGCAGGCTTCTGCTGATAGGGGTTATCCTGCTCCAGCAGGTAAATTTCGTCCTTCCCGGCAGTCATCTTCAAAATACCGGCCTGCAACTGGTAAGTTCCATCCCTGTTGATGGCAATGACACTGGCCCGGGTTCCCAGCTTAAGAAGCTCCACCGTGTCACCCACCAGAATATCCCGTGTGGGCTTGGGGCGCTGGCGCTGGGGCGCCTGGGCACGGAGCTTTTCCTCCACCTCGTTCAGGTTGCGGCGCAGCTGGGTCTGGCGCTGGTTGATATTGGACGCATCGGCGCTTTCCTGCAGCTGCTTGCGCATGGCCTTGAGTTCCTCGGAGGCAAGATTGGCGGCTGCTCTGGCTTCATCGATGATGTACTGCGCCTCTTTTCGGGCGGCTTCCATAGCCTTTTCCCGCTCTTTTTGCAGCTGGGCATTGTATTCTTCGCTCTGCTGGCGAATTTTGGCGGTCTCCTGCCGCAGACGCTCCGCCTCCTGCCGGGCGTGCTCCATCTGCTGGCGCTGCTGCTCCAGCTGGGAAAGCACGTCCTCAAAATCCTTGTCGCTCTTGCTTACAAGATCTGCAGCCTCCTTCAAAATTTCCTCCGAAAGACCCAGCTTGCGGGAGATGGCAAAGGCGTTGGATTTGCCGGGAATGCCGATGAGCAGCTTGTAGGTTGGCCGCAGGGTCTCCACGTCAAATTCGCAGGAAGCGTTGATCACGCCCTTTGTGCGCATGGCATAGAGCTTCAACTCCGCATAGTGGGTGGTCGCCACCACACGGCTGTCCATTTTCCGGCAGAATTCGATGATGGCGGTGGCCAGCGCGGCGCCCTCGGCCGGGTCGGTTCCGGCGCCCAGCTCGTCAAAGAGTACCAGTGTCCGGCCATCACATTCCGCCACCACATCCACGATGGTACGCATATGGCTGGAGAAGGTGGAAAGGCTCTGGGCAATGGACTGCTCGTCGCCAATGTCCGCCAGCACCGCGTCAAAGGTGGAAAGACGGCTGCCGTCCCCCGCCGGGATATGCAGGCCGCACTCGGCCATCAGGGTCAGCAGGCCGATGGTTTTGAGGGTTACGGTCTTGCCGCCGGTGTTGGGGCCGGTGATGATCATACTGTCAAAATCCGTGCCGAGGCGCAGAGAAATTGGCACAACTTTTCCGCCGTCGATGAGAGGATGGCGGGCGTTACGCAGCTCCACAATGCCGTCCTCGTTCATCAGCGGAGCCCATGCATGCATCTGATAGCCCAACTTTGCCCTGGCGAAAATCACATCCAGCCGCACCAGCAAAGTAAAATCATCGTTGATACTCTCCCGGTAGGCGGCGGCCTCCGCCGAAAGCTCTGCCAGAATGCGCTGGATTTCCTTCTTTTCCTTCAGTTCCAGCTCCCGCAGGGCATTGTTGGCATTGACGGCGGACATGGGCTCCACAAAATAGGTGGAACCGGAGGAGGAAACATCATGCACCAGTCCGGGCACTTCCCCGCGGCACTCCGCCTTCACCGGCACCACATAGCGCCCATCCCGGATGGTAATGATCGGCTCCCGCAGGAGCTTTGCATAAGCCGGAGAAGAAATAATTTTTTGCAGGCCATCGCGGATTTTTCCCGCCTGCTGGCGCATATGGCGACGGATATCGGCAAGGGCGGGCGAAGCGTTATCGGCAATTTCCTCTTCTGACAAAATCGCCGTAAAAATCCGGTCTTCCAGATATTTATTGGTGGTCAGGCTGCGGAAAAGGCCGTCCAGCACAGTCGGCTTTTCGTCCTCGGCAATGTAGGATCGGACATTGCGGGCGCAGCGCAGCACCGCACCGATTTGCAGCAGTTCCCCGGGCTGCAGGCAACCGCCCCGGTCGGCCCGTTCCAGAGAAAGGGACACATCCCGCACCTCCGCAAAGCCGGGATAGCCCTTGCGGGTGGACAGCTCCGATGCGGCACTCGTTTCCGCAAGAAGGGCATTCACCTGTTCCAGATCGGAAGAGGGCACCAGCGCCCGGCAGGCAGCCTTGCCGGCCTCGCTCCCTGCGCACCGGGAAAGCTGTTCCAGAACCAGTGGCAGTTCCAGCTTCCCAAGGGATTTTTCATATAATTCAGACATCGTTATTCTCCTAAGTAAATATGATCCCGTCACAGAATCAGCAGCGATTTATAAAAATCCAGCGTAGAAAAACTGCGCTCAAGCTGGGTGGTCAGATAAGCCTCCGTCAGTGCGGCAAGATCCGCAAGGGCCGGACGGCCGATTTCAAAAGAAAACAGCCGTCTGGGCGGGCAGGAGACAATGTAGCGCATGGCGCCGATCACCCCCGCCGACACCGGCATCCGGATCCCGCCATCGACATGGGCGCAGCCGGAGCAAACCAGATGGCCCTGTGACAGGTCAAACCGGTCAGGGGCCGAATTGCCGCAGACCGGGCAAGCCGACAGATCCGGGGTGTAGCCCGCCAGCGAGGCCGCCCGAAGCTCAAACACCGCCTTTACCTGATTTTCCGGAAGCGCCAGCTTGTCCAGCCCGTACAGGCAGTTGAGTACCAGCGCCAGAAGCTCCGGGTTTGGCAAATCCTCCTGACTCAGCACCTCCGCCGCCTGTGCAAAATAGGTGGCGAGGCTCAGCTTTTGCAGATCCCGCCGCAGACCGTGAAACAGCTCCAGCGAGGCCGCTTCGTTGATGGTGTACTGCCCCCGGTAGTCGAAGAGGGTAAATTCGCCGTAAGCCAGAAGCTGACAGGGGGCGATCAGGGGGCTGTTTTTCCGCCGCAGGCCCCTGGCCTTTACCGTCAGTTTGCCATGTTCCGGTGTCAGCACGGTCAGCAGGCAATCTTTATCATTGTAATCGGTTATGCGAAGCACCAGTGCTTTCGTGGTCAGATACATGGGTCTTGTCCGTCCTTTTTGCCTGACAGTAGAGCATATAGGCAACGGGCGAGCCGGTTGCCAGAAAAACGCGCCAGTAATCCTGCTGGTTCATAGCTTGCCTCCAAGTGTTTTCTATCAATGATAGGATACCGCGTGGAGGCAGTTTTATCGCTGGAAAATCTTACTCCCGATAGCCGAAATTGCGCACCAGCACATCGCTGTCACGCCAGTTTTCCTTGACCTTGACCCAAGTTGTCAAATAGACCTTCGTGCCCATGAACTTTTCGCAGTCCACCCGGGCCATGGAGGAGATTTTTTTCAGCATTTCACCGTTTTTACCGATGATAATGCCTTTATGGCTGGCTTTTTCGCAGAAAATGGTCACATCCAGATCGATGATGCCATTGTCCCGCTCCGTGAAGGTGTTGACCTCCACCGCGGTGCCGTGTGGGATCTCCTTGTCCAGATTCCACAGCAGCTTTTCCCGGATGATCTCCGCCATGACCTGCTTTTCCGGCTGATCGGTGGTCTGATCCTCGGGGAACAGGAACGGGCCGGGGGCGGCGAATTTTTCGCACTCGCGCAGCAGCTCCTCCACCCCATCGCCAGTACGGGCCGAAATGGGGACGATGCTTTCAAAGGTGAAGGCGGCGCTGTAGGCCGCGATCACTTCCAGCAGCTTCTCCTTCTCCACGGTATCGATCTTGTTGATGGCCAGCACCACCGGGCAACGGCTGCCTTGCAGCTGCTGCAACAGCGCCTGCTCCTGCGCCCCAACGGAGGCGATGGGCTCCACAACCAGCACAGTCAGATCTACATCCGCAATGGAATTGCGCACGGTGCTGACCATGTAATCGCCCAGCTTGGTGCGGGCCTTGTGAAAACCCGGTGTATCTACAAAGACGAACTGGCAATTTCCCCGGGTGACAATGCCGCAGATGCGGTTGCGGGTGGTCTGGGGTTTATTGGAAACGATGGCAATCTTCTCCCCAACCAGATAGTTGGTCAGGGTGGATTTGCCCACATTGGGGCGGCCTGCGATGGTAATCATGGCGGTTCTGGTTTTCATGTAGTTTCTCCTGTATTTTATAACTGGGGCGACATGCCCCGCTGCATGTTTAATCTCTTCGCATGTTGGGGATAGAGGCGGCGATCTGCTCCTCCCGGGTGCGCATCTGCCGTTTCATGGGGCCTTCGTCCATATGATCATAGCCCAGCAGATGGAGCATGGAATGGATGGTCAGATACCCAACCTCCCGGCGCACGCTGTGGCCAAACTCCCCGGCCTGCGCAATGGCCCGCTCCAGACTGATGCACATGTCACCCAGCGGGCACAGTCCTGTCTCGCAGTCCAGATATTCCTGCCAGTCCGCCGGAGGATTGCCCGGTTCCAGCTGGAACATGGGAAAAGACAGCACATCCGTGGCCCGGTCTACCCCACGGCTGGCAAGGTTGACCGCGTGAATGCCCTTGTCATCAGTGACCAGTACATTGATCTCGCAGGGCACGGTGATACCCTCCTGGCGCAGTGTGCTGCCAATGCAGCGGCGAATAACGGCTTCGACAAAGGGTCTTCGCAGACTGTGGCAATCAAAGGTAATATTCACTCTGTTCATGGCTGTTTCTTCCTCTGGTAGCGGTTCTGCGTACCCGGCGTGGGCTTTTTCAGTTCCGGCTTTCTTTCTGCCTTTTCATAGGCGTTGATAATCTGCTGCACCAGCGCATGGCGCACCACATCGGCGCTGGTCAGGCGGCAGATGGCAATATCCTGCACGCCGTCAAGAACCCGCACCGCATCTTTCAGGCCGGAAACCTTATCTTCCGGCAGATCGATCTGGGTAACATCGCCGGTAATAACAATTTTGGAGCCGAAGCCAAGGCGGGTCAGGAACATTTTCATCTGCTCCCGGGTGGTATTCTGGGCTTCATCGAGAATGATGAAGCTGTCGTCCAGCGTGCGGCCGCGCATATAGGCAAGGGGCGCGACCTCGATGGAGCCACGCTCCTGATATTTCTGGAAGGTCTCCGGCCCCAGCATGTCAAAAAGAGCGTCATACAGCGGGCGAAGATAGGGGTCTACCTTGTTTTGCAGATCACCGGGCAGGAAACCCAGCCGCTCCCCTGCCTCCACCGCCGGGCGGGTCAGGATGATGCGATTGACCGTCCGCTCCCGGAAGGCGGCCACGGCGGCAGCAACGGCCAGATAAGTCTTGCCCGTACCGGCGGGGCCGACACCAATGGTGATGGTATTGGACTGTATGGCCTTCATATAGCGCTGCTGGCCGACGGTTTTCGCCTTAATGGGCTTTCCCTTGGCGGTGATGCAGACCACGTCCTTGGCCATCTGGGAGATGAGGCCGTCTTCGCCCTGCTGCACCAGTGTGATGAGATAGCGCACCCGCTGCTCATCGATGCTCTCTCCCCGGGCCGACAGGGTCAGAAGCCCTTCCAACGTCCGGGCGGCCATATCGGCGCTTTCCACGTCCCCCGTGATTTTCAGATCCGTGCCACGATTGACGATTCGCACACCGAAGGAGTCCTCGATCCGATGCAGATTTTCGTCAAAGGAGCCGAACACGCTGATCAGATCCTCCAGCCGTTCCGCGCTGACGATCCGCTCTGTCATTTTATCCATCGTGTGAAATCTCCTCTAATCGCAGTACCCCCAGCGGTTCCCGACAGATATATCGGCCGGTGAAAACCGTGACGGACTGCTGCTGTGATTGCGTTTGCCTGCTATGCAGTATTTCTCCCCCGGGCATCCGGTCCAGAAGCCACGCCTGCGCCGTGGGCGCAAGGTCTTCTTCCGGCAATTGGGTTTCTTCGGCAGCATACGCTGTCCAGACCTCCCGACCGATGGCCAGCGGCAGCGTGAAGCCACCCGGAAGGGTCAAATACCACTGCTCATATATTCTAGCACAACTGGTATCCAAAATTCCACTACCCTGATAGAAATTTATCCGTTTTTTTCCGATAATCAGGCAATATTTTTCCGTTACATCCCTCTCCTGCACCCGTTTGCGGGCATCCGTTGGCCGGATGAGGGTCAAATCCCGCACAGTCAGGGCGGTAATGATGCCCTCGGCCTGCTCCGCGCGGATGTGGGTGGTGCAGTCGGTATAGCCGGAGATCAGCAGCTGCCCACGCCGCACCGCATCGCCAACCGCGCATTTTGCCGTGCCCCGGGTCACGGTGACAGAGCAGATGATACCGTCCCGCTGTGCTACCAGTCCGGCCCCCGGGCACTGCTGCGGCAGCTGTGGCTGTGCCTGCCGTTCCCGCACCTGAATCACGGCGACGCAGCCCTGAATTCTGACCCCGACCCAGCGCAGGCCATCGATGGAGGACAGCAGGGAGTTTTTCACTTTTTCGCTGCGGATATCCCCGGCTCGCGCCCAAAAATGAACGCCGCAGGCGGAAGCCTTCTCCACAATCAGTCGCACCGGCACGGTATCGGCCCCCTCCACCTGTACAAAGAGGATCCGGCCCGGCAGATACAGCGAAAGCGCCAACAAAAGTGTGAGTCCCAAAACCAGCACCGGCCGCCTGTAAAGCCCCGCGATGGGCCAGTAGAGTCCCCTTTTCTCCAGAATTTCCATCTTTCCGCCGCCTGCATCGCAAATCGAACGGGCCACGGAATAATCTTTCCGGGGCAGAGTCAGCCGGGCCCGCAGGGGGTCGAGCTGCTCCACGTCTGTCAGTTCCAGCCCAGCCAGCCGCAGCTTCCCCAGCAGCCTTGGCAGATCGGCACTGGTTAGCACAAAGCGCACCGTACCGGAAGCCGAACGAAACAGGCCCATACTCACCGCCCCCTCTGCACCTGCACCGTCTGAATGCGTCCCCGGATCAGAAGCTGCTCCGCGCACATGCGGCACAGCGTCAGATCTTCCCCGCAGACAGTGAATTCTCCGTTTTTGATCCGCACCCGGATCCGCTCCCGCCCATATTCCACCACACCGCAGTGGTGTTCAATGATGACACGGGCGCTTCCGCAAAGTTCCAGCAGCGGCTCATTGGTCACATTTTCCTCCTGCAACCCGGCCTGCCGCAACAGTCGGTTCCAGAAATCCTCCTTACCGCTCAAACCCATCACCTCTCCCCATCAGCATATGTCCGCCGGCGGAGACATAGACTTGTCTGGGGGTGGCATGTATGAAAAAACGGAGTGGCTGGCCGCAGGCGCTGACATGGGCCGTCTGTCTGACGGTGCTGATATTGGATGCGAAAACGGCAGCAAATGCAGGAAAAGAGGCCATCGAGCTTTGCTTACAGGTGCTGATTCCCTCTCTGCTGCCATTTATCTTTTTCAGCAGACTGCTGCTACAGGCGATGGACGGTTCTGCTTCCCGCATTGCAAGACCTGTGGAGCGGCTGCTTCGGCTGCCACGGCACAGTGGACAGGTGCTGCTGATCGGTCTGCTGGGGGGCTATCCCGTGGGAGCTGCCACGGTTGAGGCGCAGGTGCTTTCCGGGCGACTGGACAAAGACACGGGAAAGAGAATGGTTCTTCTATGCAATCAGGCGGGGCCTGCCTTCATTTTCGGTGTGGGAGCTGTACTGTTTACAACGCCATACGCCACTGCAATCGTCTGGGCGGTACAGCTGCTGTCCGTTACGATCATGGCCCAACTGTTGCCGGGAGGCGGCGGCAAAATGACAACCGGCGAACCCGGGCGGCCTCTTAGCATGCAGCAGGTGCTGCTGCAAAGCGTCAAAACCATGGCCATGATCTGCTTTTGGGTGGTACTGCTGCGCATTGCGCTGGCCTTTCTGGACAAATGGGCGCTGATGTATCTCCCCGACTGGCTGCGCTCTGCCGTGGCGGGGGCGCTGGAACTGTCCAACGGGGCCGCAGGTCTTGTGGACATCGGCGGAGAAGGGCTGCGCCTTGTGCTTTTCTGTGCCATGCTGTCCTTCGGTGGGCTCTGTGTCTGGCAGCAGACGGTCGCTGTCGCCCCGGGACTGGTGACGGCGTGGTATCTACCTGTCCGGGTCTCGCAGGCGGCCATCAGTGCCATCGCAGCGTATCTGGCCCAGTCCCTTCTTCCGGCGCATATGCGATTGAACTTGCCGATAAAAGCGCTAGTAGGTTTCATTTTCCTTGCAATAATTCCGATTGCCTGCATGAAATGGTCAAAAAAGAGGTGGAAATTCCAGGCACGATGTAGTATAATCAGAGCAAAGGAGGGAAGCGTGTGATCAGACTGTTCCGAAAGAAAATTGAGCGCTGCTGTGCCTACTGCGCCAGAAGCACCACGCTGGACGAGGATACGGTGCTGTGTACCCGCAAGGGCGTGCGCAGCATCGATGGAAAATGCCGCAAATTCCGCTATGACCCCTGCAAGCGCATTCCCGCACGCCCCGCCGTGCCGGATTTTGAAAAGTACGAAAGCTGTGATTTTTCCCTGTAAACAGCAAGGCAAAAAGAGAGCGACACGGACAACACCGTGAAGCTCTCTTTTTCATTATGCAAGCATGTCCAGAAATTCCTGCTCGGACAAGATGGGGATCCCCAGTTCCCGGGCCTTGCGCTCTTTGGAACCGGCATTCTCCCCGGCGACCACGAAGCTGGTCTTTTTGGAGACGGAACCGGCGGCCTTTCCGCCAAACTGCTCGATTTTTTCCGTTGCCTGCTCCCGGGTGAACATGCTCAGCGCCCCGGTCAGCACGAAGGTCTTACCGGCGAAGCGGTCATCGGTGACAGTTTTGCGGGCGGTGAAGTTCAGCCCCGCCTGCCGCAGTCGACCGATCAGGTGCTGGGCCTGCGGCTGGGCAAACCATCCGGCGATATTTTCTGCCGTAATGGCACCCACATCGGGGATTTCCGTCAGCTCCGCCACCGTGGCGGCGGCAAGGGCATCGAGGGTGCCGAAATGGGAGGCCAGAACCTTGCCCGTCTTGGCACCCACCTGCCGGATGCCCAGCGCATAGATCAGGCGGCTGAGATCCTGCTCCCGGCTGCGGTCAATGGCAGATAGCAGCTTTTTCGCCGCCGTATCTCCGGATTTCCACAAGGTCGAAAGCTGAGCAAGGGTCAGATCGTAAATATCCGCTACCGAGCGGACAAATCCCGCCTCCACCAGTGCCTCCACCATGGCCGCGCCAAGGCCTTCAATATCCATGGCATCCCGGCTGGCGAAATGGCCAACGGCACGCACCAGCTGTGCAGGACACTCCGCCCCGGTGCAGCGGACGAATGCACCGTCCTCATCCCGGGCGACCGGCGCGCCGCAGACTGGGCAGGTTTGGGGCAGATAATAGGGCACGGCATTTTCCGGGCGTTGCCCAAGCTCCACTTCCAGAATTTCGGGGATGATCTCGCCGGCCTTGCGGATGCGCACGGTATCGCCAATACGGATATCCCGCTGGGAAATGAAATCCTGATTGTGCAATGTGGCATTGGTCACGGTAGTGCCGGCCAGACGGACGGGGCGAACCACCGCCTTGGGGGTCAGCACACCGGTGCGGCCCACCTGCACGACGATATCCTCCACCACCGTCGAGCGGATCTCCGGGGGATATTTATAGGCCGCCGCCCAGCGGGGAAATTTCGCGGTCGCGCCAAGGCGCTGGCGGTCAGCAAGGTTATCGAGCTTGACCACCGCGCCGTCTATATCACAGATGAGCTGCTCTCTGCCCTCGTTGATTGCCATGATCCGGCGCAAAATGGCATCGCTGCCCAGCAAAATCTCATGGGGAACCACCTTGAACCGGCGCTGGGCAAGATATTGCAGGGTTTCTCCATGGGTCTGAAATTGTACACCCTCGGCCAGCTGGATATTGAAGATATAGATATCCAGCCCCCGCTGGGCCGCGATTTTCGGATCCAGCTGCCGCAGAGAGCCTGCGGCGGCATTGCGGGGATTGGCAAACAGGGGCTTTCCCAGCTGCTCCTGCCGGGCATTGAGCTTCTCAAAATTCTTTTTGGGCATGAAAACCTCGCCCCGGACGATCAGCCGGGCGGGAGCATCGGGAATTGTCATGGGAATGGAGACAATGGTGCGCAGATTTTCCGTCACATCCTCCCCAACGTTGCCGTCGCCCCGGGTCGCGCCGCGGACAAAGACACCGTTTTCATATTCCAGTGCAACGGAAAGGCCGTCAATTTTCGGCTCAACGGAAAAGGCTGCATTGGGGCAGGACTGCTCCACACGGGCGAGAAAATCCTGCATTTCCTCCGGGGAAAACACATCCTGCAGGCTTATCAGCGGCACGGCATGGGTCACCTTCTCAAACTGGCTCAAAGCTTCGCCACCCACACGGCGTGTGGGCGAGTCCGGCCGCGCCAGTTCCGGGTGGGCCTGTTCCAGTTCCTCCAGCTCCCGCAGCAGGCGGTCATACTCAAAATCCTGCATCTGCGGGTCATCGAGGACATAGTAGCGGTAGTTCGCCTCGGTCAGCAGCTGTGTCAGCTGCTCCATTCTCTCTTTCGGTGTCATTTGGAACCTCCGGTTTGCAGAAATGTATCGGGCACATCGCCCACGATGATGGTCTCCGCCACCACAACATCGGCGGAGACGGTAAAAGAAACATTCTCCCCCAGCACCAGCACCGTCACGTCCACCAGAACGTTCATGTGCAGCCGGTGCAGGGTCTGGTTGATCCCGGCCTGTGTAAAATCACTGGAAAAGTTGGCATCGGAATTGCGGATGGCCAAAATCTCCACGGGAATCAGTGGCCCACGGCCGGACAGTAGCTCCGGCAAAATGAAGCTGCCAAGAGCGATACCGATTTGGGAGGTGTCCATGGCCAGAATTTCATCGTTGATATCGTTGAGAGTGTCGGTTTTCAGCCGGTTGACCTCACCGATATTGGTTTTCAGCGCCGTGATTTTCCCGTTGAGATCCTTTTCAAAATAGACAATGCGATCATAGGCGATTTCCCCGGCGGAGATCTGCCGAGCGATAGCATCGTTGATCAGGTCGGATGTGGCGTTTGTAACCTGAGTGATGGCAAGCTCCCGGATCACACCGTGGTACTTCCCCCGAAACAGCAGAAACACCGTTACCGTGATGATCACCGCCCACACACAGCCACGCAGCAGCCGTCGAAGATAATACCCCATGAAACACACCCCCATGGAGCATATGCCAAATGGGGCGCTTTATGCCGGGAATTACAGCTTTTTCATATGGGCAGAAGCCGTGTTCGCCATGAGCTTTTTTGTGCCGATCTGGTCAAAGGCGATTTCCAGCAGGGCATCATTGGCCATTTTCATGACGCTGAGTACCATGCCACGGCCAAAAGCGGTATGATTGACCATGTCCCCCGCGCTCAGTTCCAGCGGCGCAGGGCGGCTGACAGACTGGGCGCTGTAGGACGGTTTGGGCGCCGGGGCGGTATAGGCCGTGTAGTCTGCCCATGGCCGGTCTGCCTGCCGCGCAAGGGCATCGCCATAGGAGGCCGTGCGATAGCTGCCCTTTTTCTCCACCAGTTCCTCGGGAATTTCCCGCAGGAAACGGCTGGCAATGGCCGAATTGGTGCGACCGTAGAGCATGCGCTTATGAGCATGGGAAAGGGTCAGCTTCTTTTTGGCCCGGGTGATGGCCACATAGCAAAGCCGCCGCTCCTCCTCCATTTCCGTATGATCTCCGATGGCACGCATACCGGGGAAAAGTCCATCCTCCATGCCCACAAGAAAGACACTGGGAAATTCCAGACCCTTGGCCGAGTGCATGGTCATCATGACCACGCATGCATCGGAAGCATTATACTGCTCAATATCGGTATAGAGGGCGATTTCCTCCAGAAAGCCGGAAAGAGACGGCGTGTCAACGGAGCGGACATAATTGGCGATGTTGGATTTGAGCTCCTGCACGTTTTCCAGACGGCTCTTGTTTTCCTCAGTCTGCTTCTGCCGGAGCATGTCCACATACCCGGTGCGCTCGAGCAGGACATCGTAAAAGTCCGGCAGGCTGATGGGCGTTTCCAGCAGCTGGGCAAGGCCCTCGATCAGATCGCAGAAACGCTGCAGCTTGGGGGCGATCTTTTCCAGCGGCGCATAGTTTTTCGCGTCCCGCACCACGCTGTAGATGGGCAGCCCTTCCGCCTGGGCCAGACGCTCCACCGTCTCCAGACTTTTCGCGCCGAGGCCACGGGGCGGATTGTTGATAATTCGCTTCAGCCGAAAATCATCGGCCCGGTTGTTGATCAGCACCAGATAGGCCACCATGTCCTTGATCTCCGCCCGGTCAAAGAACCGGTTGCCGCCGATGATACGATAGGGAATGCCGTTGCGGCTGAACGCCTGCTCCAAAGCGTTGGACTGGGCATTGGTGCGGTACAGCACCGCATGATCCTGAAAGGGAATATTTTTTGCATGGTCGGACATCACCGTGCGGGCGACATATTCCGCCTCCGCCATTTCATCGGAGGCTTCATACACCGTCACCGGCTCGCCGGGGTCATTTTCCGTCCACAGCCGCTTGCCTTTACGGTCACGATTGTGGGCAATGACCGCGTTGGCAGCGTTTAGAATGGTCTGGGTGGAGCGGTAATTCTGCTCCAGACGGATGGTGCGGCAGCCTTCATACTGCTTTTCAAAATCCAGAATATTTTCAATGGTGGCGCCACGGAAGCGGTAAATACTCTGATCGTCATCACCCACAACGCACAGATTTTCATGCCCACCGGCCAGCAGACCCGTCAGCAGATATTGCAGATGGTTGGTATCCTGATATTCGTCCACCATCACATAGCGGAATTTGCGCTGATAATAGAAGCGGACATCCTCACATTTCTGCAAAAGCTCCACGGTGCGCACAATGATATCATCAAAATCCAGTGCGTTGCTCTCCGTCAGCCGCTTCTGATAGCGCTCGTAAGCCCGGGCCACATGGATGGCCCGCATATCGTCGGTCAGCTCCGCGCGGCGCAGGAGCTGTTCCGGGGTGGTCATACGGTCTTTTTCCCTGCTGATAATGCCCAGCACATATTTGGGGGGCAGGAGCTTATCGTCCAGACCCATGTCCCGGATCACGTCCTTCATAACCCGCTCGCTGTCGGTGGTGTCATAGATTGTGAAGCGCCGGTCAAGGCCGATGGCCTCCCCGTCCCGGCGCAGAATGCGGCAGCAGGCGGCATGGAAGGTCATGGCCCAGATCTCATCGGCCTCCGGGCTGAGCATGGCAACCAGCCGGGCCTTCATTTCGTTGGCAGCCTTGTTGGTAAAGGTGACGGCAATGATATTCCACGGTTTCACCGGATCCAGCGCGCAAAGCTTTTCCGCGCGCTCCCGCTCGGCATCGGAAAGGCTCTGGGGCAGGTTTTCCAGAAAGAGGGTATCATCCTCCGTCACCCACTCCGGCACCAGCGGACTGTCGCTGCCGCAGCCAAAGCGGATGAGGTTTGCGATCCGGTTGATCAGCACCGTGGTCTTGCCGCTTCCGGCCCCGGCCAGCAGCAGCAGCGGGCCCTGCGTGGTCAGCACGGCCTCCTGCTGCATGGTATTCAAATGGGCAAACTGCCGGGCAATATAGGCCCGGCGGGCCGCGGTAAAGCGGCTGAGCATTGTGTCTGTCATGGCTGCACCCTGATAAAAAGTTTGCAGTCATTATAGCACAGATTTTCGAAAAGATAAAGAGAAAAAATCCTTTTACGCCATAAATCCCCGCAGCTGCTCGATGGCTTTCTTTTCAATGCGGGAAACCTGCACCTGGCTGACCTGCAAGACGGTGGAGACCCGCTGCTGGGTCAGGCCGTGGTAATAGCGCAGCTTGATCACCATCCGCTCCCGCTCCGGAAGGCGCTCAATGGCCTGCCGCAGAGAGATGCTTTCCAGCATTTTCTCTTCGGATACGGTATCGCTCAGCACATTTTCCAGAGAAAAGCCGTCCTCCCCGCTTGGGCGGCTGATGGACTCCGTGGCGGCGGTGGCATTTTCCGCAAGGGCGATCTGCTCCGGTGTCAGACCGGTCTGCCGGGCGATTTCCAGCACCGTTGGCTCCCGCCCGAGGGCGTTGGACAGGCGGCTTCGCATGGTGCGCACGGCCACGGCCTGTTCCTTGAGGGTTCGCGAGACCTTCAACGCCCCGTCATCCCGGAGAAAGCGGCGAATTTCACCGGCGATTTTCGGCACGGCATAGGTGGAAAACTGGGTGCCGAAATCCAGATCAAAGCCCTCCACCGCTTTCATGAAGCCCAGACAGCCCAGCTGATACAGATCCTCCGCCTCGGTTCCCCGGCCGATGAACCGCCGGGCTACAGACCAGATCAGCCCGGAATTTTCCGTGATCAGAAGCTCTCCTGCCGATCGGTCACCGGCTCGATAGCGGGCTATCAAATCCTCCAGACGGCTCATTTTTTCCGGCTCAGCTTCCTGCGCATATGGACGGTTGTACCCTTCCCGGGCTCGGACTGCACCTGCAGCTGCGTCATAAAGCTTTCCATGATGGTAAAGCCCATCCCGCTGCGCTCCATGCCCCCGGTGGTGAAGGCCGGCCGCCGGGCCTGCTCCGGATCGGCTATGCCAACGCCCCTGTCCTTAACGACAATATCCAGCACATTGTCCTTGAGAATGCGACAGCGCAGTGTGATAATCCCAAGCTGACCGGGATAGGCATGGACGATGCAGTTGGTCACCGCTTCCGAGACGGCGGTGCGGATATCACCCAACTCCTCCAGGGTCGGATCCATCTGGGCGGCGAAGCAGGAAACGGCGCTGCGGGCAAAGGCTTCGTTTGCCGAGCGGCTGGGAAATTCCAGAATCATATAGTTTTCAAATTTCACGGGGATACCTCCTTCATGTCAAGCAGTTTGTCAAGCCCGGCAGTGCGAAACACCTTCACTGGCTGTGGGGCCAGACCGGTCAGCTCCAGTTTGCCCTCGATCATGTTCATGGCCCGCAGGGCGTTGATCACCACGGCGATGGCGGAGGAGTCCACAAAAGTGACCTCCGAAAAATCCAGCACGCAGGTAGATGGCGTGTAGGATTCGATCTTGGCGGAAATGGCCAGAATGTATTCTCTTGCACGGTGGTGATCGATTTCACCGGTCAGTGCCACCGTCAGGCTGCCGTTGTCCAGAAAGCTGGTAAATTGCATAGTATTCCTCCTTTGTTCATTGGGCAGTTTCAGTATAAAACGGCTAAGACGCAATTGCAGTCGGAATGTAGCCAGAAAAAAGAAAACCGCCGGAACATCTATCCGGCGAAGTCTGTTGATTATAACGCAAACCGAAGATCACTGCGAAGCAATAGAACTCGCCTAAGGCGAATAAAACTGGCGTGATACTCCGTTAAGAGTATCACGCCAATTGCGTACAGCCTTATATTGCTTTAACCAAGGGCCTGCATGGAGGCGTAGGATGCTTCCAGCTGGGCGATCAGGTCACGGGTCTTCTGTGCCTTCTCCCGCTCCGCGGCCACGACGGCCTCCGGTGCCCGGGAGGTGAATTTCTCATTGGAAAGCTTTCCTTCCAGAGAGGCAAGGAATTTCCGGTTCTTCTCCAGTTCCCTGTCGATACGCTCCAGCTCCTTCGCCACGTCCACCAGCTGTCCCATGGGAATATAGAGCTTGGCATCAGCGGTTGCGATGGTGAGCATACCCGAAAGTGTCTCCGGCTCCCGCTCCAGAATGGTCACTTCATCGGCATAGGCCAGCCGCTGCAGGAAGCCTTCGCCCTCGATAAACACACGGGGGTCTGCGGCCAGAATATACAGCGCGGCCTTCTTGGACGGCGGCACGTTCATCTCCGTGCGGCGGTTACGAATGGAGCGGATGGCATCCATCACCGTGGCCATAGCCGTCTCCTCTGCCCGGAAGGCAAGCTCTGCCCGATACTCCGGCCACTGGGCCACGATCAGCGCCTCACCCTCGTGGGGCAGGCTCTGCCAGATTTCCTCCGTGATGAAGGGCATGAACGGATGCAGCAGGCGCAGCGTCTGATCCAGCACATACACCAGCACATCGGTGGCGGTCTGCTTACGATCCTCGTCTTCGCCATAGAGCCGTGCCTTGGTCAGCTCAATATACCAGTCACAGTAATCGTCCCAGATGAAATCGTAGATCTTCTGCACGGCCACACCCAGCTCGTACCGATCCAGATTTTCCGTGACCTCGGCAATGAGAGTGTTGAGTCTGGACAGTACCCACTTGTCCGGTGTCTCCAGTCGGGAAAGCGCAGGCAGGCGGCACTCGGCTCCCTCTTTCAGGTTCATCATGACATAGCGGCTGGCGTTCCACAGCTTGTTGGCAAAGTTACGCATGGCCTCGCACCGCTCCA
>CAYSJX010000004.1:0-36068 GCA_964431445.1 uncultured Oscillospiraceae bacterium | reverse complement strand
GGGCGACTTCCCCTATGCCATTGAAGACGGTATTTTCATTTTGCAGGAGGACTGCAATGTTGGCGATGATATCAACACCGTCATCGGCAACGACGACACGGTGGTGGATTTTGAGATCACCAACAACCGCCCCGACTGCTACTCCATCATCGGTCTGGCCCGGGAGGCTGCCGCGGCCTTTGACAAGCCCATGCGCCACCACACCCCCACCATTCATGGCAGCGAGGCCGGTTCCATTTTCCAGATGCTGGATGTGGAAGTGCCCGCCCAGCAGCTGTGCAACCGCTACACTGCCCGGATGGTGACCAATGTGAAGATCGGCCCCTCCCCCAAATGGATGCGCCAGCGGCTGCGTGCCAACGGTGTACGGCCCATCAACAACATTGTGGACATCACCAACTATGTGATGCTGGAATACGGCCAGCCCATGCACGCTTTTGACTACCGCTATGTTTCCGATGGCACCATCATTGTGCGGCAGGCAGAGGAAGGGGAAACTCTGACTACCCTCGACGGTAACGTGCGCCCCCTGAAGCCGGGCATGCTGGTCATTGCGGACGAAAGCCGCCCCATCGGCCTTGCCGGAATCATGGGCGGTGAAAACTCCGAAATCCGGGATGATACGGTAACGGTGGTCTTTGAGTCCGCAAATTTCAACGGCACCTCCATCCGCCAGACGGCGCTGGCGCTTGGCATGCGCACGGAGGCCTCCGCCAAATTTGAAAAGAACCTTGACCCCATGATGACACTGCCCGCCGTGGAGCGGGCCTGTGAGCTGGTGGAGCTGCTGCAATGCGGCGATGTACTCGATGGCGTGATCGATATTATCAACCACGTTCCCCAGCCCCATACCGTCAAGCTGGAGCCGGAGAAGATCAACCGCCTGCTGGGCACCGAGATCTCCCGGGAGGATATGGTGCGCTACCTCAACCGACTGGAAATCAGCGTAGAGGGCGATGACATTCTGGTGCCCTCCTTCCGCCCCGATCTGAATCATATGGCGGACATTGCCGAAGAGGTCGCCCGCTCCTACGGTTACAACGAAATTCCCATCACCGATCTGAAAACCGCAACCCAGGGCGGCTACGGCCCCGGTATGGTGCAGGAGGCCGCTGCCGGCCGCCAGTGCCGTGCCATGGGCTACAATGAGATCATCACATACTCCTTCGTCTCCCCTGCCAGCCTCGATCAGATTCGCATTCCCGCTGACAGTCCCCTGCGGCGCACCCTGCGCATCCAGAACCCTCTGGGCGAGGACACCTCCGTCATGCGAACCACGGTGCTGCCGTCCATGCTGGACATTCTTGCCCGGAACAACGCCTATCACAACCGGGCGGCCCGGCTGTATGAGATCGGCAAGGTGTATCTGCCGGTGGATGGTCAGCCCCTGCCGCAGGAGCCGAAAATGCTGGTGCTGGGAACCTATGGTGCGGAGGAGAACTTCTTCAGCATCAAGGGCGAGCTGGAATCCGTATTCCGGGCGCTGCGGGCCGAAAAGGCTGTTTACACCGCCTGCAAGGATCATCCCAGCTTCCATCCCGGCCGCTGCGCTGCCGTGAGCATGGGCGGCGAGCATCTGGGCTATATCGGCCAGATTCATCCGCTGGTGGCACAGGGATATGGGCTGGATGCGGAGGTCTACTGTGCCGAGATCAATTTCACGGTGCTGCTGAACCATCTGCTGCCGGATGCCACCTACACTCCCCTGCCGAAATATCCCGCTGTAACGAGAGATCTCTCCGTGGTCTGTGATGAAGATCTGACCGTTGCACAGGCAGAGGATGCCATTGCCCAGTCTGCCGGAAAGCTGCTTCGCAGCATCCGCCTGTTTGACATTTACCGGGGCAGCAACCTGCCAGAGGGCAAGAAGAGCATGGCCTTCTCTCTGGAGCTGCGGGCCGATGACCGCACCCTGACGGATACGGACACGGAGCCCGTCATGAGCCGCGTTCTGGCCGCGCTGGAGCAGCTGTGCGGCGCCAAGCAGCGCTGACGGCAAAATTTTCCCAGCCGGGGCTTTACAGAAGAATGAATTTCGGTTATAATACCTTTATTATGTACAGGAGGTCGAAACTATGACGGACGACAATACCATTAAATTTACAGTACCACACGACGATTCGGCAAAAATGCGTCGAATTCTTCGAACCGTCTTCGACGCGCTGAACGAAAAGGGTTATAACCCGATCAACCAGATCGTTGGCTACCTTCTCAGCGAGGATCCCACCTACATCACCAACTACAACAATGCCCGCACCCTGATCTGCAAGCTGGATCGGGACGAGTTGTTGCAGGAGCTGGTGCGGTGCTATCTGTTTGAAAAGTAAAGCCCGGCGGGCAGATTTTGACACGAAAAGCGGTAAATTCTTCCATTTTCCGCCGATGCGTTGACAAAAAGCCGCTGCCCATGGTACAATCAATTCGAATTTCCCAAAGGAGGTATACAATGTCAGAAGAAAATTCCGTTTTGATGTATAAGGGTCATCCCCTGATGCGAAAGGACAATATCATTTACTACGGATCCATGGCCGACTCGCATATTGTGATGCTCCAGATTCTGGATACGAAGAAGGTCGGTGACGCGGAGGTCGCCTCGCGTGTATCGGTACAGCTGCAGCTGACAGATCCCGCCGCCCGTAGCCGTGACCGGATCGTGAAAAAAAGTGAAAAGGATGGGCTGTATACGGCGCTGGACGTGGGCTGTGTATGGCTGGAGCGGGCCCTTGCGGGCAAATAAGATACAGGCTATATCCGGAAAACCCGAAACAGAATCATCGCTGCGGGTTTTCCTCCCATCAGGAGACAGAGAAAATGCGCAAATCCAGAAAATTCATCAGTTTCGCCCTTGCCGTTGTTTTACTGGCAGCGGTTGCTGCCTTCCCGGTTGAAGCTACGCAGCATACCATCAAAACCGGTGTCGGCGTTGTGGATGTGGCAGCAGGAAGTACCCTGCGCCTTCGCAGCAAGGCAAGCACTTCCTCTTCCATACTGGCCTCCGCCCCGGCGGGTGAGGTGGTCATTGTAGAGGGCAAGGTTGGAAACTGGTACAAGGTCATTTACAATCTGCGTGAAGGCTACATGTCCAGCGATTATCTGAATGTGGTCTCCGCGGAAAACGTGGAGCTGGGCTACGGCATGGTCAATGATACGCAGGTAAACATGCGCAGCGGCCCCGGCACGAGCTACAAAAGCCTTGGAAAGTTCACCAAGGGCGAAAAAGCCTACATCATCGGCATCAATAACTGCTGGTACAAGGTCATCTACAAAGATACAATCTGCTACATAAGAAGCGATTATCTGGATGTGACCGAGATCCCCTATGAAAACAGGGACTCCGCAAAAAAGCCCCTGTTCTTTGTGGACGGAAAATCTACCGGCATTGCCGTCAGCGCCGAGGCCCTCAATGGCGGAACGGTGGCACCTGACCTGCCGGACAAGGAGGAACCGGTGGTTCCCGATGTGCCGGCCAGCGATCAGGCCGCAGCCATCATCGCCACGGCGAAGAAATATCTGGGCGTGCCCTACAAGTGGGGCGGCACTTCCCCCAGCGGCTTTGACTGCTCCGGCTTTACCCAGTATGTATTCAAGGCCCACGGCATTACCCTGCCCCGCACCGTCGCTTCCCAGTACGCGCTGGGAACCAAGGTGACCAAAGCTGAGCTGATCCCCGGCGATCTGGTGTTCTTCTACGCCAGAAACAAAGATGTGATCGGTCACGTTGGCATTTACATTGGAGACAATCAGTTCATCCATGCCAGCAGTAATGGCATTGCCATCACATCCCTGAGCAGCACCTATTACATCAACCACTATTACGGATGCAGGCGCATCCTCAAATGAAAATTGACTGCCGGTGACATTTCACCGGCAGTTTTTCTGTCATTTGGGGCATAATAAGGAAAACCGAACGGGAGGTTTTCCATGAAAGCAGGTAATAAGCGGGGAAAAAGAAGCTTTCTGCTGCCCACAAGACCCAGAATTTGCTGCTGGGCCAGCGTAGCGGGCAAGAAAGAGGCGGAAGGGCCGCTATCGCAGGAGTTTGATGTAACATTCAAAGACACCCTATTCGGCCAGAAAACATGGGAGCAGGCGGAAAAGCGGATGCAGCAGCTGGCGCTGGAAACGCTGCTGCACAAATCCGGCACCGACCCGGCCGAAATTGACGGGGTGTACTCCGGTGATCTTCTCAACCAGTGTATTGGCTCTTCATTTTGCCTGAATAACACTGGCATTCCCCATGTAGGGCTGTATGGTGCCTGTTCGACCATGGCGGAGGCACTGATGCTCTCGGCCATGAGTGTAGACGGCGGGTACCGTGAACGGGTGATTGCCATGACCTCCTCCCACTTTGCCGGTTCCGAGCGGCAATACCGTTTTCCTCTCGGCTACGGCGGGCAGCGCACGCCAACGGCACAGTGGACGGTGACGGGGGCCGGGGCCGCCCTCATCTGCGCGGGCACCCATGGCCCGGCCATTGAATGCTGCACCACCGGCGTGGTGACGGAGCTGGGAGTGCGCGATGCCAACAACATGGGCGCCGCCATGGCCCCGGCGGCCTACAGCACCATCCGCGCCCATTTGGAGGATCTGGGCCGCAGTGCCGATGATTATGATCTGATCGTCACGGGAGATCTGGGGCATGTGGGGCGTGAGCTGCTGCTGGAGCTGGCCCGGGCCGATGGGCTGGCGCTGGGTGGCAGGGTGACGGACTGCGGCACGCTGATTTTTGACCGGAAGGGGCAGGATGTCCACGCCGGTGGCTCCGGCTGTGGATGCAGCGCATCGGTTCTGTGCGGGTATCTGCTGAACAGGCTGCAAAGGGGCGCATATCATCGCATTCTCTTCTGCGGCACCGGGGCGTTACTGTCTCCCACCTCCACCCAGCAGGGGCTGCCGATTCCCGGCATCTGCCATGCGGTAGCTATTACGGGAGGTGAATAACATGGAATATCTCAAGGCGTTTCTTTTTGGTGGGTTGCTTTGCCTTATCGGTCAGATTTTGATCGACAAAACACGGCTGACACCGGCACGAATTCTCGTCAGCTATGTGGTAATCGGCGTTGTGCTGGGAGCCGTTGGGATCTATCAGCCGTTGGCGGAGTTTGCCGGTGCCGGGGTGACGGTACCGCTGACCGGCTTTGGCAACAGCATTGCCAGAGGTGTGCGGCAGGCGGTGGATGAAGAAGGGTTTATCGGTGTGCTGACCGGCGGGCTGAAAGCAACAGCGGGCGGCATTACCGCCGCCATTGCAGCCGGTGTGCTGGCGAGCCTGATTTTCCGGGCAAAGGATAAATCCTGACAAACGGGGCATTCTATGGATGGCAAATGCCAATACAGTCAATGGAGGAAAATCCGGATGAGCAAGCAGAATAAGAATCAGAACAACCACACGGAAAATCAGACACGCAACGGCGAGAATGAGAAGAAGTGCTGTGAAAAGCAGACCGGCAACCAGCGATAAAGACACGGCCTCCCGATTGGGAGGCCGCGTTACTTATATGGGATAGAAGCAGTTCATGCGGAAGAAGTAGAGATATTTCTCCTTGACCGGTTTGCGGTAAATCCGTTCCAGCGCAGAGGCATAAGTCTCCAGCTGGGGGCGATAGCCTTGCGCAACCTGCGAAAGTGTCTCGGGTGTTACCCGGTCGGTTTTGAAATCCAGAAGAATCAGGCCGTCCTCTTCCACCAGTGCGCAGTCCACAACACCCTGCAGCAGCACCTGCTCGCCGGCGCAGGCCGGGTCGTAGGCCGAGCCGTCATCCAAAATGGAGAACTTGAATTCCCGGATCAGCTGTGCGCCGGGGCGGCACAGTCGGCTGCCCAACTCCGAGCGGAAGAACCGTCCCAGCATGGCCGGATCGATCATCTGACGCTGCTGCGCGGTGAGCAGGCGGGAGGAAACGAGTCTGTCCAGCTCTCCGGCGATCTGCTCCACGGAACCGCAGCTGTCATAGCGCAGATACTGCATGGCGGCATGGACGGCATTGCCAAGGGGAATGCCGCCGGTATCGCCCCGGAAGCTGGCCTGCCGCCAAACGGGTGGCTGGTAGGCCATGGGGGTCAGTTTTGCGGCCTCTTCGTCCTTTTCCCTGCCCTTTCGCTGGGTGGCAGTCTGCTTGGACGGCAGGCGCGTGGCAGCTTCATAGCTGTATGTGCCGTCCAGCAACCCGCGCAGGCGCTCAACATCCACTTTCACCGCCTGCGGCGCGGTATCGGTTTGGGCGGCATCCCCGGGCTGTGGCGCGGTGCCCACATAAATGCCCCATGGCGGTTCCCCAGGGGTGGTAGTGTTCGGTTGACCGCCGAGCTGGAAGAGGGCACCGGCCTCCGTATGCCCCAGCGCTGTCAGCAGAACCCATTCGCCGGGACAGACTGCCTGCCGAATCAGAAGGGGCGATCCGCCTGCGTTCAGCCGCAAAACCAGCTCCTGTAGCTGCTTTTCCAGCTTTTCGGCGGCATAGGTCATGATCAGCGCGTCCCGGGCCCGGGTCATGGCAACATAGAGAACCCGCATTTCCTCGGACAGGCTCTCGGCTCCCATGCAGGCGGAAATGGCGCTTTTGGCGATGGTGGGGTAACGCAGGCGGTTTTTGTGATCCACCGCAGACAGGCCGAGGCCCAGCTCCTTGTGGCACAGCACCTGCTCGCGCAGACTCTCCTGATTGAATTCCCTCGACAGGGCGCACAGAAATACAACCGGAAATTCCAGACCTTTGGATTTATGGATGCTCATAATGGTGACACAGTCCTGTGCCGGTGCGGCATCGCCCAGCAGCAGGCCCTTGCGGGAGAGGGTCTGCAAATGTTCCAGAAATCTGCCCAGTGTGCCGTTGCCGCCGGATTCGAAGGAGGCGGCCAGCTGGTAAAAATACTGTAGCTTCTCCCCCATGGCCCCGCCGGGATCCATGGCATCGCACAGGCTTTCCAGTGCGGTCAGGGTAAAGATTTCCTCCAGAAGTACGGTCACGCTCTGTGTCCGGGCTGTTGCGCGCAATTTGGAAAGGGTGGAAAGGAATTCTGCCGTGTCACTGTCCGTTTCCGCATTGACGCAGAGCGCATCGTAGAACGGGCCATCCTTCTTTTGTGCCCGGATGGCGGCAAGGGTATCCGCCTGAAAGCCGAAGATGGGGCTTGCCAGAACGGCTACAAGGGGAATATCCAGCAACGGATTTTCAATTACCTGCAGCAGAGCATACAGGGTGTCCACCGGTCGGGTTTTCAGAAGATCCTCTCCCCCGCCGCTGGCACAGCGAATGCCCAGCCGCTCCAACGCCCGCTGATAATACCCGCCAACGGAACCGGGCGAACGGAGCAAAATCACGATATCCCCCGCCGTTACCGGGCGAAGAGACTCGCCGCTTCGCACAGGCTGCCCCTGCCGGAGCATCCGTTCGATGGAGTGGGCCACATAGGATGCCTCTTCTTCGTATTTATCCTCGACAACCTCCACACAGTGCAGCTGTACCTGCGGATATGGCAGGGGGATGTGTGGCACGCCTTCGTGCAGCGCTTCCTCTTCCCCATAGGTCAGGCCGCCCACGGCCGGGGACATACAGGTGCGAAACACATCATTGACCCCGGCCAAAACATCCCCGCCGGAACGGAAATTGCGGCTGAGCAGCACCTTTCTCCCCTGCCCCTGCTGCGCCTGTTCTGCCGGGACGTAGGAGCCGTATTTTTCCAGAAAAATCCCAGGGTCGGCCAGGCGGAACTGGTATATGGACTGTTTGACATCTCCAACCATGAAAAGATTGTGCTTTTTCCGGGTCAACGCATGGTAAATTGCGTCCTGCACCGCATTGGAGTCCTGATATTCATCCACCATCACTTCCCGGAAGCGGCTGCCGATCTGGTCTGCGGCGGCCGTAATCGCGGTGCGCTCTTTGCCGTAGAGCAGATCCAGCATTTTATGCTCCAGATCGCCAAAATCCAGAATGCGTCGGCTGTGCTTGAGCTTGTCATAGGCCGCTTCAAATTGCAGCACAAGGGAAATCAGCCCCTGCACAGACTCGGAGGTGTCGCGAAGATCCCGAAGCACCGCTTCGGAGCTTCCGGTAAAAGGGCGAAGGTTTTTGGCAAGGCCCTTTTTGCAGGCATCCCGCACGGCCTTGATCTGGGCCGTCAGGGGCTCATCTGCGCACTGCTTCGGAAAGCGCAGGGTGCCAAAGGTAACGGTTGAATGGGCAACTATCTCGTCCCAACCGGTACAGGCGCGGAGTTTTTGCAGCTGATACACCGTATCGGCAAGGTTTGCCGCCGGTTTTTCAAAACCATCACTCTGCTGTGCGGCCAGCATGCAGCGCTCCATGGCCTCGATCTGCAAATCCAGCCAGCTGCGCAGCCGGGCAATGAGGTATGCGCCATAGACACTTTCGGCGGCATCCGATGTCCCCTCTGCCCGGGTGCATTGCAGACAATGCTCCAGCCAGCGCCGGGGCTGCAAATGGCAGCGGGCGCTGTCAAACACCTGCAAAACGATCTGAGGCACAAGACGGTCATCCCGTCCGAGGCCCTGACTGTCCACAAAGGCCCGGAAGGCAGGATCCTCCGCCGCGTTTTCATACGCCTGCTCCAGCACCCGCTCCACGGCAGTCAGGCGCAGCTCGGCGCATTCATTTTCGTCCCCCACCCGGAAATCCACAGGAATGCCGGGCAGATAGGCATACTGCCGCAAAATCACGGTGCAGAATGCGTGAACCGTGGAGATCTGTGTCAGATACAGCCGCTGGAACTGGCGATGCAGATGCCGGTTTTCCGGCTCCTGCGCCATGCGTTCCGTCAGCTTGGCTGCAATTTTTCCACGAAGCTCTGCAGCGGCTGCTTTTGTGTAGGTAATGATCAGAAAATCGTCGATATTGGCAGGGTTTATGGGATCCGTCAGGTATCCCATCAGCCGATCGACCAGCACCTTGGTCTTGCCGGAACCGGCGGCGGCGGAGACCAGCAGTTCCCCGCCACGGTTTTCAACTGCCTGCTTCTGCTGCGGTGTCAGTTTGTCAGCCATGTTCCAGCTCCTTTCCAATCTCTTCCCAGAAGCGCTGGGCGGTCATTGCCTGATAGTTGCGCCGACCGGTGACATCCTGCGCGTGGCAGACCATGCCATAGGGGCAGAAGGTACACGCGTTGTGGCTGCTGCCACGGGTATAGGGGTTGGGCTCCACATTGCCGGAGGCAATTTCATTGACCATCCGGCGAAGCACCTTCATCACATAGTGTTTCAGCTCGATCAGCTGCCCACGGTCGGCCAGATCGCCGGTAATGGTGCCATCTTTCAGTCGCTTGCAGTTGAGCCGATCCAACTCCTCGGAGGGATCCATGGCTTGCAGCACATCTTCCTGTTGCAGCAAAAGCCCCTTGCGCACCCACTGCCTGCGGCGCTGCTTGCGCCACTGCTCGTCATCGGGGCCGTCCGCCGTGACATAGCTGACCCGGGCGGGAAAATACTGCACACCGGCGGGAACCGTCCTGTCGCCGGTGATGGCCTGCCCGCCGTCTTCCAGCGCAAACAGGTAATGCAGCATTTGCAGCCCGACACCGTTGAAAATATCGCAGTAATCAAAATCCTTTTTGCCCGTTTTATAGTCCACTACACGGACATAGCCGGTGCCACCCTGCTCCCACAGGTCTACCCGGTCTACAAAGCCACGCAGCCGCGCGGGAAGGTTCGCGCCGGGAATGTTGACCGGTGGCATGGCACCATCATCGGAAAATTGCAGCTCAAAACGAACCGGTCGGAATTGGGCGTCGTGCAGCTCTTCCCACAGCTCCTGCACCACCAGCTCCAGCTCCTGCATATTGCGGCGGAAGAGATATTCCATTCGCTGGGAGTCCAGCTGGCTGTAATGCTCCCGGGCATAAGCATCGGCAAATTCGCCGGCAAGGCGCAGTGTCGTATCCAGATCGACACACTGGAAGCCGCCCCGGCGCATGACCTCCCGGGCCGTGCATTCTAAAACATGGTGAACGTAGGTGCCAAACTCCGCCGGATCCACGCCGGCCTGCCTGCGCTCTTTGGCCCGCAGACCGTATTGCAGGAAGTAGGAAAGGCGGCACTCTGCCTGTCGATCAACCTGCGAAGCCGAAAGGGTCAGACGCTTGCCGTAAAGGGCCGTGATCCGCTGCGGCTGCACGAAACCGAAGGAGTAGTCTTTTGCCCGGCGCAGGCGAAGATATTGCGCCCCAAGGCCAAGACTTTGCGCCCCGGCCTCGTCATCGCAGGCAAGCAGCATGGCCGCCGCATCATCAGCGGTCTGGGGCTGCGGGGTGACGGTTCCCGGTGCCGCGCCGGTCAGACTTTGCAGCCGCCTGTAGATAAAGGAGGGTTCCTCGCAGCAGACCAGTGTCACAGTCTCCTGCGCGCCGCAGAATACACCGAAAATCTCCGCCAGCTCCGATTGAAGTCCCTCCAGACTGCCGCCGGTCAGCGGCAGAGACAGGCGGCGCAGCAGCACTCTCTCCTGATCCGTCAGCACGCCGGAGGAGCCGGAGTACCCGGGGAACAGACCTTCCTCCGCCCCCAGCAAAATCAGATGCTTTTCCCGCTGGCAGTGCATGGCGCTGATATCACCGGCCGTGACCGCGTCGAGCACCGGCGGGATGGTGCCCACATCATACTGGCTCAGCAGCAGGCGCAGCAGGCGGGTGAAATTCTCCTGCTCCCAATGGGTATCGCCCAGCACATCATGCAGCTGTTCCAGCGCGGAGAGCAGGATTTCCCACAGCTGGCTGCAAATCTGCGCGCCGCGGCGGTCTCCGTTCTGGCGAAGCTGTTGGGCGGTCTGTTCCAGCCGATGGGCAAAATCGATAGTTTCCAGAAAATCGTACAGCGCCTGCACCTGCTGTTTCAGGCCGACGGCCCGTTTCATGGCCATCGACAGCCGCCGCAGCGGCTCCATGGCCCGCTGGCGCAGCCCGTTCAGTTCTTCCAGCCGCTGGTGGGACGCATCATCCCACCGGCCGGAAAGGCCGTCCGGGTGGGCCTGCCACGGCTCCAGCCAGCGTTTGCCGGAAATACTCCAGATGACAGCATAGTTTTCAAGGCAATCGCACTCGGAAAGCGTCAGCGGCGATAAGGAGGAGCGGAAATAATGCAAAACATCCCGCTGTTCCAGACCGCTCAACACCGCCTCCAGTGCCGTCAGCACGGTCATGATGGGGCCCTGCTGCAAAATATCCTCGTTACCCGCCAGATACAGCGGGATGCCGCAGCGATGAAAGCTCAGCCGCAGCGGCGCGCGGTAGGTGTTCAGATCCGTGCAAACCAGCGCAATATCCCGGTAACGGCAGCCCTGACGGGTCAGATCCAGCACCGTCTGAGTGGCATTTCTGCACGCCTGATACACGGATGGAGCGGTTTTCATCCGGACACACTCTTGCAGCTCCGGCTGCGGGTTGATCGTTCCCTGAAACAGCATGTCCCGCACGGGAGCAAGCGCATCGCACCGCGGCTTCACATGTTCAACCTTGCAGGCGATGCCGTTGGCGTTGGCATATCGAAGTATATCCCGGGCCGTCTGCCCCGCCTTTTCATAAGCCATGGCATGACTGTCCGGCATATCACAGTTGAGGCAGATGGTCACATGGGGCGAAACCTGCATCAGATGCTCCAGAATTGCCATGTGCTGCCGGGTAAAATCCGGAAAACCGTCCACATAGAAGCAGTGGTTCTGGCCAAATTCGCTGTCATAGAGCTGATCGAGCACCCAGTTCATCAGATCCCGGGGATCCCGCTTGCCACGCTGGCAAATGGCATCATATCCCTCCAGCAGCAGAGAAAGCTCCGAAAGCTTCTGGGCAAAAAGGCTGTTCTCCCCTGCAATCTGTTCAGACGCCCGGGAAAGATCATCGGATGTGATGCAGCAGCGCTTGAACTCGTCCACTGCGTCCACCAGTTGCATGAGAAATTCCGGCTTGGTCTCCAACGCGGCATAGGCTTTGAGCTGGCCGGCCAGCGCGTGCGCGGCACTGGCCATGGCAACGACACGGCCGCCGTTATCCATGCAGGGCTCCGGCCCCTGCCCTACCAGCTCCGTGATCCGGTTGGCAAGGCGCGGAAAGGTCAGCACCTGCGCAAATCGGCTGGCAGTATCTCCTGCCGCCGCGCAGAGCCTGCGCTCCATGTCATGACTGATCAGTTCCGGCACAATGAGGATCCGGTTTGGCTTCTCCAGTGCCACATCCTGAGAAAGTCTTTGCAGTATTTCATCCGTCCCGGCCAGCTGATCCCGGGAAAGCAGCACCGTCAGCATGAAAACATCCGCCCTTCCGCTGTATTTGGCATTATTATAGCATAAATGCTGGGCAAGATAAAGAGAAATCTTCCCCATCCGACAAAAACCGCATCGGTGTGAAAAACCATTTGCATATTCTTCCCATCTGGCGTATAATACGATGGCTAATAACTGCGGGCAGATCCCGCGTGAAAGGAGTAATTATGAAGCTGTTACTGGAAATGTTTCTGACTTTTGCAAAGGTTGGGGTCATGACCTTCGGCGGCGGATACGCCATGCTGCCGATTTTGCAGCGGGAGGTGGTTGACCGGAAGAAATGGGCCACGGAGGAGGAGCTGACGGACTATTTTGCCATTGGACAGTGCACCCCCGGTGTCATTGCGGTGAACACGGCCACCTTCATCGGCCAGAAGCTCAAGGGTGTCCCCGGCGGTATCATTGCCACGCTGGGGGTTGTGTTCCCCTCTCTTGTGATCATCAGCCTGCTGGCGGGTGTGATCGAAGCCTACTCCCACATCGGCTGGGTGCAGGACGCCTTCGGCGGAATTCGGATCTGTGTGTGCGTGCTGATCACCAATGCGGTTTTGAAGCTGTATAAAAAAGCGGTGGTCGATCTGCCCACAACGATCATTTTTCTTGTGGTCACCATCGGAAGTCTGGTGCTTGATGCCGTGTTTGATGTAAGCCCCGCCATTTTTGTGGTGCTGGCCGCGGCAGCCGGCATTATCATCAAGTCCCTGGGAGGTAAGAAGCAATGATCTACTTACGGCTTTTCTGGGAGTTTTTTCAAACGGGTCTGTTCGCCGTTGGCGGCGGCACGGCCACCATTCCCTTCCTCTACAAAATGTCCGACAGCACCGGCTGGTTTACCCACACGGATCTGGTCAACATGATCGCTGTTGGGGAGTCCACCCCCGGCCCCATCGGCGTGAATATGGCGACCTACGTTGGCTACATCACGGGCTATCAGCAGGGCGGCCTGGCCACGGCGCTGCTGGGAGCAGTGACGGCAACGGTTGGCCTTGTGGCACCATCGATCATTGTGATCCTCATCATTGCCAAAATTCTGAACGTTTTTCGGGATAATCGGTATGTCAATGACGCGTTCTACGGCCTGCGGCCTGCCTCCACCGGCCTGATTGCGGCGGCGGGGCTGAGCGTGATCTTCTCCAATCTGCTGGACTCGACCCAGCTTGCGGCCGGAAACCTGCTGCAGGGAATCAATTTTGTGGGACTGGGACTTGCGGTGGTGCTGTGGGTGCTGACCAACAAGGTGCGCCTGACCAAGAACTGGCACCCCATCATTTTCATCGGCCTGTCCGCAGTGGTTGGAATTCTGTTGAAAATGGGATAAAAATTGTCACCGTATGGCGTATGCCATACGGTGGTCAGGCAGTCACAAAATGCACATCGTTGCGATGAAATTGCGGCAATTCCCTTCATTTCAGGTATAAACGCTTCTTTTCACAGTGAGATATTTGAAAATCCGGGGGATTGCCACGCCAGTGTGCCCACTGGCTCGCAATGACATGTTTTTTATACGTTTATCACCGTATGGCAAATGCCATACGGTGATTTTTATTCGGGTACAACGGGCCGATCATCGTTCGGCCTGCCCTTGCAGCAGCTTTTCGCATGCGGCGATGCGCAGACACAGGCAGAAAGCCTCCATGGCCTGCCGCAGCTCTTCCAGCGGCGGGTAGCTGGGAGCAATGCGGATGTTGCTGTCGTGCGGGTCAATGCCGTATGGGAAGGTCGCGCCGGCGGGGGTCATGACTACGCCGACCCCGGCACACAGATCCAGTGTCCGTCGGGCCGTGCCCGGCATGGCGTCGAGGCTGATGAAATAACCGCCTGTGGGCGCTGTCCATCGGGCGATTCCCAGTCCGGTCAGCTCTCTTTGCAAAATCTGCTCTACCGCTTCAAATTTCGGCCGCAAAAGCGCTGCATGGCGCTGCATGATGGCAAGGGTATGGGGCAGATCCCGCAGGTAGGCCACATGGCGCAGCTGATTGACCTTATCATAGGAGATCATCTGCACCCCCATCAGGCCCGTCATATAGCGGATATTCTCCGCCGAAGAGGCCATAACGGAAATGCCGCCGCCGGGGAATGTAATTTTCGAAGTGGAGGCAAATTCCCATGCCATACCGCCGTTGCCGGCGCTTTCACAGGCGGAAATAATATCCGGGAACGGGGTGAACGGGCCGGAAAATTCATGCAGGCAGTAGGCATTGTCCCACATCAGCACAAAATCCGGGGCAGCCGGGTGCAGGGATGCCAGCCGGGCCACCGTTTCATCGGAATAAGTGATGCCCTGCGGGTTGGAAAATTTCGGCACGCACCAGATCCCCTTGACCTGTGGATCCTGAATAAGCCGTTCCACCTGCTCCATGTTCGGGCCGGTTTGGGTCATATCCACGCAGATCAGCTCCGCACCGAAGCTCTGGGTGATTTTGAAGTGGCGGTCATAGCCGGGGGCGGGACAGAGGAAACGGATCTTCTCTTCCCTGCACCACGGGCGTGGACTGCGGGGCAGACCGTGGGTATAAGCCTTGCTGATCAAATCATACATCAGTGTCAGGCTGGACGCACCGCCGACAAAGGTCTGCTCCGGCTGACAGCCCAACACCTGCGCCCAGTAGCGGCGGGCGGCGGGAAGGCCGGCCAGTTCACCGTAATTTCTGGCATCCACGCCCTCGCACAGGCACTGCTCCGGCGTGGAGAGTACCGTCAGAATATCGCTGATTGTGTCCAGCTGGGCGGCGGAAGGCTTTCCACGGGCCATATTCAGGTGCAGATCCCGGTTTTTCAGCTGCGTGTAAGTGCCGCGCAGCGCCGCAAGCTCGGCTTCCAGTGCAGCAGGTTCCATTTTTCCATATGCTTTCATGATGACCACCTCAATTTTCACTCCATTATACGACAGCAGGCGGCAAAACGCAACTACCATCATGGTGAAGGGCCGCTGCATCGGCAGCGACCCTCTGCATTTTTACTGATTTTCCATCAGCGGCAGGATATACTGCTGACGGCGGCGCTCCATTTCCGCGCTGTAATCGCCGTTATCGCCGGCATGGAGGGAACGCAGATAATCATGGTGATTCTGCAAGATTTTCTTGTCCTGCCGGGCCAGCATCATCACACCGATGGAGGAACACTGGTCGGATGCACGCTCCAGATAGGTCAGAGCCTCCATAAACACCAGACCGTTGCTGATGGAGCAGACACCCTGCTTCAGCCGCCGGGTGTGGCGATCACGCAGAAGGTTGACCATATCATCGATGACCTCTTCCAACGGCTCAATGCTCCGGGCGGCGGCATCATCATTGGTTGCGAAAGCGTGGACAGTGATGCTCAGAATTTCATTGACCGCCTGCAGCAGCACGGCAAGCTCCTGCTTGGCCTGCTTGGAGAAGGTGCTGTTATCCGCCTGCAGGCGCTGGGCCAGCTCCACCATATTGGTGGCATAGTCACCGATTCGCTCAAAATTCGGCACCGTCTGCATCAGCATATCCAGCTGGCAGTCATCGGAAGCGACCTCTACCGATTTGGAGAGGCTGATCAGGAAATGATCCGCCCGGTCGGCAAACTGGTCAAGGCAGTCCTCCCCTTCGTTGATCTGCCCGATCACGGACTCGTCATAATCCAGCAGCATGCGGCAGCCAAGGTCGAAATTGTGCTGGGCCAGCTGTCCCATGGCCGCAGTGGCCCGGGTGGCTTCGCCAAGGGCCACTGCGGGAGAGATGATCAGATTTTCCGTCAGGGTCAGAAGCTCGGGATGGGGATTTGGTTTTTTTGCGTCGTCCCGCACGATCAGCACGGAAAGGCGAACCAGAAGATCGGTAAAGGGCAGCAGAACGATGGCTGTCAAAAGATTGAAAGTGGTCTGGAAGGTGGCGATAATGGTGCTGTCCACCGTCTGCGTCCAGAAATCGGCACCGAATACGGCATTGTGCTGCATGATGGACATAACCGCCATGAACAGCACGGTGCCAATGATATTAAAGCACACATGCACCACGCCGGTGCGCTTGCTGTCCCGGGCGGAGCCGCCAACGAAGCAGTAAAAAGCCGTGACGATGCAGGTGCCGATATTGATACCCATGATAATGGGATAGACACCGGAAAAATCCAGCGCGCCGGTGGCGGCCAGAGACTGGAGCATGGCAACAGTGGCCGAAGAGCTCTGGACGATCACCGTCAGCACGAGGCCCGCCAGAATTCCCAGCGTGGGCGACTGGGAGAAGCTTGCAAGAAAACCCATAAAGGCCGGCGAATCGGAAAAGCTGCTGACCGCACCGGTCATATTCATCAGGCCCACAAACAGAATACCAAAGCCCATGCAGATATCGCCAACGGTTTTGGCCCGCTTGGTTTTGACGAACATGATCAGCACAATGCCGATCACAAGGGCGATGGGGGCAAGGGTATCGGTGTCAAACAGCCAGAGAACCCAGCTGTCTCCCCCATCCATAAAGGCCAGATTGGTGATCCACGCCGTGACCGTGGTGCCGATGTTGGCACCGAGCACGATGGACACCGCCTGCTTGAGCGTCAGCACCCCGGCACCGATCAGGGCAACAGCCAGCACGATGGTGGCTGTGGAGCTCTGGATCACCGCCGTGACCAGTGTACCCGTCAGCACACCGGTGACCACATTTCCCGTCAGCTTTTCCAGCACCCGCTTCAGCGTGGCACCGGAGCTGTTTTTCAGGCCGTCACCCATGATCTCAATACCATAAAGGAACATGGCAAGTCCGCCCAGCATTTGCACGATTGCAGTTAAGATGTCCATACAAGCCTCCCGGTTCGACCGTTTACATGTCTTTCTGTATTATAGCGTCCGAAAACGAAATTGTACATAGCAAATCGCAAAAAATCGGAAAAAAGCTCGCATATTTTACGCACCCGTAGAGCCGAAGCCGCCGCTGCCGCGCTGGGTCTGCTCCAATTCCTCTGCCAGAATGAAGGCAGGCGCCAGTACCGGTGTGATCAGAAGCTGGGCAACCCGCTCACCGGGGGAAACAGTCTGGTTCTGGCTGCTGTGATTGAGCAGCACCACACGAACCTCGCCCCGGTAGTCGCTGTCGATGACACCGACTTTGTTGGCGGGGGCCAGTCCCCGCCTGGCACCCATGCTGCTGCGGGCAAAGACAAGCCCGGCATAGCCGGATGGAATTTCCAGCGACAGGCCCGTTGGCACCCAGAAGGTCTCTCCCGGTGCGATGGTGACAGGCTCCGAAAGACAGGCATACAGATCCGCGCCGGCCGCGCCGGGCGTGCCGTAGGTTGGAAGCGTTGCCGCCGGGTTCAGCTTTTTGACTCGAATGCTATTCATGGGTTGTGATCCTCTCTTTTGGGTATGAGCCGATCCATCAGCTCCGTATTGATGGCAAGATAACGCGCCCGATCCACCAAAAAGCTCAGGCCATGCCCGGCGCCTTCCACCAGCAGCAGGTGCTTCTCACCGGTGCAGGCGGCATGGGCGCGCCGGGTCATTTGGCAGGGCACAAAATCATCGGCAAGGCCGTGGACGAACAGGAACGGCCGCGCATTATGGGTCAGAGTCTGCTCGGCACGCTTTTGCCACAGACTGAACCGGGCGAAGACCCGGGCAAACAGCTCCGCGCTCCACATAACCGTCCATGCAGGAAGATGGGTCACATCGGTAAAGATCTCACCGATAATCTCCGCAGGCGAAGTGAAGCCGCAGTCGGCAATGCAATAGCGCACATTATCCGGCAGGAGTTCATCGGCCATGAACATCACCGTGGCCGCACCCATGGACAGGCCGCTCAGCAGCACCGGCTGGGCACCGAAGCGGCTGTTGTGATATTCCAGCCAGCACGCAATATCCTCGCTCTCCCGCACACCGAAGGTGACATAGCGGCCCTCACTCTGGCCATGACAGCGCTGATCGGGCATGAGAAGATTGAAACCGAGATCGTGATAAAGCTCCAGCACAAGGCCAAAATCCACATAGACGCTGCTGTGAAAGCCATGCACCAGCACCACCGTGCCTCGGGCGTTTTCCACCGGGAGCCATTTGGCGTGCAGAGAAAGGCCGTCCCGGCTGCGGGTGTAAAGATCCTGCGCGCCGCTGTCTTTCAGATAGCGCACGGCAGCAAGGATATGATCAGAATAGGCCGCGTGGTTGGACTTGGCAACAGCCTCCGGGTCAGACCAGTCTACCTTTTTGAACGGGCCGCAGGCGTGGAAAAAGACATAGCCCCCCAGCAAAAAGAAGACAAGCAACAACCCCAGCACAATCCAGACGATCAGCATATTACCCTTCCTTCTTTCCCAGCCGGGCAAACCAGCGGAAGCTCAGGGGCCAGACGATACCGGCTACCAGCACCAGCAGGAAATACCGCAAGGCACGGCCCGGATATTCCCCGAAGAGTGCATTGAGAGGGGCTTTAAGCCCAGATTTCACCAGCAGCGCCAGTACAAGGCCAAGGGCGACTTTCAAAATCTGAGCCCACCAGACGGCCTTCACCGGGAAGTTTAACCATTTTTTGTCCACGAAGTACACAATCACCATGCCAAAGATCGCACCCATGAGGGTGTAGGCGTTCTGCACACCGTGGGAATAGTTATATGCATCCATCTGGGTGGGGTCAATCAAAAATTGAGCAAAAACCCAGTACAGCACGCTCAGCACTGCCATGCCGATCAGGGTAGCGCAAACATGCCTGCCCTCACTGAGGTAGCGCATAAGGAAAATCAGCACAACAGCGCACAGGGAGCCGACCAGCACATCGGCCGGGGTGTGGACACCCAGATACATTCTGGAAAAGGGCACCAGCACGGCGATTGCAATAAAAATCCAGCGAAGAATCTTATTCTTCCCCGTCAGAGCCAGGCCACCAAAGGTACCGACCGCGCTCTGGCTGTGGCCGCTGGGGAAGGAATAACCGGTTGCTTCCGGAATGGCACCCTCTACCGCATGGAAGTCCGGATCCAGCACCCAGGGCCGGGGTACCCGGCAAAGAAGCTTGAGAAACTGATTGACAATGGTGCCGCAGAAGCCAACGCCCATCAGATAATAGCCACGGTTCTTATCCAGACACCAGAAAACAATCAGAGCGGCCACCAGAAAGGCTGTCTCCTCCCCAAAATGGGTGATCAAAAGCATCAGCTCCGTGATAAAAAGGACACGGATGCTCTCCAGCAGGTACAGCAGCTGCATAACGATACCTCCAAAATCAGGATAATGTTATTGTAACACAGCCCTGTCCATCTGGCAAGGATAAAATTCCCGTGGCACGGACATAAAAAGCCGCCCGTGCAGGGCGGCGTGATATAGAAAATTGAAGTGTGGAAAGCGGCGTGGCAATCCCCCCGGATAGACGTAAAATCCCCCCGTTTTTCCGACAACCCGGAAGAACGGGGGGATTGCCACACCAGTGTGCGCACTGGTTCGCAATGACACGCTAATTTTTTTAATTCTCTTTCGTAGGGGCCGATGCCCACATCGGCCTTCTGCCTTACCCTCAGGGGAAGGTGGCCCGGCGCACGTCGGGTCGGAAGAGGTGCTTCCCTTCGTTGACAATGGGTGTGGCAGAGGAGATGGCAAGGGGCGTCAAGGATGCCGCCCCCTACAGCAGGTGTCCCGGAAGGACGGGGGATTTGAAAAACTGGATGAACGTGCGGGTGTTATGCAGCTTGTGTATCGGTCATGGTGCCGATGAAGATGGGCAGGCCGTTTGCGTTGTCCACGATCATATACAGGAAGGGTCTGTCCAGTTTCAGGGTTCTGATCTGCTCCGGTTCCATTACGCACCCATCGTTCATCATCACATCAGTCACGGCCCCGGCCTGTGTGCCCTTCTGATCGACACGGATGAAGGTCTTGTGCAGCACCTGGCCGATGAAGATGTTGCCCCGGGTGGAGGCAACCATGGCGGAAAAATTGGCTTTATCACTGTCAAAGGCATCCGTTGCCCCGAGGCCGGAAAGGATACTGCTCAATTCTGTGCTGTAATTGACGGTGAATTTCGGCATGAAGACTTTAATTCGATCCGGGGGCGCGCCGTGCAGGGTTTGCAGCAGCCCCTCCGCCGTCAGGGAGGCGATGTAATCTTCCAGCGAAACGCCCTCGTTGGGCAGCATGGCCACAAAGCTGTAATCGCCGCCGGCATAGGGCTTGATAATGCCCAGGGCAAGATCATCGATCAGATAGCGATCTTCCGTAGAGCAGAGCATGTCCACTTTCTGTGTGCGGCCATCGGCGGTTGTGAAGTTTCCAACGGACACATCGCTGTTTTCATAGACCTTTGCCCACGCCGCTTCAAAGGACAACGCGTTGATCAGGAGCATCACCGTATCGTCTTTGATTTCGTTCAGAAGCTTATCGATCATGCCGTCCGTCTGCTTTTTGACCCAGTTGTTAACATCCTGGACTGTGCCGCGGTCAAAGGGGGCACGGAACACCTGCGCACCGAAGATATCCGCGCCGCATTGCAGAAAATCCTGCCGCACCTGCAGCCGCTGCTCATCATCGCGCAGCCAGATGGAGTTGGCCAGATGCAGTGTAGCATTCTGATGGCCGGAAAGGGCATCCACATAGCCCTTGATATAGCCGTTGAGCTGCTCCATGGTCATTTCTCCACCCAGCAGACGCAGCAGCTGCTGTTGGGTGTTCCCGACCGCGCCGTTGGTGGCCATGGCCATCGCCATCTCAATGGACAGAGGCGACAAAAGCACATTGCCCTTCCCGGCCCCGGTGCCTCCCAGCAGAGACAACGCAAAGCCCATATAGCTGTTGGCAAACCGGGCATCCGGCTCCGGCGTTTTCAGAGAAATGGCACCGCCGGTGGGAAGGCCGGCTGTCAGATCCTGCGGCTTCTGTTCCCGCTCGCAGCCGGTCAGAAAGGCGGTCATGGACGCGGCAATCGCCATACACAAAACCAGCGAAATGAGTTTTCTGAACATAGACTTAACCTCCTATTAACTCGGCAATATGCAAAACCTGTAAACCGTCATCAAGCAGGTACAGGTATTCGCCATTGATAGTGGCGCGAATGGTCTCCGGTGACAACATCTTCTGCTCAATGGGCTGGGATGCCAGCAGGCGAAGCACATTGCCATCGAGATACAGGATCCGGTATTCATAACCTGCATCGGTGCTGGAGACACAGGGGAAGGCAAATATTCCCAAATTGCGGTCAACCAGATAGCTGTGGTAATCCGTTGGAAACCAGCCATCGCCGGTGAGGGCTGACAGCTGCTCCACGGCGCTGCCGTTGGAACGGTACAGCTCCACCTTCCACTGCATCGAACTCAGCCGGCCAAGGCCCAGCAGACGGTCTCCATAGTGAATGAGGGAAGATGAAAAGCCATCGATCACCGGGGTCTGCACCCATGTGATATTGGTCAGATCGGAGAGATCGAAGCAGTAAACAGGGTCGGAAAACTCTGCCAGCAGGGCCGTGCAGATCCATGCCCGATCCGCGTCAAACCGGGCGGAGGTGACCTCCTCACCGGCGGGGGCAAAGCTTTCAACCGACGCGGCAATCTCCCAGCTGTTCAAATCCACGATATACAATCCGCAGTTCTTTTTCCGCCCGGTATCGCTGGTTGTGACGGCCACACGGAGTGTTCCGTTGTATTCATCCATGGAATACTGGTCTTTGACGGTGCCCGGAACGGTGACGGAGCCAAGATGGCGCAGGCCGTCCCCATAGGAAATGCCGGTGATATAGCTGCAACGGGAACTTTTCCGATTGCCCAGAATGTCATACCGGTATTCTGCGCCGGAAACGCTGAGATAGATGGCGTTTTTCGAAACATAGATCTGTCCTGCATGTCCCAGCACCGCCTGCCGCCCCTGAACTTCCAGCGTTTTTTCCGTCAGCGTGGCCAGCACCGTGATTTCGTTCCCCCGGGGGTCGCCGGGGCAGCAGATCTCATCGGGGGAGAAAAGCCTGCGATCTTCGCCGGTGCCCCAGGCCGGAACAAAGGTATCAGGATCGTGATAGCGCAGATTTTTTACATAATGCCTGCATACCAGAAGAAGCTGCCCATCCGCAAGGCGTGAAGTTTCGTATTCTCCGGAGAACCAGACGCTGCTCCCCTGCACGATGTGCGAAGGGTCAGAAATATCCAGCGTGGTCACAACGGTTTGCGATGCAGCGTATCTCGCGCCGATAACGGTCAGAGTGGTGCCGTCCGCCGACAGGTGCATTTGCTTCGCCGTGGCATAGTCCAGCTCGAACACCCGCACTTCCGACAGGAGCCGGGAATCCTCGCCCTGCATGGAGTAGGCACTGAGCATATTGCCCCGCAGGTAAAAAATGGTATTGCCGCTGCGCTTGAAAAGATCCGCCTCGGACACGCCGGAAACCTGATTGTCCGTGCCATCGACATTTCCCTCTACCCAGTCATCGGTTTCGGTCTGGCCTGCGTTGTCAGGCACGATCGGCTGCCCCTGCTGGGAATAGGTGCCATTGATGCCATCCACCTTCGGGCCGGGGATCTCATCGACATTGGGAGCATCTATGATGCCATCAACAGGCCGCAACGCACAGAGGAGCTTCTGGAAATTGTTGCGGTAAAGCGGCTGGGCGGTGTTGGCCCGGTGCAGGCCGCAGATCAGATCATAATAGGGACTGTCCTGATAGCGAGATACGTTACCGGTGCCATCGTCAAAGGGCAGAAACAGCACCAGCGCCAGCACCGCTGCCAGCACGACGCAGCCGGAGCGCAGGGCCATGCGGCGCTTTTTCATCGCGGCCGCTTTTTGCTGTATGGAATGGATATATTCATCACAGGTCTTCAACTGTCATTCCTTCTTTCATGAGCAATTCTCGAAGGGCGACCCGCCCCCGGGACAGGAGATTGTACACCTGCTTTGCGCTTTTATTCTGGATGCGGCAGATCTGTTCCACGGAAAAACCGTCGAAATAGGTCAGAACCAGCACATCCCGGTATTGCACCGGCAGCTGCCGCAGGCCCGCATACAGATGCCGATCCCGCTGCTTTTTCATCAGCAGCTGTTCCGCGTCCGCATCCGTCAGAAGCTGCTCATTTTCCAGCGGAAGCTCCCGACTGTGCCGCCGCAGCTCATCCACCGCCTTGTTGCGGGTGGTTTTATAGAGCCATGCGCGCAGATGCTCCGGCGAGCGGAAATGACCGCCATGCAAGAGCAGCGCCGCCATGGCCTCTTCCATGGCATCCTCCGCCGCGGCTGTGGAGCCAAGAAAAGAGCAGGCATAGCGAACCAGCGGCTGGGCATATTCGTGTACCAGCTGTTCGAGTGTGCGGGGGTCTTTCAGATCTAGGTGGTAGCTACCGGCACCAAAATCTGTCATCTCGGATCACCTCTCTGCTTCTATATCGGGCGAAGGAAGAATTTTACTCTGCAAACCGGAATTTTCTTTCATTATAATTTAACTCTCGGAGAAAGGCAACGGAAAGATTTCCGAAAAGTTCACATTCCCCACGGGACTGCCCCTTGCGTTTTAGGTTTTTTCCGGCTATAATGAGCTTATTCAAGTGAAATGAGGGATGCATCCATGTTTTCCACGCAGCCACGCTGTCATTACGAAAAAAATCAGCTGGGCGAGGTGATCTGCCAGCTGCGATTTCCGGAAATTCTGACCATTGAGGCAAACGACCCGGCGCAGTTTCAGGAGGCCATCCGCCACGCTTTCCCCGCCTACTCCTGCCGCAAGGAGACGCCGGCCCCCAAGCTGACCGGTGCCCCCGGCAACATGCATCTGGAGCAGCAGAAGCCCACAAATAATTATCAGTTTGTATCTGAGGATGGGATTTGGCGGGTCAATCTGACCAGCAGCTTCATTTCCCTGTCCTGCAGTCGCTACAGCAGCTGGGAGGAGTTTGCGAAAATGCTGGATCTGCCCATGGTAGCCTTTATTCAGGTGTATCGCCCTGCCTATTTTGAGCGGGTGGGACTGCGGTATCTCAATTTTATTTCCCGGCAGTCACTGGGGCTGGAGCAGACCCCCTTCCGGGAACTGGTGCAGCCGCAGTATCTGGGTATTCTGGCCGATGAGCAGATCGTGGAAACCGCCACGACCCGTGCAACGGTAGACGCGGAATTTGCCATCCGGGGCGGCTGCCGTGCCAAAATCCACGCCGGGCCCGGGCTTGTCAAGCGCAACGGTGTGGAAGACCGGCAGGTGCATTTTATCTTCGACGAGGATCTTTACATGCCCGGCAAGGTTGCGGTCAATCTGCTGGCCGGAGCGCTGGAGACCCTTCACGCGCAGGCATACAGCATTTTCCGCGATGCCATAACGGAAACCCTCCATGATGCCATGGAGCCGGAGGAACTTTAAGGAGTGAAAAACATTGTTTGACTGGAGCTATGTAGTTCTGGTGCTGCCGTTTGTGATTTTATCCATGATCGCCAGCTCCAATGTCAATTCCACCTTCCGCAAATACGGGCAGGTGATGTCCATGCGCCGCCTGACCGGTGCGCAGGCCGCGCAGCAGGTGCTGCGTGCCAATGGCGTGACCGGGGTGCGCATTGAGCATGTCAGTGGCAACCTGACGGATCATTATGACCCCAAGGCCAATGTGATCCGGTTGTCGGATCAGGTGTACGGCTCTGCATCCGTTGCGGCCATCGGTGTGGCGTGCCACGAGGCAGGGCATGCCGTGCAGTATGATCAGAACTATGCCCCCGTCCGGCTGCGCGCGACCATCATTCCCATTACCAACTTCGGCTCCAGGCTGGCCATGCCCCTGATTTTGCTGGGACTGGTGCTGAATTTGAGCGAGCAGCTGTCTTTCGGGTTTGTGTACGCGGGAATTGCCTGCTTCGGCCTGTCCACCGTGTTCCAGCTGATCACTTTGCCGGTGGAGTTCAATGCCAGCCGCCGTGCCATGCGGGCGATAACAGAGAGCAATCTTTTGACCCAGCAGGAGCAGTATGGCGCCCGCAAAACCCTCACGGCCGCCGCCATGACCTATGTAGCGGCGCTGGCGGTGTCTCTGGCGCAGCTGCTGCGTTTGATCGTATTATTCGGCGGCCGGGGCCGCAGGCGCGATGATTAGGAGGTAAGATAATGGGACTTTTCGGGCCGGTCTTTTTTGTGCTGTTTACGGTTTTATTTGTGTTTGTTTTCGCCATGTGCATCGGCACGTTTTTCCGCTCCTTCCGCCAGGATCGTAAAAATGACAAATCCCCCAGACTGACGGTGGAGGCCGAGGTGGTTGCCAAAAGAATGCATGTGTGGGGCGATCACAGCCACACGCAATATTATGCCACCTTTGAAGTGTCCAGCGGCGACCGGATGGAGCTGCTGGTGCCCCACGATCAGTACGGGTATCTTGTGGAGCATGACAGGGGGCGGCTGAGCTTTCAGGGCAGTCGTTTTCTGGATTTTGAAAGAACGTAAGCGGTTTGCCGTTCAATATCATCTTTTGCGATTTTGCCGCACCGGGCTTGACAACCGGTGCGGCATTGATTATAATATGCCAATGTGAAAAATATGAAAAATGTGAAAGGTGGAATGGTATGCCCGGAGGCAAACATATTCTGGCCAAACAGAACGCCCAGCGTGTATTCGGCACAGCCAAAGTCGGTGACCGGGGTCAGATCGTCATCCCCAAAGAGGCCCGGGAGCTGTTTGGCATCCGGCCGGGAGACACCCTGCTGATTTTGGGCGATGCCCAGATGGGCCTGATCGTATCCCGCCCCGATGTGCTTCAGGAACTGGCGGATGAAATACTCAACAACAGGAAAAAAGAGGAAGAATAAATGAAACAGCTGCAAAAGCTTTATGAAACCATGGGCATCAGCCCCACCGTCTATCACTACGGCCAGCAGGTGCTGGACAAACTGCGCGATCGCTTTGCGGATATCGATACGATTGCGGAATACAATCAGACCAAGGTCATTTCCGCCATGCAGAAAAACCGGGTCAGCGCCGCCTGCTTTGCCGGAACCACCGGCTACGGCTATGACGATCTGGGCCGGGATAATCTGGAACGGGTGTATGCCGATGTATTTCACACGGAAGCGGCGCTGGTGCGGCCACAGATCGTGTGCGGCACCCATGCCCTGACTGTGGCGCTGAGCGCCAATCTGCTGCCGGGGGACGAACTGCTCTCCCCGGTGGGCGCGCCCTATGATACCCTGCAGGAGGTCATCGGCATCCGGCCCAGCCCCTGCTCTCTGGCGGAATATGGTGTCAGCTACCGGCAGGTGGATCTGACCCCGGCGGGCGGCTTTGATTACGAGGGAATCCGGCAGGCCATCAATGAAAAAACAAAACTCATTACCATCCAGCGCTCCAAGGGCTACGCCACCCGCCCCACCTTCTCCGTTGCCCAGATCGGGGAGCTGATCGCCTTCTGCAAAAAGTGCAAAAGCGATGTACTGGTGATGGTGGACAACTGCTACGGCGAATTTGTGGAGACGCTGGAACCGTCGGATGTGGGGGCGGACATGATCGTCGGTTCCCTGATCAAAAATCCCGGCGGCGGTCTGGCCCCCATCGGCGGCTACATCTGCGGCACGAAAGCCTGTGTCGATCGCTGTGCCTACCGGCTCTCTGCCCCGGGGCTTGGGCAGGAGGTCGGTGCCAATCTTGGCATTATGACCGCGCTGTATCAGGGGTTCTTCCTTGCGCCGAATGTGGTGGCCGGGGCGGAAAAGGGCGCGATTTTCGCCGCAAATCTTTATGAGCCGTTGGGCTTCCGCTGTGTTCCGGGCGCCGATGAGACCCGACACGACATCATTCAGGCCGTCGAACTGGGCAGCGAGGAGGCCATGATCGCCTTCTGCGGCGGCATTCAGGCGGCTGCGCCGGTGGACTCTTTCGCAACGCCCCTGCCATGGGATATGCCGGGGTATGAAAACAAGGTCATCATGGCGGCCGGTGCCTTTATTCAGGGTTCCTCCATTGAGCTGTCCGCCGATGGCCCCATCCGGGAGCCCTACGCCGTCTATTTTCAGGGCGGCCTGACATGGCACCACGCAAAGCTGGGCATTCTCATGAGCCTGCAGAAAATGGTGGATGCCGGGCTGGTCACGCTGGAGGCACCGGATGCGAAAGCTTGACTGCCACACCCATATTGTCAACGAACAGATCTGGAAGCAGTACAATTCCCTGCCCGGCGCGGCAGATTATGCGCTGGTGATGGAATTTCTGCCCCACATGGTTCGGCCCGATTTGCCCGATCACAGCTGGCAGCTGTGCGATGGAAACAGGCGACTGTTTCTGTGCCCCAGTGTGGACATTCACCGTGATATTCCGGCGCAACTGGCGGCCATCGGTGAAAAAATGGCCCGGCATCCTGGCTGCCGGGTGGTGGGACTGAAAATATTTCTGACCTATCAGACCGGCCGGGCCGATGACGCGCACATGATGCCCATCTACGATTTTGCCCGGGATCATGGGCTTTCCGTTACATTTCATACGGGGCTTCCCTCCTATCACCTGCCATATGACAACGATCTTTATGGCTCCCGGGTGGAATGGATCTGCAACGTGGCGCGGCAATATCCAACCGTCAATTTCATCGCCGCACACATGGGAGACCCATGCTATGATGAATGCATTGCCGCCATACAGGGCCTTGCAAATGTATTTACGGATTTCTGCGGAGCCTTTGAGCCGGGCACAGATGTGGCGGCGGATGAGGCGGGCACCATTCGACAGTTTGCCCACGCCATCAACCAGTTTCCGGACACATGGCGGCAGATCCTGTACGGAACGGATTTCTGCCCGCCCATCTGGCTGGAAGAAATCGAAAAATACGATGAAACCATGTCAATCATTTTTCCAAAGGAGCATTTTTCGGACATTTACTGGCATAACGCCCTGCGGGCCTTCCCGAAGGTGGCCGCGTATCTGTCCAACGATGAACAAACTTTATGACAAGCTACAAATTTCCCAATCTGATCCGGTTTTTCCGGTCGTTTACTAAGCTGGAAGCCGTCTATCTTGGCTTTGTGGTGCTGCTGGCCATTGGCATGGCCGTGTTCTTCCCGGATCTGATGCTGGAAAGCACCGCCTCTCCCCTGCTGGTTTTCTGCTCTGTGGTGAATGTGATTGCCAATCCGCTGGTGGAGACCATGAACGCCAAGCAGTTTCGGGGCAATTTTCTCATTGACATTTTCGCCATCGAGCTGACCTATGTGGTGCTTTCCCTCTATCTGGGCTGGTACACGCTGATGCTCAGCTGCATTTTCTTCTGGATTCCCGTGGACATTCTCAGCTACATCCGCTGGAGCAAGAATATTGACGCACAGGACGAAAATGTTACCGCCGTCAAGCGCCTGAGCCCGAAGGCATCACTGCTGCTGATGGTCTTTACCGTGGTGTTTGGACTGGTGATGGGCAGCATCATGACCCATATTCCCGGCTCCAGCGACTCCTATCTGGAAGCGTTCGCCACTGCCATCGGCATGGTCAACGGCATTCTTTTAATGCTGCGCTATAGCGAGCAGTGGTTCGCATGGCTCATTACAACGGTATTGTATCTGGCCATGGATATCTCCGCCGGGGCCTACGGGCTGATGATCGATGATATCGCCATGCTGGGGGTAACGATCTACGGCATCGTCAAATGGCTGCGCTACACCCGGGAACATGGCACGGTACAGGAAAAATTCACTTTCAGAAACACATAGTATGAAAAACGGGAGAGCCGGACGGCTCTCCCGTATGCTATTTTGTGGCAGACTTTTTATATCGCCGGGCGAGAATCCATGGGGTGTGCATCACCACAACAACGGCGAAAATGATCACCGGGAAGCCCCAGAGATGGCTGCCCCACCATGTTTCAAACAGGGCAAGAGGATTTCCGGCATCGGCATGCATGAGAAACATGAAATTGGTATCCAGTAGCAAATTCAGCACCAGCGCCACACAGGCGAAACCACCCAAAAGAGCAAAGCAGCGGGGCAGCAGCCGCACATCTGGGCGAATCTGGCCGCAAACCGTCAACACGATGGGATACAGTGCCAGCAGAATATGCACCGTAAAGCTGTGGATGCACATGAAATTGGCTGCCGGAAGCTTCGTCCATGTGGGAAACAGCAGCGCTGCCAGCGCGCCGGGAATGCAGATGGTATAAAGGAAATTATCCAGAACACGCCCCGGCCGCCATGCATGGACGGCGATCATGAAAATGTTGATACTGCAAAGGTGAAACGGCAGATAGTCCGGCCCGTATGTGCCGGTAATTAACATGGGAATGACCTTGAACAGCTCGTCCGCAATTAAAAGACAGGCGATGCATCTGCGCCAGATGGTCTGACCGGCATTGGAAAGCCGACGGTAGAGCAGGCAGTTCAGGATAACGGCCGCAACAAACACCCCCAGCCACACAAGGTGCAGCGGGCTATAGTGGGCAAAGCCGTAGCCATCGGGAATCGTCTCGGAGGTGCACCAGAACAGAGTCATTGCCATCTTCCTTTCACTTGTGGCTGATCAGGCGGAGTTTTTCCTCCCGTTTCAGCGCTTTGATTTCCAGCTCCCGCCGCAGAGCGGCAGAATGGTCTTGACATTGCTCCCGGTAGACCAGTTCCAGCGGGCCACGCCCCCGGGTATATTTTGCGCCGGTGCCATTGCGGTGGGCCTGCAGGCGGTGCTCCACATCCCGGGCAATCCCGCAGTAGAGACTTCCGTCCCCACAGCGCAGCAGATAGACATACCAGCTGTCGTTCATGATCGCCTGACCAGCTTTCTACCCAGCAGTACATCCAGCATGAAGAAGGTGACGTTTCCCATCAGCACCATGGCGATGGTCATGACCGTGCCCAGTTCTTCATAATCGGAGACCACCTGCTGCAGGCCGATCACCTGCAACAGCAGATAATACATGACCGCAATGGAGCAGTTGAACAGCAGCGCCTTATACAGCCACGAAAGCCTGCGCCTGTCCAGCCACGGCTTGCAGATGGGATAGTAGCCGAGGAACAGGAACATGGTCGCAGCTTCCTTATCCGGTGCCATCAGCAGGCTCAGTAGTGCCACCGCGCCGTACCACGCCCAGGCGATGCGCCGCCCGCACTGGGAGAAAACCACCTTTGTCAGCACGCAGCAGAAGGCCGGGCAGATAAATGTGGCAAAGGGAATCAAACTGCACAGACACATGATCACAATGGCCAGTCCGGCCAGCAGTCCAGCGATGGCAATTTCCCGGGCAGAATTACGCTTCATGGCCATTGTTCTTTTTCAGCAGAGCATATTTGATATCCCACAGCTTCTGGGAAAGGTCAACATAGTAGGTGTGCGGGTTGTCAAAGCGCTTGACTTCATCCCACAGCGTGTCCACCTGCTCCAGGCAATAGGTGCGCACCTGTTCCAGTGTGGGCCGGTCGTATACCAGCTGGCCATGGCGGAAAATGGGAACCTGCAGTTCCTTTGCCGTGAAATTGTAGACGGTTTTGGTTTTCCATGTGGCATCGGGGTCGAAAATCACAAGATCCTGCGAATCGTCCACCGTCTCATCGTGGACACACAGATAATCCGCGATGGCCTTGCCGGTATCGTTGCCGAAGAATCGGTAGAGTTTTTTATAGTGGGTATTGGTGATCTTGCCAACGTTTTCCGAAATCTTGATCTTGGGCACTACTGTGCCGTCCGCATCCTCCACGGCCACCAGCTTGTACACGCCGCCGAACACCGGCTCGCTGCGGGCGGTGATCAGCCGCTCGCCCACGCCGAACATGTCGATCTGGGCCCCCTGCCGCAGGATATCCTGAATGATATACTCATCCAGCGAGTTGGAGACGGAGATCTTGCATTCCGTCCAGCCGGCTTCATCGAGCATCTGGCGGGCCTTGCGAGTCAGATACGCCATGTCGCCGGAGTCCAGCCGGATGCCACACTTTGTCAGGCCACGGGGCTTGAGAACCTCGTTAAATACCCGGATGGCGTTGGGAATGCCGGAATGGAGGGTGTTGTAGGTATCCACCAGCAGTGTCGGATTATCCGGATAGATCTCACAGTAGGTTTTGAAGGCATCATACTCCGTGTCGAACATCTGCACCCAGGAGTGGGCCATGGTGCCACCGGCACGCACACCGTACTTCTGGTCGGACACAGTGCAGGCTGTGCCATGGCAGCCGCCGATGTAGGCCGCACGGGCACCCAGAATGGCCGCACCGGTGCCCTGCGCGCGGCGGGAACCGAATTCCAGCACCGTTCTGCCCTGGGCCGCCCGCACAACACGGTTGGCTTTCGTGGCGATCAGACTCTGGTGGTTGATGGCCAGCAGCAGATAGGTTTCAATCAGCTGGGCCTCGATGGCGGGAGCACGGACGGTGATGATCGGCTCCTTCGGGAACATGGGGGTTCCCTCCGGCACGGCCCAGATGTCACCGGTAAATTTGAAATTGCGCAGATAGGTCAGAAAATCCTCGGAAAAAATGTTTCTGCCCCGCAGGTATGCGATGTCATCATCGTCAAAATGCAGGTCAAGGATATAATCGATGATCTGATCCAGACCGGCGGCAATGGCAAAGCCACCGCCATCGGGGCAACGGCGGAAGAATACATCGAAATAGGTGATACGATCTTTGTAGCCATTGAGGAAATAGCCGTTGCTCATGGTGAACTCGTAAAAATCACAGAGCATGGAAAGATTGAGCTTATCATTGTCGGACATACTGTCACCTCACGAATATAGTGCATTCATTATAGCCCCTTGGATGAAAAATAGCAATCATTTTTTCACATTTTACGCCGGGACTTGACATTTTTCCGGAATAGAATATAATTCTTGCAAAGGAGGCGATATAATGGAAATTCAAATCGGTATGGAAGGACAGGCCAGAACCATGGTACAGCGGGAGGATACCGCAAGCGAAGTTGGTTCCGGAAGCCTGCTGGTATACGCAACTCCCTGCATGGCGGCGCTGATGGAAGGGGCCGCCTGCGAAGCAATTGAAGAGGCACTTCCCGATGGGCAGACAACTGTGGGAACGGAACTTCTGATCCGCCACACCAGCGCCACCCCCGTTGGGCTGGAAGTCTGGGCCAAGGCGAAAGTGACGGCGATCGAGGGGAAAACCATTACCTTCTCCCTCAGCGCCTATGACGAAGCCGGGCAGATCGGAGAAGGCACCCACAAACGAGTGATCGTTTCCGCCCAGAAATTTCTGGACAAAACCTACGAAAAGCTGTAAACTTTGGCACTGCCGCAAAAAATGAGCCGCCCGGAAACCTTCGGGACGGCTCATTTTCTTATGGTCATATTGTCTATCATGGCATGCCAGCGTTGCAGCACGGTGGCGGCATCATCCGTGCTGTAGCGGTAATGGGCCGAATGCTGCAAAACATGCACTTCAATTAACGCACAGCTGCGAAGCAGCGCTGCGCTTCGGCCGGAAACCAGCTCATCTTTCTTCGATTGAAAGGCGACACATGGCCGAAGCAGCTGCGGCAGGTCACAGCGAATCCGACCGGCCAGACGGAAAAGCTGCCAGTAATTGGGGATCCAGCGAAGATAACACAGCAGATTGCGGCGCAGGCTGACGCTGCACGCGTTCTGCATGGCGATCTCTGCAGGACGATCCGGCCGTACTTTTCCAAAGCACATGCGAAGGCTCTGCCCGATCGCCCGGGGATGGACGAAGGGGTATAGGGGAACGGCCAGCAGGAAAAGCCCGCCGATCTGCTGCGGAAACCGCATGGCCAGATCTAATGCCAGCAGACAGCCCATGGAGTGACCCACCAGCACAACACGGCGATGGGACTGTGACAGCACGAGGAAGCATTTCTCCACTGCCTCGTGCCAATCGGCCATGGTGGAACGGGCGAAAGCATCACAATCGGAACCGTGGCCAGGAAGAAGCAGGTTAATATAGCTCCAATCGTCCGGCACAGCCTGCACCATTTCCAGCACAGTGTCAAAATGCCGCGGGGTGCCGATGATGCCATGCAGAAACAACACCGCCGTTTCCGCGCCGGGCACCATGCGCCGGGTGCCATCGTGTGGGCCGGGCATAAATCAGATCTCCTGTCGGCCTTCCAGCGCCCGGGAGAGGGTCACTTCGTCCGCATACTCCAGCTGGCTGCCCACCGGGACACCATAGGCAAGACGGGTGACGCGAATCTCCATAGGCCGCAGAAGCCGGGAAATGTACATAGCGGTTGCCTCCCCTTCCGTATCGGGATTGGTGGCCATAATGACCTCCCGCACGGAGCCATCGGATACCCGATGCAGCAGCTGTCGAATGGTCAGATCCTCCTGCGTTACATGGTTCAGGGGAGAAATCACACCATGCAGCACATGGTACAATCCGTTAAACTCCCGGCTGCGTTCCATGGCGATCACATCCCGGGGCTCCGCTACCACACAGATGACGCTTTTATCCCGATTGTCATCGCTGCACAGGGGGCAAAGCTCCCGATCCGTCAAATTTTGACAGCAGGGGCAGGTATGCACTTCTTTTCTGGCCGTGATAATGGCATCGGCAAACGCCTGCGCGTCCTCCTGCGGAAGGCTCAGCACATGAAAGGCCAATCTCTGGGCGGTCTTGCCGCCAATGCCGGGCAGGCTGGCGAAACGATCTGCCAGCTCCTGCAAAGCGGCGGGAAAATACATCATAGCGTGCTATCCCCGCTCAATCAGAACATACCACCCAGATTCAGCCCACCGGTCAGCTGAGCCATGTTGTTCTGGGCATCGGTATCGGCGGCCCGCAGGGCCTCGTTCACAGCGGCCATGACCATGTCCTGCAGCATTTCCACATCATCGGGGTCAACCGCTTCGGGCTGGATGGAAAGAGAAACAAGCTGATGCTTGCCGTTGACACCGGCGGTCACCACGCCGCCGCCTGCTGAAGCGGAATAGGTCTTATTTTCCATTTCCTCCTGCATGCGCAGCATATCCTGCTGCATTTTCTGGGCCTGCCGGATCATGGCGGCCTGATTCATGCCGCCGGGCATTCCACGAAATCCACCTTTTGCCATATAAATAACTCCTTAAAATATATTTTTATTACGTCCGGATGTGAACCACATCGCTGTGTTCCCGGCCGAACTGGAGCAGCTGCTCCATCTTTTTATGATCAGACACGGTAGCGGTAGCGTCAATCGCCTGCGCCGTGACGCTGCGGCCCAGCATGGCCGATGCCTTGCGCTCTACAAGCTGCAAAATTTCGGGCTTATCCACCATTTCCTTCGTGAAGGCATTGGCGCATCGAAGCACCACTTTGCCGCCACGCAGCGATCCCTGCACCGGCGCCTTTTCCGTGGCACTGAAGAAGCCGGATACCGGCGGGCGAAGCTCCTGCCGCACCGCCGTGACAAGGTCTGTCCAGAAGCCGACGGGCTGGGTCTCTTCCTCCCCTTCCGGTTCGGTCTCGGGCGACATCTCCGGTTCCAGCGCGGCGGGTGTCGGGGCCGTTTGTGTCAGTTCCGACTGAGGCTGCGGGACAGGCTCCATCGGCTGGATGGCAATTCCCGAACGCACCTGCTCTTCCAGCCGGGTCAGACGGGCGTTGACCGCCTTGGCATCGAGGGAAAGCTCCGGCTGGCACATGTTGAGAATGCAGATCTCCGCGTCCATGCGGCGGCTGGCGCTGCGAGTAAAGGAGGCAAGGGTCTGCTGTAACAAATTCAGGCAACGGATCAGTTCCCCGCTGGACAATTGCCCGGCCAGAGACTGCGCTTCCTGATCGTCCGCAACGCCGGAGAGCATGGTAAGCCCCGCATCCGGCGCGGTTTTCAAGATCAGGATATCCCGGCACAGGCAGATCAGTTCATCGAGCAGGGCGGCAAGATCCTTGCCATCGGCATACAATCGGTTAAACAGGGACAGGGCTGAGCGGCTGTCCTTGCGGGCAATATGTCCCAGCATGGTTGCCGCCTGCTGCTCTCCTGCGATGCCAAGACAGGCATAGACCTGCTGGGCGCTCAGTTCACCGGCTGTTGCGGAGGCACACTGATCGAGAAGGCTCAACGCGTCCCGCATACCGCCGTCTGCCATACGGGAGAGAACTCTGGCGGCATCCGCCGTCAGGTCGATATTCTCCTGATAGGCCACATACTGCATTCTGGCGGCGATATCCTCCTGCGAAATGCGGCGGAAGGAAAAACGCTGGCAGCGGGAGAGAATGGTGGCCGGAACCTTGTGCAGCTCCGTGGTGGCCAGAATGAACAGCAGATGCTCCGGCGGCTCTTCGATGATTTTCAGCAGAGCGTTGAAGGCGGAAATGGACAGCATGTGAACTTCATCGATGATATAAACCCGCATTTTTACCTGCGAGGGGGTGTAGATCGCATCGTCCCGCAGGTCACGGACATTGTCCACGCCGTTATTGGAGGCGGCATCGATCTCCAGCACATCCATGCAGGAGCCGGAATCGATGGCCATACAGGCGCTGCATCGGTTACACGGGTTTCCGTCATGGGGATCAAGGCAGTTGACCGCCTTGGCCAGAATTTTTGCGCAGCTGGTCTTGCCTGTACCCCGGGATCCGGTGAACAGGTAGGCGTGGCTGAGCTTACCGGTGACGATCTGATTTTTCAGCGTCTGGGTCACCGCCAGCTGGCCCACCACATCGTCAAAGGTCTGGGGCCGGTATTTACGATATAGGGCCTGATAAGCAGACATAAGCCACTCCCCTTTCGTCTTTCCACCCGGAACGGGTCAGCAATTGCTTCATCTCCCGGCAAAATCCGAGAAGGCACATCCGGTGCCGAATTATGTGTAAGGCAAGCAGCGGCATCGCCGCAAATTTGCACTTTTCTGTCGAAAACCGGCCCATAACAAGATCGCACACCCACATTTGAACCTGCTCCATGCCCGGAAACAGCACAGCCAGCTCAGAAACGGCAGCCCCGCGGCACACGGGAAGATCCGCTTAATGCTGCTTTGTTACCCACATGACATGGTTCACGG
>CAYSJX010000003.1:0-38521 GCA_964431445.1 uncultured Oscillospiraceae bacterium | reverse complement strand
GCCGACCAGAACGATAAATTCATTGTCCTTGACGTCCAGATTGAATTCCTGAACCGCCACGACACCCTGCTCTGTGATCTGCAGATTGGGTCTTTCCTTCTCGGGCTCATCGTTCTTCTTTTTCTTCTTTGTTTTCTTGGCCTCGTCCTGGCTGTGGGGGTAGATCTTCTTGATGTTCTTCAGGGTCAAAGTTGCCATTGTTTTCTGACTCTAAACGCACCTGAATGTCGCGTGCGTTCTCGCGCTGCGAAAAGTAAAATTTCGCAGGCCTTACGACAGGTCTCCACACTGCCGCACCGTGAGTCTGACGGTTAAATCCTCCTTTAATTTAGCGGATATGAAGCTATTATTGTGGAGTAGCCACATTCCGCCCGGATAGCGTAATTCTATCATATGTCAACGGCAAAAACAATGCATCAATCCGCCAGTTTTTGCCCGGTGTTTTTGGTGAAAATACCGATAGCCGCCTGCTGTACACCTGAGGCGGGCAAAGAGACGCAAAAGGCGGCAAGTGTATGCGCCGGAGAAACACAATTCTTTCACACAACTTCAAACAATCTTAACAATTTATCCCTTACAATTTTCACAATTCTATTTTATGATATAGACAAATCAAATCACTGATCATTTTCTTCTTTTTCATTTTTCCTCTCCTCTTCTTATGCAGAACCTGCGGTATCGGCCGCAGGTTCTGTATTTTTTTGCTTTTTTCGGAAACACTGGTGGTGAGCAACCGGGAAAATTACATCCGGAGAGGGGTTTTTCGTTGATCACATCGTACTTTCGGGCAACGGTATTGTATATCGTGCTGATCTGCGCCGTGCGGCTGATGGGAAAGCGGCAGATCGGGCAGATGGAGCCATCGGAATTTGTGGTGACCATGCTGCTGGCCAATCTGATCGCCGTGCCCATGCAGGACGGGGGCATTCCGCTGTACGCCGGGCTCCTGCCGGTGCTGATCGTGCTGGGGCTGGAGCTGCTGCTATCGGGACTTTCCCTGCGCAGTGTCCGGCTGCGGCGCTGGCTGTGCGGCAAACCGGTCATTCTCATTGAAAACGGCCACATTCTGCAAAACAATCTGCGCCGCACCGGGGTGACGCTGGATGAGCTGACCAGCCACCTGCGTGAAAAGGATGTGCTGGATCCGCGCAGTGTGCAGTATGCCATTCTGGAAACCAACGGTAATCTGTCTGTGTTTCCCTATCCCGCGGCGAAACCGGCCAGCGCGGCGGAGGCTGGGATTCAGGTCAAACGGCAGCATCTGCCCGTGACCATCATTGAAGACGGCGTGCTGCTGCGGCGCAATCTGCCCCTGGCCCGCAAGGACAGCAGATGGCTGGAGCGGGTGCTGGCCCAGCATCACGCCACCGTGGCCACCACATGGCTGCTGACGGTGGACGCATCGGACAGCATTCTCTGGCAGGGAAAGGAGTGAGGGCCTTGAAGCGGATCATTTGGGGCGGCTGCATTGTGGCGGTGCTGTTGGCCCTTGCGCTGCTGGCCGGAGGGGAAATGGAGCGGCTCCACGCCCCGGTGGCGCGGCAGTTGCAGGCGGCGGCCGGGGAGGCTGCCCATGGCCGGTGGCAGGAGGCCCGGGCCAAAGCGGAAGCGGCGGCCGCCCTTTGGGAGGACAACCGCCGCCTTGTGGCGATTTTGGCAGACCATTCGCCCATGGATGACATCGATGGCCTGTTTGCTGAGCTTTTGGAGTACGGACGGCAGGAGGAAACGCCCCATTTCTGCACCCTTTGCCGCCATCTGGCACGGTTGGTGGAGGGAATGGCGGAAAACCATCACCTGACATGGTGGAATTTGCTGTAGGGCGCTACACGGTGAAGCTGCTGCACCCGGGCAAAAGCTCTGCGCTGCTGCCATCCGGCAGCAGGAGCCGGGCCGTGGTGTTGGCGGGGATGGTGACGGTATAGACTATCCTGCCATCTTGCTTTTCCCAGCGGCTTTCCACCCGGCCGTACAGGCTCTGCCAGACGGCACCGGCCTGTTGCAGGCTGCCGCCGGGAACCGGGGCGAGGAGGAAGCGGTTTTCGCCGTCCGGGCGGATACCGCACACCGTGTCGAACAGCCACTGGCACACGGCACCGGGGGAATAGTGGTTGTGGCTGCAATTGCCCTCCCAGGTTTCCCAGACGGTGGTGGCACCTTCCAGTACCTCGGCCAGCCAGCCGGGTTTTTCCGTATTTTCCAGCATTTTGTAGGCGGTTTCCGCCTCGCCGGCCTCAGTCAGCACCTCCAACAGGAAGGGGGTGGACAGGAAACCGGTGCCCACATGGTAGCGGTAGTCCGTGACGGCCTTCACAAGACGCTTGCGGGCATAGTCGGCGCTTTCGCCCTCCAGCAGACCCAGCGCCAGCGGGCGCACCAGCTTGGCCTGCCGGTCGGTATCCAGCGTGCCGGTGCGGACGAACAGGTGGTCATAGGCTTTCTTTGATCCGTCGGCGTATTCCCGATAGGTTTTTGCCGCATCTTCCCTGCCCAGAATCGTGGCGATCTGCGCCATGGTTTTCATGGTCAGATGCAGGTAGGCCGTGGCCTCTTCGGGGTGGCTGGGGCGGTTGCCCGCCGAGATTTTCTCCTGAAATGCCGCCGGCTCCAGCCATTCGCCCAGATGCATGCCCTTTTCATAGGTGTTGGCGTTGAAGGGATTGCCCTTCGCCGCTTTCCTGTCTTTCATGCCAAGATGGGCCAGAACATACCGGGCGTATTTTTCCATCATGGGCCAGCAGCGCTCGAGAATGCTCCGGTCACCGTAGCGCAGGTAGTAGCGGTAGGGAATCAGATATATCGCGTCCGCCCAGCCCACGGAAGAGCCGGTGCTGTTGTACATGACATCCAGCCCCTGATACGGCAAAACGGCGGGCAGAAGTCCGCTTTTCAGCTGGGCATCGGCCATATCCCGCAGCCATTTGCGAAAGAAAGGCGCAGTGTCCATGAGATAGGCACCGGTATCGAAGAAGATCTGGGCATCTCCTGTCCAGCCCAGCCGCTCCCGGGTGGGGCAGTCGGTGGGAAGATCGAGGAAGTTGCCCTTCATGCTCCACAGGGTGTTGTGAAACAGGCGGTTCACAAGCTCGTTGGAGCAGGAAAAGGCACCGGTCTGTTCCATGTCGGAGTAGACGGCGATGGACTCGATTGTGTCAAATTCCACATCTCCATCCACTTCGGCATAGCGGAAGCCGAACACGGCGAAGCTGGTTTTGTAGTGATCCACGCCGCCGGAGCAGGTGAAGCGGATCTCCTGTAGAGGGGTCATGGTGGGGATGCCGGAGGCTTTTCCGGTTATCAGTTTCAGCATCATGGCCATGTTGTCATAGCGCCGGGCGCTGACGGTTTCCTGAATGTTGCCCATGTCCACATGGCCGTCCCCGTCCAGTATTTCGCCGCAGAACAGCCGGAAGGTCTGCCCGGGCTTGCCGCGGACGGTAAATTTCAGATAGCCGGCAATGTTCTGGCCGAAATCCAGCACCCGTGTGCCGTCCTTGGCGGTCAGGCGCGTGGGGTGGAAGCGTTCCTGCTCCCGAACGGGCACATTGTCCGATGCAACCAGCGGCGCGGCGGGGGGCGGCACGATGACGGCCTTCCCGCTGTAGGAGGGGGCCATTGTGGCGTTGTAAACCTCGCCGTCTTTCAGGTCGGCAAAGCGGAGGGGGCCATCGCAGCTCCAGTTCCAGCTGTCATCGGTGGAGACCGTCTGCCGGGAGCCGTCGGAAAGGGTGATCTCCAGCTGCGCCAGCACACTGGTCTGCCAGCCGTAAACGCCGGTCACGCCGTAGGCCGCCGTGCTGCCCCGATACCAGCCGTCTGCCAGCCGAAGCTCCAGCGTGTTGTCCCCTGTGAGCAGGCTTGTCACGTCATAGCTTTGGTACTGGAGGCGCTTGCGGTAATCGGTCATGCCGGGGGCCAGAATGAAATCCTCCATTCGCCGGCCGTTGATCGCCACATCGTAGACACCCCGGGCGCTGGCATACAGCCGGGCCCGGACGATCTCGCCGCTGACGCCGAAGCGTTTGCAGAAGCAGTCCACGGGGCGACGTTCGGACTTTTGCGGACGGTAGCTGCCGCTGATCCAGTTGGCCTGCCAGTCGGTGCTTTCCAGCAGCCCCATTTCAAAATCCGTTCCGGTTTCCGGGCCGGGCCGGTCGTTTTCATCCCACAGTGTGACCGTCCAGCAGACCCGGTCACGGCTTTGCAGCGGCGCGCCGCCGTAGGGAATGTGGGTCATGGAAGAGGAGGAAACCTTGCCGCTGTCCCAGATGGTTTCGCCGCCGCGCCGACACACGATGCGGTAGGCCGTCTGCTTCATGCCGCCCTCACAGTTCCAGTAGAACCGGGGCTTCTCGATGCCCAGCCCCAGCGGACGGGTCAGATATTCGGTTTTCAGGCGGGTCGCCTGCATGAAAATCACTCCTTATCTTCTTGCCAGAAGGCCAGATGCTCGGCCAGCCGTGCTGCATTTGTGGCCGGATCGGCAGGATAGCGTGGCGGATGGCTGTATTCCAGTGCATAGGTGCCAGCATAGCCGTCCTGCTCCATCCGGGTGAGAATCTGCCGCAGGGGGATGATACCCCGGCCGGGGACGCAGCAGGTCATAACTTCGCCGCTCTTAGCCATTTCGCTGTGGAATAATTTATCCTTCCATGTGGCGGGTCGCAGCGCCACATCCTTCACATGGACGTGGAGAATGCGGTCTTTCAGGGCTTCATAATATGCCAGCGGGTCATCGCCGTGGGGAAGCATGTTGGCGGTATCGTAGACCAGCCCCAGCTCCGGCACCTGCCGCAGGATCCAGCGGCAGTCTTCCGTGCCGGACAGGCCGGTGTAGTCCCGTGGGGTGGTCTCAAAGCAGACACGGATACCGGTACCCTCCGCCATGGAAACGGCCATGGAGAAATACCGCCGCAGACAGTCACGAACCTGCTCTTTTCCCAGCTTGCGGCAGCGCTTTTCGTCCCGCCGGACATCCATGGGCACAATCATGTACAGTTTCGCGCCAAGCTGCTGCGCAGCGGCCAGCTGCCGGGCCAGGGTGTTTCTGATTTTATCCGCATGGCCGCAGAAGAAGGAAACGGTGCCGATGTAGCACAGGGGCCGCACGCCGGTCTGCTCCGCCGCGGCCTGATACTCCCGCAGTCTTGCTTCGGAAGGATCCATCACATCTACGGCTCCGATCCCTGCGTTTTTGGCCAGCAGCAGACACTCCACAGCCGTCATTTTCTTCATGGCCATATCAATGTCCAGCGTGAAAGTCATCAGACTCAGTTTCGTATTGTCCATGAAAGTCTCCTTAACCGCAGTTTTCGCGAAGCCATGCCAGACTTTTTTGGGCGGCTTCGAATACATCACCCTCGCAGTTGTCCAGATCTACAATGATATATTCCAATCCGAGCTGCTGCGCCATTTCAATTGCGGCGCGGTTGTCCACATCGCCGTCTCCCAGCGGACAGAATTTCTTTGCGCCGTTTTTTCTGTCCTTCAGATGGATATAGCGCAGATGTGCCTGCCGCTGCAGCATCAGTGCGGTGGGGTCACATCCGGCCTGCGCGGCCCAGTAAGTGTCCAGTTCCAGACAGTAGGGCTGCACCTGTTCCAGCAGAATATCAATGCCGACACGGCCTTCCATGATGGTGTATTCGTCTTTGTGATTATGGTGGCAGAAGGTCAGATCGTGCGCTGCAAATGTCTGGGCGATCTGCCGGTATTGGGGATTATACTGCCGGTAGATCTCCGCGTTGGCATGCAGCACCGGCAGGCTGGAGAAAGCGGCGGTGTCCGCCCCCAGTTCTTTGAGCCACTGGCAGGTTTTCTCAATTTTCTTTGGTGAGAAATTATTGTGCCACAGCATGGGATTGAGAATGTCGCAGGTTCCAACGGCATTGCGTATTTCCTGCGGAGGAATTTTGCTGCATCCGAACAGCTCAATTCCATCCCAGCCCATGTCGGCCACACGCCGCAATGTGCGCAGTGTCTGCGCGGTGGTGCGGCATTTTCCACGGAACAGATACATTTGAATGGCGAATTTCATGGTAACCTCCTATTCTGACTGAGTCGGATGGTTTATTCGATGGGAATTTGGACTCCGGTGGGCACGCCGTCCACACAGATGCTTACGCTGCCGCTTTGCCCGGCCCGGATGATGGCCAGCGCGCGGCCATAGTAGGTCGTAAATGTGCCGGTGTGATACTGCTCCTCGTGGCAGGGATTGGCGGAACCGAAGGCCAGCAGCTCGCCGCCATCGACACTGACGCACAGGCGGCGGTCGGCGTTGCTCTCCACCACGCCGTTTTCACCCACAATTTCCACGGGAACATAAATAATCTCACCGGGCTTTGCGGTGGTAATCTCGGGCTTTACGGCAACCTTGGTCTCGCCGGTGGCAGAAACCAGATCACGGCGGGAAATTTCCCGGCCCATGGCATCGTAGGCCACCGCTGTCAGAGTGCCGGAGGCGTAGCGGGTGTGGAAGATGGCCTTCATTTCCTTCAGCTTCTTCCGGCCCAGAGACTTGGCGTTCATCAGCAGCTCCACGGTGGCGGCATCGCTGTAGACTTCGATTTCCGCCTTGTTGCCGTCACAGCCGTGCCATGCCCAGCTTTCGATGGCGTTGGTGCCGCGCCAGACGGATTTGCTCACCCGCACGCCGGGGTGATTGACGGGCTTGACACCGATGCGGGGCGCCTTTTCCAGCCCCCACACCGTGGAGGCGTAGCGGCAGGAGGCATCGGGATTGCCCAGAATGTCGATCACGCCGGCCCCGGCCAGCACCCACGGATAGGGCCGGTTGAAGGGCATACCGCCGGTGTAGCTCCACGCGCCAATGCCCGCTTCGCCCAGATAGTCCCAGCTGGTCCACATGAAATCACCCAGAATGTAGGGATGCTGTTTTACCTGCTGCCAGTTTTTGTAAATGTCCTGCGGGAAGGTCTCGCTGCCGAAAATGATCCGCTCGGGGTGCTGCTTTTCTTCCAGCGGGTAGCGTCCGGAGCCGTAGTTGTAGCCCGCAATATCCAGCGCGTCAATGATGGGGGTGGCCAGTGCGTCCACTTTGGGGGAGTTGCCGCCCTTGTTCATACCGCCGCCCACGAAAGAGGCCATGATATTGAATACCAGACTGGCGTTCTGGGGGTCAGCCTCATTCATCTTATTGGCCTTTTTGATTTCGTCCTGGTTTTTGTCCACATCCTGATAGATGCCCTGCCCTTTGGCGGCTCTGCCGATGATCATCAGATTCAGTCCGCAGGTGACGGGGCGGGTGGTATCGAGACTGTGGATCAGCTCAATCTGCTGCTTGCCGTAGTCCAGCCCCTTCTGCTCGGCGGGCTCGGCCACCTCGTTGCCAATGGAGTACAGAATTACGGAAGGATGGTTGTAATCTCGGTTGACCATGGCGGTGACATCGCCCGGCCAGTTCTCTGCGAAATCACAGCCGTAGTCAAACTTTGTCTTCCGGTTGTACCACATGTCGAAGGTTTCGTCCATCATGTACATGCCGTAGTAGTCGCAGGCTTCCAGCATGGCCCGGGAGGTGGGGTTGTGGGCGGAGCGGATGGCGTTGAAGCCCGCTTCTTTCAGAATGCGCACACGCCGCCATTCGCTCTCATCATAGGTGGCGGCCCCGAGAATGCCGTTGTCGTGGTGAACACAGCCGCCCCGCAGCAGCGTTTTGCGGCCATTGATCAGCAGGCCCTGATTGCTCCACTCGATTTTGCGGATACCGAATTTTTCCACCACCACATCGTTGCCGCAGGTGACCTTTGCGGTGTACAGGTTCGGATTTTCGGCGCTCCACAGCTTTGCGCCGGGGATTTCCATTTCACACTCCGGGCCGCTGCCGGTAGCCACAATGGTTTCGCCATCCAGAATTTCCACGGAAACATCGCCGGTGGCCTGTGCTTCTACCCGGACGATGGCGGGCGAAATGGACACAGTGGTGATTTTCACCCCCTGATACTCGATGCGCTGTTCCCCGCCGATGTGCAGCCACACCGGGCGGTAAAGGCCGGAGCCGGAGTACCACCGGGAGTTGGGCAGCTGAGAATTGTCGGCCACCACCGTCAGGGTGTTTTCCCTGCCGTAGTGCAGACCGGTGAGTTCCACTGTGAAGGTGGTGTAGCCATATTTGTGGCCGCCGATCACCTTTCCGTTGAGAGAAACGGTGCTGTTTTTGTAAACACCCTCAAATTCCACCAGCACCTTCCGGCCTTCCCAGTCGGCAGGCGCGGTAAAGGTTTTTTCGTAGGTATAGACACCGCCGGGGAAGTACCCGTGGCCGCCGTCGGAGGCGTCGGCGCTGCGCTTTTCCAGAATCTGCGCGTCATGGGGCAGGGTGACAGGGCTGCCGTTGCAGCGCCAGCTGTCGTTAAAACTGATTTTTTTCATATTATATCCCATCCTTATTCAGCTCTCCCAGAACCTGCAGGCTCTGCTTGGGAAAGCGTGTCTGTGTGTTTCGATCAACCGCGATCAGGCCGAAGGTTTTGCAGTAGCCTGCCTGCCATTCAAAATTGTCCAGCAGGCTCCAGTGTAAATAGCCCGAAACGGGAACACCGTCTTTCTTTGCCGCCAGCACACCGGCAAAGGCTTCCCGGATAAACCGGCAGCGGCGGGCATCGTCATCGGTGGAAATGCCGTTTTCGGTGACCAGCAGCTCCCCGGGGAATTGCTGCGCGACCTTGCGCAGCACATGGCCGATGGAGGCGGGGTAGTCCTCATAGCCCATCTGGGTCACCGGTGCGCCCTCGGCCGGTTCTCTGGCACCGGACGCGTCTACGATCTTGCGGGAATAATTCTGCACACCGAGGAAATCGTCTTCCAGTATAAAGGGCAGATACCATCCGAAATCCTCCTGCCACAGCCGGGCGGCGGCAGCTTCGCCGCCGGGAAGCGCCTGATAATCAAACAGGCTCATGGTCAGCCCCACCCGGATTTTCGGATTGATGGCCCGGATGGCCCCGACAGCCGCCTGATGCGCCAGCATGACGATGGTTTCCTTCTTTTCGCTTCTGGGCATCAGGAAGGTGTTGACGGCGAAGGGGCTGCAATGAAACGCTTTCCCTTTTTCAAACATGCCCAGCACGATGGCTTTCAGGTCAAGGCCCATATTCTGGCCCACCTGCACGCCACCCTCCTGTTTTTTCCCGGCCTTCATCATGTCCGCGGCGATTTTGTTCAGTTGCAGACCCATGTTGGCCTCGTTGATGGTGCAGATGTAGGGAATCAGATCGCCCAGCTCCGCTGCGATTTTTCCGGCATAGCGGACAAAGGCGGTGATCACATGGCGTTTGCCCCAGCCGCCCTTGGCGATCAGCCATGTGGGGCTGGAAAAATGCTGCAATGTCACCACCGGTGTCAGACCGTTTTCCCTGCAGCACAGCAGCACCTGCCGGTAATGCTCAATCTCGGCTTCATCGAAGAAGCCCTCCCGGGGCTCGATACGGGCCCATTCGATGCTGAACCGGTAGGCGTTGCAGCCGGCCTGCGCAAGAAGGCGGATATCCTGCTCATAACGGTTATAGTGGTCAACGGCATCGCCGCTGGGCTCGGCAAAATCGCTGTGCTTCAGATGCTCCATGACCCAGTAGTCACTGTGAAGGTTGTTGCCCTCCACCTGATGGGCCGCAGTGGCCGCACCAATCAGAAAGTTTTCCATGAAGAATATCTCCTTTCCGAGAATACGAAAAATCTGCTGTTACCATAGCAGATTATTCCGGCATATCAACCCGCAATGGGGGACAAATTGAAAAATGTTCAACATTTTCGGGAAAATTGCCGATTATCCGGTAATGCGAAGGGGCGACGGCATACGCCGCCGCCCCTGAAATGATGGTGGAGGAATTGTCAATTCGCCGGGGTTTCCTGCTCGTTGAGCTTCTGCTTCATTTCGGCAGCCAGCTCCGGCGTGATGGGGTAGCTGCGGAAGATGAGCAGCGCGATAATGCCCAGAATGCAGGGCACCAGACCCATGATCACGATGAACCAGTTGAGCATGCCGGGGATCTTGGCCAGATCACCGACATAATTGCCGGTGGTGGAGTCCACCACATATCCCACGGCCACGAGGATCACGCCCACCATGCCGCTGGAGATGGCGCTCTGGGCCTTGTCCAGGAATTTGGAGGTGGCGTTGCACAGCGCACTGCGATCCTTACCGGTTTTGTAAATCTGGTAGTCCATGATCTCAATGTTCAGGGCTTCGCCGGGGATGTAGCCGATGCCGATGGCCGTGGCGGAAATGGCGATCATGCTCAGGAACAGGGCGGGGGAGTCCTGCAGAAGCCCCAGCAGCTGCAGCACGAACAGAACGCCGCAGGGGACGGCCTCCATAGCCAGCACAAACCGGTGGGTGCGGGCGGGGGTCTTGAATGCCTTCATAATGGGCGTGGCGATGACGGTGCCCAGCAGCAGGGGCAGCAGCATCATCATGGAACCGATCAGAGAAAGCGTGCCGTATGTAGCTTCATCCACAACACCGGTGGCCAGATCGGCACAGTAGGCCCATTTGATATAGTAGAGCATGGTGGCAAACAGGAAAGTCCAGATAAAGCCGCTGAAAATGGTGGCGCAGAACTTGACCCGCAGAGCCTGATTTTCCTTGAACATGCCAAAAATGTCGGTGATGCGGATCTGCGCATTTTCTTCATCCTGCTCGGGATGGTGCTTTTCCTTCACCATGGAAATACCGATCAGAGAGATGACGGCCGTGACGACGGCACCCACCAGAATGGTCACGCCGAAAGCAAGGTGCAGGTTATTCAGTCCGGTGTTGACGGATTTGACAATGTTGATAATGGAGCCGCAGACCATGCCAACGATCATATTCATCATGCGCGGCGCGATCATCAGTTTGCCGCGCTTGGCGCTGTCCAGCGTCAGGGTGCGGTAGACCAGATTGGGGGAGTAGAAGGAGGCACCCACATCATAGATCAGGTAACCCAGCACGACCCAGATGACCACCAGCACGGGGCTGGAGGTGATGCCGCCGGGGATGAAGAACAGGGCGGACAGACCCACCATTTCGCACAGAATGGAAAGGATGATAAAGGGTTTATACTTGCCGTACTTGCCGACCTTGGCCCGGTCCATGATCCAGCCCTCCAGCGGATCGTTGACCGCGTCAAATAGACGCATGACGATCAGCAGAACGGAGCCCAGAACCGCGCCCCATGCGCCGAGACCGGCATAGTCGGTCAGGTACTGCATGAACCAGGAGGTCATCATACCTGCCGCGAGGCAGTCGGTCAGGCTCATCATGGTCACGCCCAGATAATCCGTGCCACGCAGGCGCATGGGGTCTTTTGATTTTTTCGATTTCAGCAATTTTCTCATATTGTCTCTTCCTTTCATAGCCCGTGCCGCAATCTCCACAAAAAACATGGTGACAATTCACAAGCACGGTGTTGATTTTCTCGCCGGTTTTCATTATAATAAACAGAGGAAGATGTGGCAATATACAAAGAATTTTTCTTTGTCCGTTTTTGAACACATTTTTACAAACTGTTGAAAAGTGGAGCGGCTTCTATGGAAAATATGGACAATCGGGTGCGCTATACCAAAATGGTTTTGCAGCAGGCCCTGCTGCAGATTCTGCCCGGCAAGCACATCGACCGTGTTACGGTCAAGGAACTGTGTGAAAAGGCCGGTGTCAACCGGGGAACCTTCTATCTGCACTATTCCACCCCCAATGATCTGCTGCGGGAGATCGAGCAGCAGTTTATCGATGAGAATATGATCAGATTTGACCCGTATTTCCGTGGCGGCTATAAGACCACCCATATGGACGATCTCTTCTCCGGCATCCTGAAAAACCGGGAGCTGTGCCGGATCATCATGGGCAAAAACGGCAATCCCCGCTTCATTGAACGGATCAAGCAGATACTCCGCCCCCGCATCATCGAGGGCTGGTGCCTGGAATTTCCACAGTACCGGCGGGAGGATCTGGATTATGTGTATGATTTTGTGTTCGCCGGCTCCATGGAGCTGATTCTCAGTTGGATCGCGGCCGAACATGGCATTTCCACCGGGGCCCTTGCCATGCGTCTGGACAGACTGGGCCACTACTGCCACCTGGCCATCCGGGAATTTGCGGAGCAGTAAAGCAACCCTTGCGCACCCGGATATCGCACAATTTTCCCGTTACGTTGTAGGGGCGACCATCGGTCGCCCGCCTGGTTTCCCATTTTGAACCGCCGAAATGTATGTATATGGCATGGATAAATGTCAAAAATCAAAGATTTTGACGCATTCCTCGCCGGGGAATGCAGCGGGCGACCAATGGTCGCCCCTACGGTACAGGGTGCCCGGAATGGGCAACAAGGGGCGTCAGGGATGCCGCCCCCTACGGTACAACATCGAACATTGTGCGGGCGGGCCGATGTGCCTCAATCGGCCCCTACGGAGGGGTGTAAAAAAGAACTGTCATTGCGAACCAGTGCGCACACTGGTGTGGCAATCCCCCCGTCCTTCCGGGTTGTCGGATGAACGGGGGGATTGTACATCTATCCGGGGGATTGCCACGTCGGCCTGCGGCCTCCTCGAAATGGCAGCAGAACATTCGTGATGGCCGCAATCGCCCGATACGAAGGGTGAAACCGTTGCTTACGCGTCATGATAGGCGGTGCGCCAGGAGCCTGCGTCTACACAGGTGGCGGCGGCACTGCTCAGACCCAGCACAAACTGGGCGACCTCCTCCACCGGGACACGCATACCGTCACGTACCCACCAGTTGAGCACCCCTCCGGCCCCCTGTGACAGGAACTGATACAGCATCTGCCGCTGATCCTCCGGGATCTGGGGCAGATTTTCTTTCAGCAGGGGATAGGCGCTTTCATAGCAGATAAGAAAGGTTTTTGTCATCAGCTCCGGGTCGCCGTTTTCACCGCCCAGCGCGTAAAACCGATCCCGCTCCCGGTAGGTGTATTGCAGCATTTCCACAAGAAACGCCTTCATTTCTGTTGGCCTTGTCTGGAAAGCCAGCCGGATCTGGCGGAACAGCTCCGCTTCGATCTGCTCAAGCAGGTCGGGTACGTCCAGATAGTGCTTGTAAAAGGTGGCACGGTTGATTCCTGCCTTTTCGCACAGCTCTGTCACCGTTACCCGGGACACCGGTTTCTGCTTCAGCAGCTCCAGAAAGCTCTGCTCAATCATCATGCGGGTGTATCGCACTCTGGCATCGTTATGGTTCATATTGGCCTCCGTCAACAGTTTTTTCGAGGTTGTTGCTTATCTTTCGGTTCGGGCAAAGCTGATGGTTGCAATGGCCTGTAACCATATTATAATACATTATGGAAGAAAAGCAACAGCTGTATAACAAATTTCAATACGTTAACAAAACGGAAACATAACCGGAACACGGCGAAAACATCTTGCGGTTATGCTGGAAGAAAAAACTGGAGGCGGCTATGAAACACGATCTTTTTTCCTCTCCCCGGCTCCGAACCCGGGTGCAGACCCAACAGGTGGGGAAAGCGGAGCGGGCGCTGGGCTATTTTCTCGGCCCGTGTCTGGTGTATACCATGTACACCGGCATTGCGGGTACCTATCTGACCCAGTTCTATACCGATGTGCTGGGGCTGGCCGGGGCCTTCCTGACCATGATGCCCCTGCTGTCGAAGCTGCTCAGCAGTGTGATCAGTCTGCTGATCGGCCGCATGATCGATCGCACCCGCACTGCGCAGGGCAAGGCGCGGCCGTGGATTTTGCTGTCCGGCCCCCTGCTGGCGATTTGCGGAGTGCTGCTGTACGCCGTGCCCCGGGCGGGGCTGGCCTTCCGGCTGGCCTGGGTGGTGATCAGCTATAATCTGTTTTTCAGTCTGGCCTTTTCCACTTATTCTCTCAGCCACAGTCTGATGGTGCCCCTGTCCACCCGGGACAGCCGCCAGCGCGATGAGCTGGCCATGCTGACCTCTACCGGCACGGCCATGATTCCCGGCATGCTCTCCACCATCATCATGCCGCTGCTGGTCAACCGCATCGGCGTGGGCGCGCAGGCGCAGCATGGCTGGCTGACGGTGATGGGGCTGCTGTCGGCTGTGGCTGTCCCGGCGACCGTGCTGGAATACTGCTTCACCTGCGAGCGTGTCACCGGGGAAGGGGGACAGCGGCAGCCGGACGCACCCTCCTTCCGGCGGCAGGTGGCGGCCTGCTTCCGGGACAGATACTGGGTCATGATCGTGGCATTTACCCTGATCGTGAACCTGTGCAACGGTCTGAGTACCGGCAGTATGCTCTATTACTGCAACTGGGTGCTGGGAAATTCCGTGGAAAGCGGGGCTGCCCGGCAAATTCTGGTGAACATGGTGGGGCAGGCCCCGTTGGGCATCGGTGTGGTGGCGCTGTGGCCACTGGTGCGTAAATTCGGCAAGCGCCGGGTCACGGTGGTGGGCTTTTCCGTGGCTGTGGTGGGAAATCTTCTGGTGCTGCTGGGCGGCAGCAGCATGCCTGCCGTGCTGGCGGGGCTGGTGATCCGCTCCACCGGGAGTCTGCCCACCTATGTGACGGCGGCACTGCTGGCGGAGGCGCTGGATCATGTGCAGCAGACCAGGGGGCTGCGGGCCGATGGATTTTCCGCCTCCGTCAACAGTATGAGCCAGACCGTTGTTGTGGGACTGACCCAGACGCTGCTGCTGGCGGGCATTCAGCTGCTGGGCTATATTCCGCCGGAGACCACGACCCAGGTGGTGACCCAGCCGCAGGCCGTGCAGGATTTCTTCCGCTGGTGTTTTGCCGGTATCCCCATGATCGGCTACGGCCTCTGCGCCGGGATCATGTGGTTCTATACCCCGGGAGATTGCAGCACCAGTGTGCGGACTGGTTCGCAATGACATGTGTTTTTATGCCCCTTGTTGTTCATTTTGGGTACCCGAAGGCGGGATTTTGGCAGGTTACTCAATTGGGCGGGCGGCGTCCGGCGAAAAGATTTCATGCTTCTTTCCCTTGCATCGGGCGGCGTTCTGGTATATACTAGAGGCAACCGGAAAAAGGAGCGTATGGGATGGATTTCAGAGTATTATGTGTGGGAGATGTGGTCGGCGGGCCCGGAATGGAGCGAATCCGGCGCAGTCTTCGCTATCTGCGGAAAAAGTGCGGGGCGGATTTTGTGATCGTCAACGGGGAAAATGCCAGCATTGTCGGTGCGACACCCCGGCAGGCGCAGGAAATTCTTGATGCCGGGGCGGATGTGATCACCATGGGAAACCACACCTTCGGCAAGCGGGAGCTTTGCGATTTTCTCGATGACAACAGCCGCATTCTCCGCCCGGCCAATCTGGCGCCGCAGGTGCCGGGACGGGGCTGGGGTGTGTATGAGACAGGGGCGGGGGCCGTGGCGGTGGTGGATCTGATCGGCCGGTGCGGCATGGATTACGGCCCCAACAATCCTTTCCTGATGATTGATCAGATTCTGCCGCAGCTGGATGCGAAGCTGATTCTGGTGGAATTTCATGCGGAGGCCACCTCGGAAAAGCTGGCCATGGGCTACATGCTGGACGGGCGCGTTGCCGCGCTTTGGGGCACCCATACCCATGTTCCCACGGCGGATGCCCAGATTTTGCCCGGCGGGACGGGCTATGTGACCGATTTGGGCATGACGGGCCCGGCCCGCTCCGTGCTGGGAATCCGGCCGGAGCTGTCCATCGGGAAATTCCGAGGGGATCTTTACAGCCGCTACCAGTGGGCCGATGGGCCGACCAAGCTGGAGGCGGTGCTGTTTACACTCGACACGGCCACCGGCCGTTGCAAAAAAGCGGAAAGGGTAGATCTGTATGAAAATTCTCCACAGTGCTGATCTGCATCTGGATACCGCCTTTGTCGGGCGCACACCGGAACAGGCCGCCCGGCTGCGGCAGGCGCTGCTGCGCATTCCCGGGCAGCTGGCAGAGCTTTGCCGGGAGCGGCAGTGCGATATGCTGCTGCTGTCCGGCGATGTGTTTGACGGCCCGTGGAGCAGGGACAGTCTCGATGCCCTGCGCGGTGCCCTGCGGGAAGCGGCGGTGCCGGTGTTCATTTCCCCGGGCAATCATGATTTCTGCGGGTCGGACAGCCCGTGGCTTTCGGAAAGCTGGCCGGAAAATGTCCATATTTTCACTCATCCGGTGCCGGAAAGCGTGGCTTTGCCCCGGCTGGACTGCCGGGTGTATGGCGCGGGCTTTGCGTCCATGGACAGTGCCGCGCTATTGGAGGGCTTCCGTGCCGATGGGCCGGAACGCTGGCAGATCGGGGTACTCCACGGTGACCCGCTGCAGCGCGGCTCCCCGTGTAATCCGGTCACGCAGGCACAGATCGCCGCCTCTGCGCTGCACTATCTGGCGCTGGGGCACATCCACAAAACGGGCACCATCACGGCGGGAGATACCTGCTGCGCGTGGCCGGGCTGCCCCATGGGGCGCGGCTTTGACGAGCTGGAGGAGAAGGGTGTGCTGCTGGTGACGCTGGAGGACACGGTCAGCACTGAGTTTATCCCCCTGAATACCCCCCGGTTTTATGATCTGGAGGCGCCAATTTCCACAGACGCGGCGGATGCTCTGTCCGCCCTGCTGCCGGCCGCCGGAAGCGAGGACTATTACCGCATCACCCTGACCGGAGAGGCAGAGACGCCGGATTTGGATGCGCTGCGGGCGCAGTTTGCCCATTTTCCCAATTTGCAGCTGCGTGATCGCACCGTGCCGGTGACGGAGCTTTGGGCCTGCGCCGGGGAGGACAGTTTGGAGGGCACCTATTTTGCCATCCTCCGGGACGCGCTGGAGGGGGCGGACGAGAAGCAGAAGACGCTTATCACACTGGCGGCACGCATTTCCCGCCGCATTCTCGACGGAAGAGAGGTGGAGCTGCCATGATGATCCATTCCATGACGGCGACCTTTGGCAAGCTGGAAAATGAGAGCCTCAGCTTCCGGCCGGGGCTGAATGTGATCCACGCACCCAATGAGTGGGGCAAAAGCACGTGGTGCGCATTCCTTGTCAACATGCTCTACGGGCTGGAGACCCGGGTCAAAACAACAAAAACTGCCCTTGCGGACAAGGAGCGCTATGCCCCATGGTCCGGAAGTCCTATGGCCGGGCGGATCGAGCTGAACTGGAACGGCCGGAATATCACCATCGAGCGCTGGACACGGGGCCGCACCCCCATGGGCGAATTCAAGGCATACGAAACGGACACCGGCCTGCCCGTCCCGGAGCTGACCGGCGCAAACTGCGGCGAGCAGCTGCTGGGGGTGGAGCGAAGCGTCTTTCTGCGGGCGGGCTTCATCCGCCTGACGGATCTGCCGGTGACGCAGGACGAGCCCCTGCGCCGCCGCCTCAACGCGCTGGTGACCACCGGCGATGAAAGCGGCACGGGAGATGTGCTGGCCCGGAAGCTGAAGGATCTGAAAAACCGCTGCCGCTACAACCGCTCCGGCCTGCTGCCGCAGGCACAGCTGCGCCGACAGGAGCTGGAGCAGCGGCTGACGGAGCTGCAATCGCTACAGCAGCAGGCACAGCGTGGCCAGACCCGCATGGCCGAGCTGCAGGAGCAGATCGACGCACTGGAAAATCACGAGGCGGCGCTGGCCTATGCCGCGGCAGAGGAAAATCTGCTACGGGTGGATGCGGCGAAGCGGGCCGCGCAGCAGAGTGCCCAACGGGTGGAGAAACTGGAGCGTGACTGCGCCGCCCTGCCCGATGGGGAAACGGCCCAAAGAAAGCTATCTCAGCTGCGCGCCCTGCAACAGAAGCAGCTGGCCATTCAAATGGACGGGCAGATGCTGCCGCCCTGCCCGCAGGAGCCGGCGGCACCGGACTGCTTTGCCGGGCTGGATGGGGCACAGGCCCGGAAACAGGCGCAGGAGGATTTTGACCGGTATCAGGCGCTGCTGGCACCGCTTCCCCGGCGCTTCCCTTTGTGGATTTTCGGCGTGGCAGCGGCCATTGGCGCTGTAGCGCTGCTGGTGCTGCGGCTGTGGCTGCCCGGTATTGCGCTGGCGCTGTCCGCCGGGGCGCTGGTGATCGCCCATCTGCTGTGCTGCGGCAGTGACCGGAAGAAGGGGGCTACCCGGCGGACGCAGGCGCAGGCCATTGCATCGCGCTACGGCGGCTCGCCGGAAAACGCGCTGGCGGCTGCGGAAGACTATTGCGCCCGGCGGGAGCGATACCGGCAGGAGCTGGAAAACTACGCCGCCATGCAGCGCCAGTCCGGAGAGCGGCTGGCTCAGGTGAACCGGGAAATTCAGGCGGCCACCGGCGGAATGCCACTGTCCCAGGCACTGGAACAGTGGATCCAAACAGAGCAAAAGCAGACGGAACTGCTCGATGCCCGCCGGGAACTCGTGCAGGCGCAGCGCCATGCCCGGGAGCTGGAGGCGGCTACGGTGGCGGTGCAAAGGCCCGAGCAGCCGGACACCCTCACCTGCACGGCGGAGGAGACCCGCAGCCGGCTCTACAATGCCCGCTTTGAGCTGAAGCAGCGCCAGACCCAGTACGCCCAGAGTCAGGGCCGCATGGAATCGCTGGGCACGGAACAGGCACTGTCGCAGGAGCTGGCGGCGGTGCAGCGCCGGATCGAGGCGCTGGAGGATATCTATGCCGCGCTGGAACTGGCGCAGAAAAGTCTGGAGCAGGCCACGCAGCAGTTGCAGCGCAGATTTGCCCCCCGCATTGTCAAGGCGGCGCAGGAAAACTTTGCCCGGCTCACCGGCGGACGGTATGACCGGCTGACATTGTCACAGGATCTGTCCGTACAGGCCGGGGCCGGGGAGGAGCCGGTGCTGCGCAGCACTCTGTGGCGCAGTGAGGGCACGGTGGATCAGCTGTATCTGGCACTGCGGCTGGCGGTATCAAAGGAGCTGACCGCCGACGCGCCGCTGGTGCTGGATGATGCGCTGGTGCGCTTTGACGATACGCGCCACGGCTATGCCATGGAGCTGCTGCGGCAGCAGGCACAGCAGCGGCAGATACTGCTCTTCTCCTGCCAGAAGCGGGAACTGGAAGCACAATAAATAAGGTGTGGAGGCAGATGCAGGCGCATCTGCCTCTTTTTTGCTGCACCGGGTGTGTCAAAAGTGGTGCAAAACAGTTAAAAATTTTCATGTTTTTTTCCGGCCTTTTGTTGATTATAATGTAACCATTCAGAAATCTGTCTTCGAAAGGCAAGGTGTTTTCATGGACAATAGACTTTCCGAAGGGCGAGACAGACTGCAGATCCCCTATATCATCAGCCGTGTCCTGCTGGTGGCGTTCGCGCTGCTGCTGTTCCTGCCTGCCCTGTCTCCTGCATATATCGTGCAGAAATCCGGACAGGCTTCCATTAAGAACACGGCATCGCTGTTCACCAGCGGCGTGTCCTATGCGGAGCTGACCAGCGGCCTGGGCCGCGCCTTTGACCGGGGCTGGCTGGTGGAAGGCCACTTCTATCTGCTGTTTGCCACCTGTATGCTGACCCTGATCGGTGTGGCATTGGCGGCGGTGGGCGGCTGCATGTCCCTGGGCAATCAGCGCATGAAGTATCTGGGCAACCGCTTTCTGCTGGGCGGCGGCTGCGGGATGCTGGCGGGTCTGGCCGGAATGCTGGGCTGCTACCATCTGATCGCCGGAAGTGCCGATCTGAACAAGATCACCCTGAGCCTGCCCTATGGCTACTGGATTTTTGCAGGTATCGCCATTGTGTTCTTCCTGTCGGCGTTGTGGATTTTTATCAAAACGCCCAAGGCGGATCCGGCGGAAAAAATGCAGATGCACCCGAAATATCAGCTGTTTCTGATGCTGATGCCCTTCCTGGCGCTGGTGTTTGCTTTCTCCTACCTGCCGCTGCTGTCCTGGCGTTACGCTTTCTATGACTACACCGCGGGCGGTACTCTCAGCAAGGAAAATTTTGTTGGCTTTAAGTGGTTCATCACACTGGTGCAGAGCCCGGCCTATGTCCGGCGGCTGGTCCGGGTGCTGACCAACACCCTCGCCATGAGCGGACTGGGCATTCTCACCAGCTGGGTGCCCATGGCCTTCGCCATTTTCCTGACCGAGGCCCGCTCCGCCAAATTCAAGCGCTTTGTGCAGACCTTCTCCACCATTCCCAACTTCATCAGCTGGGTTCTGGTGTACGCCATCGCCTTCGCCATCTTCAATACCGATGGCTTTATCAACACACTGCTGACCAACCTGACCGGCACCAGCTACACGGAAAACTACCTCAACGACAACAGCCACATGTGGCTGAAAATGCTGCTGTGGGGCATGTGGAAGGGCACCGGCTGGAGCGCGATCATCTACATATCCGGTATCGCCGGTATCGACCAGCAGCTGTATGAGGCGGCCACGGTGGACGGCGCCGGGCGCTTCCAGCGCATGTGGCACATCACGGTTCCCGGCCTGCTGCCGACGTATGTGGTGATGCTGGTGATGTCCATCGCCGGTATCCTCAGCAACGGCATGGATCAGTATCTGGTGTTCACCAATGCCCAGAACAAGGACATGCTGGAGGTGCTGGATCTGTATGTGTACAATCTCGGCATCGGAGACGGTTCCATTCCTCTGTCCACCGTGGTGGGCATGACAAAATCCATCATTTCCGTGGCGCTGCTGTTCGTGGCCAATACGGCTTCCAAGTGGATCCGCGGCAGCGGCGTGGTGTAAGGAGGCGGTAACATGGCAAAAGCAAAAAGAACCTCCGCTGGTGATCTGATCTACGAACGCAAATGGACGGATGTGCTGTTTGACAGCGCCAACTATCTGGTGTTCTTCCTGTTCACCATCAGCTGCATTTTTCCCTTCTATTACATTTTCATCAATACCATTTCCAACAGTGAAGAGGTCGTGCGGGGCACCGTGACCCTCTGGCCCAAGGGCATCAATTTCCAGAACTATGTGAATATGATGAAGGTCAACGATATCGGGCAGGCTTTCATCGTCACCTTCGCGCGTACCCTGCTGGGCACCGTGCTGATGGTGGCTGCCTCCGGGTTTATCGGCTATCTGGTGACCAAGAAGGAAATGTGGCACCGCAAGCTGTGGTACCGGTTCATTGTGGTGACCATGTATTTCAACGCAGGCCTGATCCCCTGGTTCATGAACATGAATATGCTGGGTCTGACCAACACCTTCATGGCCTACATCATCCCGGGCATTGTGGCACCGTACAACATTATTCTGGTCAAGACCTACATCGAATCGATTCCGGCCGAGCTGGAGGAAAGCGCGTCCATTGACGGCGCGGGATATTTCTACATCTTCCGCAAAATCATCTGGCCGCTGAGCATTCCGATCCTGGCCACCATTGCCATTTTTGGCGCGGTTGGGCACTGGAACTCCTTCACCGATTCGCTGATGCTGATGCAGGAGCGCTCCGATCTTTATACCCTGCAGCACCTGCTGTATAACTACCTCAATCAGGCATCCAATCTGCAGGGACAGATCGGCACCGGTGACTCCATTGGTTTCCTGGAATCCATGAAGAGCATGAAGGTCATGAAATACACCATTTCCATGATCTCCGTGGTGCCCATTCTGCTGGTCTACCCATTCATGCAGCGCTATTTTGAAAAAGGAATCATGCTCGGCGCCGTTAAGGGCTGATGCTGAATTTAATCAGGAGGAAGATACAATGAAAAGAACGATCATCACCCGTACCCTTGCGCTGGTGCTGACACTGGTCATGGTCTGTGGCCTGTTCGTCGGCTGCGCGAAGAAAGACGAAGGCCCCATCACGCTGACGGTTTTCAGCCAGCTGGCCAACTGGAGCGGTGAGCAGACCGGTTGGATGAAGCAGATGCTGAAAGAGAAGTTCAATGTGATTTTGAACATCGTGCCCTCCACCGATGGCGTGTACGAGACCCGCATGGAGTCCGGTTTCCTGGGCGATATCGTGGTTTTCGGCGGCGATGGGGAGGATTATACCCGTGCCGTGAAGGCCGGTATGCTCTACGACTGGAATGAGGACGATCTGCTGGCCGAATACGGCCCCTACATCAAGGAAAACATGCAGGCCGCGCTGGAAAAGAACGCCAAGCTCAACGAGTCCGTCAACGGCGAGCATGTGGTTTACGGCTTCGGCCACGATGTGGCGGGCTCCAGCTCTGACCATGCTTCTTTCTTCTACACTTGGGATATCCGCTGGGATCTTTACAAGCAGCTGGGTTATCCCGAGGTCAAGAATATGGACGATCTGCTGCAGGTGCTGATCCAGATGAAGGAAATCTGCCCGGTGGATGACAACGGCAACGAAACCTATGCCGTGTCCCTCTGGCCGGACTGGGACGGCGATATGGTCATGTACGTCAAGGCGTTCGCCACGGCCTACTGGGGCTATGACGAGAGCGCGGGCCTCGGCCTGTACGATCCCGATACCGGCACGCTCCACCCAACGCTGGAGGAAAACGGCCCCTACCTGACCGCCCTGAAGTTCTTCAACAAGCTCTATCAGAACGATCTGGTGGATCCCAACTCCATGTCTCAGACCTTTGACAACATGTCCGAGAAGCTGTCCGCCGGTGGCGTGTTCTTCTCCATCTTCAACTATTCCGGCTCTCTGACCTATAATAGCGATGACCACCTTGCAGAGGGTAAGATGATGTGTTCTCTGGTTCCCACCGAGGCCAGCCCCATCGTGTACGGTATGTCCACCTACGGCAGCAACCGGATCTGGAGCATCGGGGCCGGTACGGAGTATCCGGAAAAGTGCATGGAGATCATCAACTGGCTGTGTACCCCCGAGGGTGTCATGACCTACAACTACGGCCCCAAGGATCTGTGCTGGTACTATGACGAGGACGGCAACACCCACTGGACCGAGTTCGGCCAGAAGGCGTATTTCGACAAGCGCAACACCATGATGATCGGTGATTACGAGGGAACCGGCGACTTCAACTCCGGCTGCCTGCAGATCAACAACACCACCTGGAGCTTTGACGCGTTCAACCCCGATTCCAACGGCGAGCGCTTCAACTACAAGTATTGGAGAAGCTATCTGGCCACCTCCGCCGGCCCCATTGAGGACGACTGGAGAGAGCATGTCGGCTTCAGCACCATCGAAGATTACATGAAGAGCGGCAACTATGTGGTTGCGCCCGCTACCACCTTCACCCTGGCTTCCAGAGAGGGTGAGTTCAAGACCACATGGGCCGCCGTGACAGATGTGATCGTCAAGTACAGCTGGCGGGCCCTCTATGCCAAGGATGATGCCCAGTTTGACCAGCTGGTCAGCGAAATGATCGCGGAAGCCAAGTCCTACGGCTATGACCAGTGCATCGACTGGTCTCTGGAGCAGGCCAACCTGCGCCACCAGCTGGAGGAGGAAGTCCGCAATCTGGACTGAGCGGTAACGCATCAAAAGGGCTGTCTCCCTGCGGGGGCAGCCCTTTGCCTGAAAAAGTGAAGGAGCGGCAAACAATGCGAATTTTCAGCGTAGACGGCCCGATTTACCGGTTTATCAACTGGCTGTGGGCTGCGATTAAAATCAATTTTATGTGGATGGTATTCTCCCTTCCCATCGTGACACTGGGAGGCGCGACCATTGCGGCCTTTGATGTGTTCATGCGGATGTGCAGGGGGGAAGAGGGGTATCCCGTGCGGGATTTTATCGCGTCCTTCCGCAAAAATTTCAAAACCGGCATTCCCTATGGCCTGCTGCTCCTGTTCAGTGTCTACGCCGTCTGGCTGGATTTTTCCCTGTTCGAGCAGATCGAGAGCAACCCGATCATTTTGCTGATTGCGGGAATGGTAGGGGCGTTTGTGGTGATACTGATGTTTTTGTTTGCCTTTGCTTTGCAGGCACGCTATGAAAACACCTTCCTGCGCACCCTGAAAAATTCCGTGGATATCAGCACGCGCTTTTTTGTGCGGACGCTGACACTGCTGGTCGCGCTGGCGGTGGAGGTGTTTTTCTTCGGCTGGAACCTGACTACCATGCTGCTGGGGATCCTGATCGGCCCGGCGTGTATAATGTATACCATTGCGGCCTATGCCACCATCTTCTTTTCCCAGCTGGAACAGGAGCCCGGCGCGGTCATTACCCCCGGCGAAGGGGAATAGTCTGAATAATTTGCCCGGAAGGAGCAATCCCATGAAGAAAATGAAAAAGATTTCGGCCCTGCTGCTTGCGGCCGCGCTGCTGCTGAGCCTGTGCGCCTGCGGCCCGGCCGAGCAGGGAAGCGAGCCGACCACCCCGCCCGCTACCACCACCCGGCCGGCCCCTGTCACCGACACGGTGATCGTGACCCAGGCGGAACAGTTCACCGTGGAGCAGGGCAAGACCCTTGACATGGGCGTCAAGCTGCAAACCTCCGCCGTGGGCCTGACCATGAGCCTGCGAAGCGAGGATGAATCCATCGCCACCGTGACAAAGTACGGAAAAGTCACCGGCGTGGCCCCGGGAAGCACCGATATTGTGATCACCTCCTCCGATGGGGTGGAGAAAACCGTACATGTCACCGTGGAGGGCTATGAAAAGGTGCTGAAGCTTGCCCTGAATGTGATGTTCAATGACATCGCGCTGGGCTGCTACAACAATGAGACGGGCCCCGTCCTCTCCGTCACCGGTGACGGTACCTACACCCTGCAATTTGACTGCGCGACACTGTCGGAGCAGACCCGGGCCCTGGGCGTTACGGGGCTGAATAATCTGACCTCCGTCTACATTAAGGACTACGGCGTGACCACCGGTGACCTGCGAAAATCCCATGTGACCGACTGCAAGATCCGCTGGGACAGTGTAACGGTGGATGGGGTGGAGCTGACCATCACCAACGGCGAGTTCAAATCCGCCATGAAGGATACCGGCATTTTTGATACCAATGACCCCGTCAACGCTTGGGACGGCAGCGCTGTTTCCGAAGTGACGGTGGACACGGAAAATCATGTTCTGAATTTCCTGACGGAAAATCCACAGGTCATTACCGTGACCTTTACCCTGTCCGGACTGACCTTTGAATAAGCGAGGAGAATGCATATGAAAAAACTGATCAGCCTGCTTCTGCTTGGGGCACTGTGCTGCGGCCTGTTCGCCGGATGCACCCCGGCCAGCCCCACACAGCCCTCCACCACCGCCCCCACCCCCACGGAAAGCCAGCCCGGTGAGGATCCCATGCGCCCGGAGCTGACGGCACTGGAGCTGGTGCATATGATGGGCAACGGCACCAATCTTGGCAATACCATGGAAGCCTGCGATACCGCCGTGGGCAGCACCTTCAAGGACGATCCGACCCATTATGAGATCTCCTGGGGACAGCCGGAGACCACCGAGGAAATGATCCGCGGCATGAAGGAAGCCGGCTTTGACACCCTGCGCATTCCCGTGGCATGGATGACCAACGCCACGGATCTGGCCACCACCGGCGATTACACCATTGCGCCGGAATATCTGGATCGGGTGCAGCAGATCGTGGACTGGGCCATTGGGGCGGATATGTTCGTCATTATCAATGACCACTGGGACGGCGGCTGGTACGGTATGTTCGGCTCCGAGACCGAGGCGACCCGCAATCTTGCCATGGAAGCCTACAAGGGCATGTGGAGCCAGCTGGCCCAGCGCTTCGGCAATTATGACTACCACCTGATCTTCGAGGGAGCCAACGAGGAAATCGGTGCCCGCTTCGATGAAAATTCCAGCCTGTACTGCGATGACTCCATCGTCACCTACCTGACGGACGAGGAAAAGTACGATCTTGCCAACAAGGTCAATCAGGCATTTGTGGATACGGTGCGGGCCAGCGGCGGCAACAATGCCAGCCGATTCCTGCTGATCCCGGGCTTCGGCACCAACATTGCCAATACCTGCGATGACCGCTTCATCATGCCCACGGACACGGTGGAAAACCGGCTCCTGATCTCCGTCCACTATTATGACCCCTGGTCCTACTGCGGCGATGGCCAGTCCAGCGTCAAGTGGGGCACCAAGGCCGACCTGCAATACATGGTGGACACCCTCGGCCAGATGCAGAAATTCACCGAGAAGGGCTATGGCGTCGTCATCGGAGAATACGGCGTTCTCTATGCCACCAAGGTACAGGATAACACGGAGCTGTATCACCGCATCTTCCTGTCGCTGTGCGATCAGTACAACTATACGTCCTGCCTGTGGGATTGCAGCGCCTTCTATGACCGCAGATCCCTGACCATGGTGGAGGAGCTGGCCACCTATTACAAGCAGCACAATGTCAAAGCCCATGAGCTGATGACCCAGGAGGAAGAGGGCATTATGGCCCAGCGGCGGATCAAATCCGCCATTGCCGATGCCCCCGAAAGCTTCCGGGAGAATGCGGTGGAGATCACCGACAATACCACCATGGCGTGGATCATGTGGAACAGCGGCGATTACGGCTGCACCTACAGCGTGGGCGATACCTACAATCCCGACTCCATGACCGAAGGCCTGAAGGATACCGTGGTGGTGATGGATGGCGAGGGAACCTATACCGTGGGTCTGGACTTTACCGGTACGGCCAACGGCTATTCGGCCGGCATTGCCTTCGGCGCACTGGCGGTGACCAATGGCGATGTGGTGCATCCGGGCTGGATTCTGGACATCCGGCAGATCCGGATCAACGGCGAGGTTTACACCATGGCGGCCAAGCCCTATACCACGGCGGACAATGGGATCACCACCCGTGTCAACCTGTTCAACGAGTGGGTCACCAAACTGCCGGACGGCGCGCGCACCATGGATGGCGACCTGACCGGCTGCTCGGCCTGCATCCTTGACCGCAACGATGGCATTATTCCCCATATCGAAACCATCGAGATCGATTTCTACTACGGGCCCGCCCAATAAGCGGCCGGAACAGCGAAACAGGAAAAGGAAGGGCCACCCGGCCCTTCCTTATTCTTTATGTCATTGTGAAATAAGTGCGCACACTGGTGTGGCAATCCCCCCGTCCTTCCGGCTTGGTGGAAGAACCAGGGGGATGCAATGATACAAGTTTGAGAAGATGTAAGCGACCATTGGCGAAAAGTCCGTCGCTCCAAAGACGCTTACCGGGCAAGGGAACCCTTGCCCGGGTTCTCCGTATCCGGAGAACCCGATGGGTCTTTGAACTTTTTGCGGTATTCCGATGGGCTCATGCCCACATATTTGCGGAATTTGATGTGGAAATAGTCCACATTCTTATAGCCGACCTGCTCGGCAATGTTATAGACCTTGGCGCTGTCCTGCAACAGCAGCTCCTTGGCCCGGTCAATGCGCACCTGATCGACATAGGAATTGAAGTTCTGCCCCACCTTCTTGGTGAAAATCTTGCCGAGGTAGGAACGGTTGTAGCCGAACAGGGGCGCAATGCTTTCCAGCGTCACATTGGAGGCGTAGTTATGGTGGATATAGTGGAGAATATCGTCCAGCACGCTGTCCCGATTGGATGCGCCGGTGGCATCGATGTAATGATCAAAGCGCTGGGAGAAGAACAGGATGATCTCATGCAGATACCGCGCCTGTTCAATGGTGCTGATGATCTGGGCGTTGGATAGATAGTGGATATCACTGCCGGGGTAGAGATGGCTGACCTGCATTTTGATGCGCAGATACAGATCCGTCAGGAACAGACGGATGGAGGCGATGGAATCCGGCGCGCTGCGAAGCTGCTGCTGCAACTGCTGCAGGGTCTGGGCAATCAGACGGCGGCTGAAGGTGTGAATGCCGTCAAGCAGGGTAGAGGTGTATTGTTGCAGCAGATCTTCACACAGCAGGGTCCGGCCGGACAGGTCGGGAAGATCCTCAACCGTCAGCACATTCTGCTCCTGCTCACAGAAGAACCGCCGCTCCGACAGCTGCAGCGCCTGTGTATAGGAATCGGGAATTTCCACAAACCGGCTAACGGCCTGCCCGCAGGCGAAGAAGGGCTGCTCCTCCGGCTGCACATGGGCGGTGCGCTGGCAGAAAGCCAGCAGCTCCCGAAAACGCAGAACGGCGGTGCTTCCTTTCAGCAGCAGAACCTCCCGCCCCTGCAGCTGTAGCCGGGCGTACAGTGACTGGCTCAGGGTGCGAAGCGACTGCTCCCAGTTGGGCGGGGTCTGCTGCACGATCACGGCCTGATAGGTATCCGCAGTCAGTTGCAGCTGCTCAAGCTGGGTGGCATCCGGGAAGTGGCGTCCCAGCAGCAGATCGGTGATCACGCTGGCCTGCGCCTTCTCCCGGTAAAAATCGGCGGCGCTGCGGCTTTGGGCATCCTGATCCAGCTCCTGCCGGAAGGTGATAAGAATTTCCTGCAATGCGTCCTCTTCAATGGGCTTGGTCAGATAGTGCTGCACCCCGTAGCGCATGGCCTGCTGGGCGTAGGAAAAATCGGAATAGCTGCTGACGATGATCACCTTGCCCTGAAAGCCCTGCTCCCGGGCACGGTGGATGGCCTCCAGCCCCGTAAGACCCGGCATTCGGATATCCAGCAGCACCACATCCGGGGCCAGCGCCACCATAGCCTGACAGGCCTGCAGCCCGTCCGATGCTTCCGCGCAGATGGTAAAGCCAAGGGAATCATAATCCAGAAGAAATTTCAGCCCCTCCCGAATGGGGGCCTCGTCATCAGCGATCAGGATCCGATACATCCGCGCACCTCCTGCAAAAAAATCAAGAGTATTATACCCGCAAATGGGAATTTTGTCAAATTTATATTGTGTTATTTCTATCATTTTCCCGGTTGCGAAAATGGCGCATATCGTGTAAACTAAACAAAAAACCATGATGGAGGGATATTCCATGAAATTCAGCAATGGCTGTTGGCTCATGCAGGAGGGCTGCGCCGGTTTCTCCCCGGCGGAAGTCTATTTCTCCCGGATCGAGCCGGAAGCTGTCACCATCTGCGCGCCTACGTCCAGGATCCGCCAGCGAGGCGATACGCTGGGGGGCATCAATCTGACCATCCGCATTTCCGCACCCTATCCGCAGGTACTGCGGGTGCAGACATGGCACCACATGGGACTGCAGCGGCGGGAGCCGGACTCTTTTGACATTGCCCCGGCGCAGCAGGGACTGCTGCAGGCGCAGGAGCTGGAGGATCGGCTGGTGGTCAGCAGCGGCCAGCTGCGGCTGGAAATTCTGAAGCAGAACGCCGCCATGACCTTCTACCACGGCAGCCGGAAACTGACTTCCTCCACCGGGAAGGATCTGGCCTACCTGAAAACGGACTGGAAGGGCTTTGCCTATGACCGTGGGCCGGAAAATGCCTACATGCGCCAGCAGCTGTCGCTGGGGGTCGGGGAGCTGATCTACGGTCTGGGCGAGCGGTTCGGCGCCTTCGTCAAAAACGGCCAGAGCGTGGATGTATGGAACGAGGACGGCGGCACTTCCACGGAGCAGTCGTATAAAAATGTGCCCTTCTACCTGTCCAACCGGGGCTACGGCGTGTTCGTCAACCACCCGGAGCGGGTCAGCTTCGAGGTGGCCAGCGAGGCGGTCAACCGGGTCGGCTTCACTGTGGCGGGGGAATATCTGGATTATTTCCTCGTGGACGGGCCGAGCATGAAGGATGTGCTGACCCGCTACACCGACATCACCGGCAAGCCCGGCCTGCCGGCCCCCTGGACTTTCGGCCTGTGGCTGTCCACATCCTTCACCACCAATTATGACGAGGCTACGGTCAACAGCTTTGTCGATGGGATGCTGCAGCGGGGAATCCCCCTGAAGGTGTTCCACTTCGACTGTTTCTGGATGAAGGAATTTTCCTGGTGCGATTTCCTGTGGGACAGCCGGGTGTTCCCGGATCCCGTGGGAATGCTGCGGCGGCTGAAGCAGAAGGGACTGAAAATCTGCGTCTGGATCAATCCCTATGTGGGGCAGGAGTCTGCCATTTTCCGGGAGGGCATGGAGAAGGGGTATTTCCTGAAACGGCCCAACGGCGATGTGTGGCAGTGGGATATGTGGCAGCCGGGTCTGGCGCTGGTGGATTTCACCAATCCGGATGCCTGCGCATGGTACGCTTCCAAGCTTGAACACCTGCTGGATATGGGCGTTGACTGCTTCAAGACGGATTTTGGTGAAAGAATTCCCACGGATTGCGTCTACCATGACGGCTCCGATCCCCGGAAAATGCACAACTACTATTCCTATCTCTATAATCAGACGGTTTACAACGTCATTTGCCGGAAGAAGGGGCAGAAGGAAGCCATTCTCTTTGCCCGCAGTGCGACAGCGGGCGGCCAGAAGTTCCCCGTCCACTGGGGCGGTGACTGCTGGTCGGACTATGAGTCCATGGAGCAGAGCCTGCGGGGCGGCCTGAGCCTGTGCGCCTCCGGCTTCGGCTTCTGGAGCCATGATATCGGCGGATTCGAGTCGGCTTCCACCCCGGATGTGTACAAGCGCTGGGCGGCCTTTGGCCTGCTGTCCACCCATTCCCGGCTTCATGGCTCCGGCTCCTACCGGGTGCCGTGGGTCTATGATGAGCAGAGCGTGGATGTGGTGCGCTTCTTCACCCGGCTGAAGGCACGGCTGATGCCCTATCTGTACAGCAGTGCCGTGCAGACCAATCGCACCGGTGTGCCCATGATGCGTGCCATGGTGCTGGAATTCCCGGAGGATCGCAACTGCGACTATCTGGCCAGTGAGTATATGCTCGGTGACAGCCTGCTGGTGGCCCCTGTTTTCAACGAGGAGGGAATCGCCCGCTACTATCTGCCCGAGGGCCGGTGGACCAGTCTGCTGACCGGAGAAGAAAAGACCGGCGGCCGCTGGTACGAGGAAAAGCAGGATTATCTGAGCATTCCCCTGTATGTCCGCCCCGGCAGCATCGTGGCCCTGGGCAGCAGGGATGATGACGCGGTGTATGATTACGGCGATGGTGCCACACTGCGGCTCTACGCCCTTGCCGATGGCGAGGAAGCGAAGACCACCATCTATTCGCCGGACAACCGGCCGGTGACACAGGCCCGTGTCAGCCGCTGCGGCGGGGAATACCGGATCCGGGTGGAGAGCGAAAAGCCCTGCTCGCTGGCCCTGATGGGCACCGGTGAACCGACCAATGTCTGCGGCTGCCCCTTCCACATGCAGGAAACCAATGCGGTGCTGGAGCTGCCCGGCAACGCGCAGATCACCGTAACATTCTAAGGAGGACAATATGCGCTACGGCTATTTTGATGACGCACGGCGGGAATATGTGATCACCACCCCCGCCACACCGCTTCCGTGGATCAACTATCTGGGCAATGAGGATTTTCTTGGCATGGTGTCCAACACCGGCGCGGGCTACTGCTTCTACCGGGACGCCAAGCTGCAGCGCCTGCTGCGCTACCGCTATAACGCGGTTCCGGCAGACCATGGCGCACGCTTCTATTACATCAAAGAGGCCGGGGAGCCGGCGTGGAACCCCGGATATCTGCCCACCAAAACACCCCTTGACCGGTATGAATGCCGCCATGGCATGGGTTATACCGTTCTGGACAGCACGAAAGATGCCCTGCGGGCCAGCCTGACCATGTTTGTGCCCCAGGGGGAAAATTGCGAAATTCACGATCTTCTTCTGGTCAACGAGAGCAAACAGGCCAAAACCATCCATGTCTATGGCTGCATGGAGTGGTGCCTGTGGAACGCGGTGGACGATGCCAACAACTATCAGCGCAACCTGAACATCGCGGAGAGCGAAGTGGAGGAGCGGGTGATCTACCACAAGACGGAGTACCGGGAGCGGCGGGATCATTACGCTTTCTACGGCGTGAACCGGGACACCGTGGGCTGGGATACGGATCGCAACACCTTCCTCGGCCACATGGGCGACTGGAGCGATCCGCAGCTGGTGCGTGAGGAGCGCAGCGCATCCAGCCGCATCACCGGCTGGTATCCCATCGGATGCCATCACCTGTGCGTGACATTGAACCCGGGGCAGAGCTGGCGGGCCTGTTTCGTGCTGGGCTACGGCAAAAATCCCCGCGACCGGAAATTCCTGACCCCCGGGGTGATCCGCAAGGACGATGCCCACCGTCTGATGGAGAAATTCAGCGCCCCGGAGGCTGTGGATGACGCTTTCACCCGGCTTCGTGCCTACTGGGATGAGCTGCTAGGCAAATTTACGCTGGAGCATGAGGATCCCGCCCTGCGGCGCATGGTCAATATCTGGCACCAGTATCAGTGCATGGTCACCTTCAATATGAGCCGCTCCGCCTCCTATTATGAGACGGGCACCGGCCGGGGTATGGGCTTCCGGGATTCCTGTCAGGATCTGTACGGCTTCATGCACATCGTCCCTGACCGGGCCAGAGAGCGGATCATCGATATCGCCTCCATTCAGTTTGCCGATGGCTCCACCTATCACCAGTATCAGCCCCTGACCAAGCGGGGCAACAATGATATCGGTGGCGGCTTCAATGATGACCCGCTGTGGCTGGTGGGAGCCGTTTGCAGCTATGTCAAGGAAACCGGCGATTTCTCCATTCTGGAGCATCCCACACCCTTTGACAATGCCCCCGGCAGCGAAGTGCCGCTGCTGGAGCATGTGCGCCGCAGCGTGAATTTCACCCTGCGAAACCGTGGCCCCCATGGTCTGCCCCTGATCGGCCGGGCGGACTGGAATGACTGCCTGAACCTCAACTGCTTCTCCGAAGAGCCGGGGGAAAGCTTCCAGACCTATGGCCCCAGCGAAGGCCCCGTGGCGGAGAGCGTGTTTATTGCCGGTATGTTCGTCAAGTACGGCGGCGAATATGCCGACCTCTGCCACCGGATCGGCCTGACCCAGGAAGAAGCGCAGATCCGCACCGCCGTTGCGGAAATGGAGCAGGCTGTCCTGACCCACGGCTGGGATGGGGCATGGTTCCTGCGGGCGTATGACGCGGCGGGCAACAAGGTCGGCTCCCGGGAGTGCGAAGAGGGGCAGATCTTCATCGAGCCCCAGGGCTTCTGCACCATGGCCGGCATCGGCCGGGAGTCGGGGCAGGCGCTGCAGGCCATGCAGTCCACCCGGCAGTATCTGCTGGGCGAGTATGGCGTGGAGCTTCTGTATCCGTGCTACACCACCTATCATCCGGAGCTGGGAGAAATTTCCTCCTATCCTCCCGGATTTAAGGAAAACGGTGCCATTTTCTGCCACAATAACCCGTGGATCGTCTGCGCCGAGGCGGTGCTGGGCCGGGGCGATGAAGCTTTTGACATCTACCGGCGCATTTGCCCGGCCTATCTGGAGGATCGCTCCGAAATTCACGAGACGGAGCCCTACTGCTATTCCCAGATGGTCACGGGCCGGGCCTCCGGCAATCCGGGTCACGCCAAGAACAGCTGGCTGACCGGCACGGCCAGCTGGACGTTCCTGTCCATCAGCCAGTATATTCTGGGCATCCGTCCGGATTATGACGGGCTGATCGTGGAGCCCTGCGTGCCGGCGCAGTGGAAGGATTTCACCATCCGCCGCAAATTCCGGGGCGCAATGTATGTCATCCATGTCCGCCGCACCGGGAAAAAGAGCCTGTGCGTCAACGGTAAATCGCTGTCCGGCAACCTGATTCCTTTGCAGGCGCAGGGAAGCACGGTGCAGGTGGAGTTGACCATTTAAGGGGGTCCGGACATGCGCTATGAAAATCCGGTGCTACGGGGCTTTTACCCGGATCCCAGTGTCTGCTGTGCCAATGGGGTCTACTATATGGTGTGCAGCAGCTTCCAGTATTTTCCGGGTATTCCTCTGTTTGAAAGCCGGGATCTGGTCAACTGGGTGCAGATCGGCCATGTGCTGACCCGGAAAAGTCAGATCATGCTCGATGGGATTGCCAGCTCCGGCGGTGTGTTTGCCGCCACCATCCGTTTTCATGACGGCAGATTTTATGTGACCACCACCAATAATACCACCCAGCAGAATTTCTATGTCTGGACGGAGGATATCCACAGCGAATGGTCGGAACCGATTTATGTGCAGCAGGATGGCATTGACCCCTCCTTCTATTTTGAGGACGGGAAAACCTATTTCATGAGTACCGGGGTGGATGATTTTGGCGTCAGCGGCATTATCCAGTCCCAGATCGATCTGGAGACGGGGCGTAAGCTGACCCCCAGCCGCAGCATCTGGAAGGGCACCGGTGGCCGTTATGTGGAGGGGCCGCACCTGTATAAAATCGGGCCGTGGTACTATCTTCTGGCTTCTGAAGGCGGCACGGAGTATGGCCACATGCTCACCCTCTGCCGCAGCTGTTCCCCGTGGGGGCCCTTTGAAAACTGCCCCCACAACCCCATTCTGACCAACCGGGACAAGGCCCCCTATCCCATACAGGCCATCGGCCACGGGGAGCTGGTCACGGGGCCGGACGGCAACTGGTACATTCCCACCCTCGGCTTCCGGCAGATCGATGTGTGGATGCCCTATCACCATCTGGGGCGGGAGGTGTTCCTGACCCCGGCCCGGCTGACGGAGGATGGCTGGTTCACCTGCGCAGACGGCACAACCTCCGAAAGCTACGAGGTGAACCTGCCGGGCCGGCAGCAGCGCAAGCAGTGCTGGACTTTTGAAAACACCCGCTGGGATGTGGACTGGTGCTTCCTGCGCCATCCGGACAGGAGCCGCTATCAGCTTTTGCCCGATTGTGCCGTGCTCTGCGGCACGGATGTGACACTGGAGCAGGTTGGTTCACCCACATGGATCGGCCTGCGTCAGCGGGATTTTGGCGGCAGTGTGACGGTGAAGCTGACTTCGGACGGCGGCGAGGCCGGTCTGTGCGTGTATATGACGGAGCAGGAGCACTACGCCATCGGCATCCGCCGGACGGAGAAAGGCTGGCAGGCCTTTGTCCGGCTGCGTATCGGAGATATCAGCCATGTGCAGGCGACCTGTCCCCTGCCGGCGGGGGAGGCGACCCTTCGCATCCGCATGGACGCGCTGCGCTACCATTTTGAACTGGTGCAGGACGCGCAGGTGCTGCCCCTTGCCGATGCCCAGACAAAATACCTTTCCAGCGAAGTGGCCAGCGGCTTTACAGGGGTGCTGTTCGGCCTGTATGCCATCGGAGACAACCGGGCGCAGTTCCGGGATTTTGTCTGCCGGTACGAATAAAAAACGGGACACGCGGCCGGGATGGCTGCGTGTCCCTTCGCATTTTCACTTTTGCCTCAGGCAAGGCCCATTTCCCGGCGCACCTGACAGAAGCAGTCAACGGCAAAATCCAGATCCTCTTTCGTGTGGGCGGCGGAAACCTGCGTGCGGATGCGGGCTTTGCCCATGGGCACCACGGGGTAGCAGAAGCCCACCACATACACGCCCTTTTCCAGCATTCTGGCGGCAAATTCCTGGGCGGTGCGGGCATCATAGAGCATGACGGGCACGATGGGGTGAACACCCGGGGCAATGTCGAAGCCTTCCTGGGTCAGACGGTTGCGGAAATAGGCGGTATTTTCATTGAGGCGATCCAGCTGCTCGGAGGACTCGGTCAGCAGATCGAAGGTGCGGATGGCGGCGGCGCAGATACTGGGGGCCAGCGTGTTGGAGAACAGGTAGGGGCGGCTGCGCTGGCGCAGCAGATCTACGATCTCCTGCCGGGCACAGGTGTAGCCGCCGGAGGCACCACCCAGCGCTTTGCCCAGTGTGCCGGTGATGATATCCACCCGGCCCTGCACACCGCAGTATTCGGCGGTGCCCCGGCCGGTCTTGCCCACAAAGCCAACGGCATGGCTGTCATCGACCATGACCAGCGCGTCAAATTCGTCTGCCAGATCGCAGATGCCGGTCAGGTTGGCAATGTAGCCGTCCATGGAGAATACGCCGTCCGTGGCGATCAGCAGCGTGCGGCAGCCGGCGGCCCGGGCCTGCTCCAGCTGGGCGCGCAGATCGGCCATGTCGTTGTTTTTATAGCGGAAGCGTTTGGCCTTGCACAGCCGAACGCCATCGATGATGGAGGCGTGGTTCAGCTCGTCCGAAATCACGGCATCCTCCGCACCCAGCAGTGTCTCAAACAGGCCGCCGTTGGCATCGAAGCAGGAGCTGTAGAGGATGCTGTCGTCCATCCCAAGGAAAGCGGCAATTTTCTGTTCCAGCACACGGTGCTGCTGCTGGGTGCCGCAGATAAAGCGAACGGAGGAAAGGCCGTAGCCCCACTGATCGTAGCTGGCCCGGGCGGCCTCAATCAGCCGGGGGTCGTCTGCCAGGCCCAGATAGTTGTTGGCGCACAGGTTCAGCACATTCCGAACCTCGGTGGTGTCGATGCGGGCGGACTGGGCCGTGGTGATCAGCCGCTCATTTTTGTAGGTGCCGGCATCCCGGATGGCGTCCAGCTCCCGGCGGTAGCGTTCAATGGCAGTTTTCATGGGATCCTCCTTATTTCGTCCAGTCCAGAATGACTTTTCCAGCCTTGCCGGAGTTCATGGCATCGAAGCCGGACTGGAAATCGGTGTAGTGGAAGCGATGGGTGATGATCGGGCGCAGATCCAGCCCGCCCTGTACCATATAGCTCATCTGGTGCCAGTTGTCCAGCTTGCGGCCGTAAATGCCCTGCAGGGCCAGTCCCTTGGTGATCACGGTGTTCATATCCAGCTCCACCGGGCGGTTGCTGATGCCGAGGACGGAAATCTTGCCGCCATTGCGCATGGCACCGATCATCTGCTGCAATGCGGCACCGCTGCCGGACATTTCCAGACCCACATCGAAGCCTTCTACCAGTCCCTGCTCCTTCATGACCTTGGGCAGATCCTCTTTGGCAGTGTTGACGGCGGCATCCACGCCCATCCGGCGGGCCAGCTCCAGCCGGTAATCGTTGATATCGGTGATGATCACCCGGCGGGCCCCGGCGAATTTGCAGATTCCGGCCGCGATGATGCCGATGGGGCCGGCCCCGGTGATCAGCACATCCTCGCCCACCAGATTCCACATCAGGGCGGTGTGGGCGGCATTGCCAAAGGCATCGAAGAAGGCAACCACATCCTCATCCAGCTTTTCATCGATGGCGATGACATTGCTGGCCGGGATCACCAGATATTCGGCAAAGGCACCATCCCGGTCTACGCCGACGCCGATGGTATCCTTGCACCACTGGATGTTGCCGTTGTGGCAGTTGCGGCAGTGGCCGCAGGTGATGTGGCCTTCGCCACTGACCCGCTGCCCCACATGGAAGGCCGTTACGCCCTTGCCCAGTGCGGCGATCTCACCAACATATTCGTGGCCGATGATCATGGGGGGCTTGATGTGCAGCCGTGCCCACGGATCCCAGTTGTAGATATGGACATCGGTACCGCAGATGGCGGTTTTATGAATTTTAATCAGCACTTCGCCGGGACCGGCTGTGGGAATCGGCATTTTCATCAGGGTCAGGCCGGGGCCTGCCTCGGTTTTGACCAGTGCATCCATCATGTTTTGCATGGAAGTCAACTCCTTCGGTTGTTATCTACCTTATTATAGCACGTCATTTTCACTTGGCAAGAGGGAAAATCGCCGGAGCAGCCATGCTGCCCCGGCGATTGCACTGTATTCAGAGGTTTCTTAGAGGTTCCTCAGATATCCAGCTCCAGCGTGGCCACGACGGCGGCGCAGCGGGGGCACAGACCCTCGGCGTTTGCGTGGAGGGAGTGCATCCAGCAGCGGGGACACTTGCTGCCCAGCGCTTCGCTGACACCGATGGTCAGTGTGGGATAGTTGACACCGGTTCCAACCTCGGCCCCGGCCTCGGGTTCGGCCCAGTCCACGGCGGAGACAATGCAGATTTCGGCCAGATTGACCTGCTCACAGGCACGCTTTAGGTTTTCGTCCCCGGTTTGCAGGGTCACACGGGCTTCCAGCGCCTTGCCGATCCGCTTGTCCGCCCGGGCCTTTTCCAGAATGCCGTTGACATCCTGCCGCAGCTTCATAATCACGTTCCACTTTTCCATTTCGGCGGCATCCAGCGTGCAGCCGGTCAGCTCGCCGGGCATCTGGTTGAGCAGAATGTTGCGCTTGTCGTCGCTTTGCAGATGGGGCATGGCCTGCCAGATCTCATCGCAGGTAAAGGCCAGAATGGGGGCAAAGACCTTCGCCATAGCGTCCACGATCCGGTACAGGGCGGTCTGGGCGCTGCGGCGGCGCAGACCGTCACGCTGCTCGCAGTAGAGCCGATCCTTCAGAATGTCCAGATAGAAGGAGCTGAGATCCACCACGCAGAAATCGTTGATGGCGTGGGTGACCAGATGGAACTCGTAGCCATTGTAGGCTTTTTTGCAGAAGCGGATCAGGCTGTCCAGCCGGGTCAGGGCCCAGCGATCCAGCTCTTCCTGCTGCTCGGGGGCGACCATGTCCGTATTGGGGTCGAAGTCCGCCAGATTGCCCAGACAGTAACGGGCCGTGTTGCGGAATTTCAGATAATTTTGGGCGATCTGCCGGAAAATCTCCTTGGAGCAGCGCACATCGGCGTGATAATCCGAAGAGGCCGCCCAGAGCCGGACAATGTCCGCACCGAATTCCTTAATCAGATCAGCCGGATCCACGCCGTTGCCCAGACTCTTGTGCATGGCGCGGCCCTGACCGTCCACCGTCCAGCCGTGGGTCAGAACCTGCCGGAAGGGCGCGCCCTGATCCAGTGCGCCCACGGAGGTCAGCAGGCTGGACTGGAACCAGCCACGGTACTGATCCGCGCCCTCCAGATACACATCGGCGTGCCACAGCTCGGGGTTGCGGTGCATCATGCAGGCGTAATGGGTGGAG
>CAYSJX010000002.1:0-39084 GCA_964431445.1 uncultured Oscillospiraceae bacterium | reverse complement strand
GCAATGTCTCGCTGACAGCTTTGTTATTATATCATGTTACATCTGCTTTGTCAAGAACTTTTTCGATTTTTTTCTAATTTTAAAGATTTTATAATTAAATGCGAAAGAGTTTTTTTAGGCTCTGACGCATTTATTTTTTTGCTTTTCTACGAAAGTGAGGTGATTACATGGCGAGGAAATACAAGTATCTGACCCACGAACAACGGTTGCAGATTGAGAAATGGTATAAAGCCGGTGAGCGTCCCGCCGACATTGCGGCGCGGCTGGGAATCCACACCGCTACCATATACCATGAACTGCAAAAAGGTTTTACCGGGCGGCTGGATAAGAACCAGCGCAACGAATACAGCGCGGATAAGGCGCAGACGGTATTTTTTCAGAATCTCCAAAACCGGGGACGCAAGACGGTTTCGGAAACAAAAATGAAAGGTGTGCGCAATGACAATATTTGAAAAGATTACTCGGAACTGTTCGGAATTGGGACGTTTCTTGAAGAATCTCCCGGTTCTTGAAGCACCGTGGCATGATGAATTTCACGAAAAGTTCTGCGCTGGATGCGACGCGGATAACTGCGATAACTGCCCCCATGAAGAATGCAGAAATAACCCCGAATGGTGGTTGAATCTTGAAGTGAATGAACCGCCGGAAGCGGTGACAAAAAAGACGTTTGTTGAAAACGAATTGTCTGCCCTTCTTATCAAGGCTGATTCCGATGTGCTCGGCGCAGAATACCTGATTTCTCCTGATGGTGAAGAATTCGTCCTTCTGTATTTCGGCAATGGGCATATCAAGAATGTGTGTGTAACCGCAGACAGCTTGACTGCGATCACCCGCGACGTGTTGAAGGTATTGTGAACATAGGAGGTTATTCAAAAATGGCACAGTGTATGAACTACAAGACCGATGAACGCTGTCCTGCACTTCATGAGTGCGAAAGTGAAAGCGAATATATAACCGGCAGAAAGTCCGTTTCGATCAACAATCAGAATGTTACAATTCGCACCACCATTGTTGGGAACGGAAAAATGAGCGATAACGGCGGCAAGGAAGCTGGCGGGAAACTGGAACGGTATTGTTTCTACTGCATGGCTACCAAACGCGGCAAGAAAATCGGGAATAAAGCAAGCTGGATGGGAAGCACCCCGAAGTGGTGCCCGTTGGGGCGTGATGAGGTATAAAATATGCCGGATATTACGAACCCCACAAGCGATCAAATCAAGAAAGCAATGATTCAGGAAACGCCGGTTGAATATGACGGGACTGAATACGCCTGTATCATTGGATTCTGCTGCCGTCCTTCACGCCCGGACGTTCACGGAAAACGCCGGTTATATTCGGAGGTTGAACTTAAATCAAAAATTGCAAACAGCGTGACTGTAGCAAGCCCCAGCAAAATCACAATACATGAGAGGGATTAAAATGGAATTTAGCATTGTTATCAAAATCGAAAATGCGGACGTAATGCGGACGTAATGAAGCAGAAGTGCGCACGTCTGGCGGAACTGTTCGCGGAAGCCGGTGAAATTCTCGGCGGTATCAATTCGGGAACGTGCATGGAATGTGTCGCGGTTGACCCTGACGAACGGGACACCGAAAGCGATTTCAAACCCGGCGAAGTATTTGAGTATCACGGCAGAAAGTGGGCTACGCTGGATGCGGTACCCGGCGGCGTTTTCTGTGTCGCACACGATGACTTTGAAGCGGAAGGCGCGGAAGAATTTCAGTTCAGCAAAGATGGTTCCCCGGACTGGCGCACTTCTTATATTCGCCGCCTTCTGAACGATATGTATTTACACCGTATTGCTGACCCGGATGATTTAATCAAGCAAACCATTGATTTAACTGCCGACGATGGAACACGCGAATTCGGAACCTGTGAAGACTATATCAGCCTGTTATCCTGTGAACAGTACAGGAAGTACAGACATTTGCTCACCGACTTTGCTTGGGAATGGCTTATCACCCCGAAATCCGCTTCCGCGTCTGCGGTGTGCTACGTGAACTACAACGGCGTCCCGAGCACGGGCAGCCCCACGAACAGCAACTCGGCGCGCCCCGCTTTAATTCTTAAATCTGAAATCTTCAAGAAGTGCCGGGGTGAATCCTGAAATGAGGTCAAGAAAACATGGAATCCATCATTATCACATTCATTATATGCGTTACACTTGTTACGCTTGCAGCAATCGGGAGGAGCAAAAAGAAGTGAAGCCCGAAAAAGTCAGCCGGATGCAGTATTACATTGTAATGCCCATCAAAAGAATTGTCCGGAGAATCAAAAGAAAAATCGGTGATACATACCGGTTCAAAATCTGCGGTGAATGGTACTGCGGCGGATGCGACAAGTTCCATTCCGGGAGAACGGTACAATACTGCATCAATCCCGATCTTGATGCAGTATGTTTTCGACACTGGAAGCGCGGATATTTCGGACGTGAAAAACGGGTATATATCGGGCGCGAAAATGTCACCGCGAAATACTATCCTGCACTGAAAAAGCGTTTCGGAGTTGAAGGCATGGGGGAGCCGTGCCGGCCATGCGGTCAGCCCATCTGCGACGGTATCAAATGCGAGAACGGGTATGTATGCAGTTTATGCTGCGGAATCTGTTATGCGGACAACCGTTGTGTGTGCAAAAACGGAAAGAGAGAAAGGAAGTACGGAAAGAAATGACGCGACGTGAAAAGAACATAAACTTAAAAATCATGCTGTTCGGTGCGCTTGCTATCACTGCGGCTGCGCTGACAGTTTATGCGACAGGGGTTCCGGAACTTAGAGACGTTCACCCCGACAGAGTTCGGAAAGCACAAATTCCGGACACGACCACCCTTGCGATTACCCATACCCACGAAAGCAGTACCACCGCAAGAACTTTTGAAACGCTTCCAAGCGAACTGTCCCCCAAACCGGCTGAAACCCGCGAAAGCTACAACGGCATTTGTGAGGGAGACACCATCACCGGAACGCTCACCTATTATGATGTATGTTTATACTGCTGCGGGAAAACCGACGGTATCACCGCAAGCGGCATTCGGATTCAGAATGGTGTTGAACCGGAAACACCTGTTGTGGGCTGTAACTGGCTTCCCCTTATGACGATCATCACCATTGATGGTGCGGAATACATCGTTGCTGACCGTGGCGGGGATTCCCTGAACACTGTCGGCAGACTGGATGTTTTCAACCCGGCAGGACATGAGGACAGCCTTCAGAAAGGCATTGACCGTGATGTCGAAATCGTCATTGTGGAACTGCCCGGAGAGTGACCGCGCTATGGTGGTAGATATTTTCAACACAGAAAAGAAATACGACCTGATTCTTGCTGACCCACCGTGGAAGCAATCGAAAGGCGGAAAGAAATCCACCCGCCCGAACAGCAGCGGCGGACGGCTTGATTATCCGGTGTGCGATCTGAGTGAAATCGAAAGTCATATCAGACAGGCGGCAGAAAACACAGACAGCAATGCGGTTCTTTTCCTCTGGACAATAGACAAGTACCTATTCACGGCGCAGGAAATCGCGGAACGGTGCGGCTTCAAACTTCATGCCCGGATGATATGGAACAAGGTGACCGGCATTCCGGCGGCGTTTACGGTACGGTTCGGGCATGAATATCTACTTTATATGTATAAAGGAAAGCTGCGTCCGGTTGCCAAAGACCAGCGCGGAAAAGTACATACTGTATTCACAGAAAAGAGCCGACGACACAGCGAAAAGCCGGAAGCCGCCTTCCGTATCATTGAACAATTATACCCCACGGAACGGAAAATCGAACTGTATGCCCGTCGTGAGCGTACCGGTTGGGACTGCTGGGGAAATGAGGTATAGACATGAAAAATAAAAATGTCGGCACGGACTGCGGTTCTTCTGCGGACTGTGAAGCGCGTAAAAAGGCAAGCGGCTGGAACCCTGCCGAAGATAAAACCATCCTTGCGGGTTATGCCGTCAATGCGCCGGTTATGGATATTGCCGCATATCTTCACCGGACACCGGACGCGGTTCGAAACCGGGCGTATAAGCTGAAGGCGAAAAGACCAGCCGGGAAATACAAAGGAGAAACGGAAATGCGTACTTATGGAATCTGTATCAACTGCGGTGCAAGTGTACCATTGCAGTGGTCGAAGAATCTGACCGAAACCGAAAAGAATCAGCTTGCAACTACTCTGTGCGAATGCCGGAAACGCGCTGTTCTGGTGGAAACAAGCGGTTCATGCCGGTTCTGTTCACAGATGGATATTATCACCTGTATGTCAAATCTGACGCAGGCTGAAAAGGATGAAATTGCAACCTGTAGCTGTTCCTGTGCAAAGTCACGGAAATATGTGGAACAGAAAGAACAGACTGAGAACGCAAAAGAGCGTATCAATCAGCTTTTTGGGGAGGAAGCGGAAAACAACGGTTTCAAGCCCATCAACCGCGAAAAGACCCTTGAACTCATGGGCGTTGTTGTGGGGCTTATGGCGCAGGGAGAGCTGCGCACCATCACCATTGAAGTGACACCCACCACAAAAGCAAAGATTTCCTGTTCCTCCAAAGGCAAAATCAATGTTGAGAGAATCGACACCCGGAAATGCAAACTTGAAGAATGATGGGAGGTTTATGAAATGGCTATAAATCCCTGTATTTATTGCGGTGCGGAAGTTCCGGAAGGTTACGGACACGTCTGCCCGATCTGTGAAACCAACATCAAAAACGGGGTTATGCCCCGCAATGCGGTACCGGCAATATCCGCAGGGTGTGGACAGGCACCCCGAAACCGCAAGTTCAAACCCATTTACAAGCCCAGCGGACGGGCGCACGAATACGGTGAATATGCAATCAACATTTATTCCGGATGTGACAACGGCTGTTATTACTGCTATGCGCCGAAAACCCTACATACTGACCGCGCCGAATTTGAGCGCGTCAAGCTGCGTTTCGGTATTGTGAAAGCTGTGTGGGAACAGCTTTCAACTTTCCCGGAGAAAGGAAAAACAATCGCCTTATGCTTCACCTGTGACCCGTACCCGCGCAATATTGATAGCACACCGACCCGGAATATTATTCAGGCAATCAAGAACAGCGGCAACCATGTTCAGATTCTCACAAAGAACCCGATTTCACGGGATTTTGATATTATGGATAAAAATGACTGGTTCGGTATTACTCTGACGTGCAACGACATAGCGGCGGCGAACAACGAACCGGGCGCACTGCCGCCCACCGAACGGGTATTGAAGCTGTATGAAGCGCACCGGGCAGGGCTGAAAACATGGATAAGCCTTGAACCGGTCATATCCCCTGAATTCTGTTTCGGAGTGATACAGCACATTGACGCTGACCTGTACCGTATCGGGAAGCTGAACTATTATCATTCAGAAATTGACTGGAAACAGTTCGGACGTAAGGCTGAGGAACTGTGTGTCCGGTACAGACGGAACTACTATATTCTATATTAAAGAAGATTTGCGGAAAGAAATGCAAGGCTGACCCCACGCCCATGAATGCGATTTGCTTCATGGGCTTTGCTGAACCCTGAATAAAACGCGCCGTGCGGCGCATTCAGGGGCTTGCATAGGGTATTAACAAGTGAACGAAATCACTGTATTTATTATACATTTCTTTTCTCACTCTTTCTGTCATGTGATATACCTCTGTGGGTGCGGGGTGAATTGCGCCTTGCGCAAGAGGGGATAGCCCCTTCGTTCTCCCCTACATAAACACGGAATAGGCATTGTGGGCAAACTCGCAGAGTTTTCCACATTGCCGGATATGAAATGGAGTGGCACAATGCCGGAACGCGAAAGAATCATAAAAACGGGTGACTTTGCCCGGGCGCACTGGTACCCGGTTCGGCGGGAACCCAAAGGCAAGCGCGGCAAGCGGAACAAAGAAAGCACGTTGGTACAGAAGAAATTGAACCAGACCAACCGTGAACGGATGCTTGCCGACCTTCTTCACCTGAACTTCACGGCGCAGGATTATTTCATCCGCCTTTCGTATGATACCCAGCCCGACGGAATCCCGGAAGCTGACAACTGCCTGAAAAACTTTTTCCGGCGCGTCCGATATTTCCGGAAAAAGAACGGGCTGGGCGAACTCAAATACATATACTTCACGGAACGCGGCACCCAAAGCGGAAAGATTCACCATCATGTTTTCATCACCGGCGGTGTTGATCGGGACACGCTGGAGGAACTGTGGGGACATGGTTACGCAAATTCACGACGGTTGCAATTCAACAACAAGGGGCTTGTGGGGCTGTCGAAATACGGGACAAAGGCAAAAAAACAGAAAATCCTTCGGGAACAGGAGGAGGACACCGTTGCCCGGACGTGGAATTCTTCAAAGAACCTGACCCGTCCACGCCCGAACAAGGAAATTTTCAAGAATGATTACAGAATCCGGGCGAAGGATGCGGCATACATCGACGCGCACCCGGACGATTGGGAATACATTGAAAACCTGTACCCGGGCTATTATGTGGCTGCTGTTGAGCCAACACCAAAGAATTTTTTTACAGCCGAAGACAAAACGCCGATACCGAAGGCGCATTTTATCACGATATACCTTTACCGCAGAGATGCAGAATGGAACAGGAGGGCGGACAATGACAAAAACAGAGTATCAAAACCTTTACCGCACAAAAGAATCTGACGAACAGGCAATAATTTTTGAATGGTGCGAATGGAACATGGGCAGATACCCGGAACTTGAATTGCTGTATCACATTCCCAACGGCGGGAAACGAAGCAAACCGGAAGCGGCACGGTTCAAGCGTGAGGGGGTGAAAGCCGGTGTTCCGGATTTATGCGTGCCTGTAGCGCGGCGCGGTTTTCACGGCTTGTACATCGAACTGAAAGCGGAGGGCGGTGTGGTGAGTGATGCGCAGAAGAAATGGATAGCCGGTTTGAAACGGCAGAATTACTGTGCTTTTGTGGTGTACGGTGCTGCCGCCGCGATTAAAGCACTTGAATTCTATCTTGGGGAGGAAAAGAATGGGTAAGAACACATTACCTCACGGCATTGTCAAGGCTTGCGCCGGTGTGGTGGAAAGCGTAACGGAAGAACCGTTCAGAACGTATGTCACCGCCGCAGGGCGTGTTGTGGGCGTGAACTATGCCCTTGATGAAGCTGCACAGCGGGAACGTGAAAACCTGATTGAAGCCATCAAGTGCAATTTGGTGAACCGGTATGAATATCCGTATGAACTGCTTGTGCGCCGATATAATCTGCCGGTCAGCCTTTCCGCGTTCAAACGTGAAAAGAAAAAGTATTGTTATGAGCTGGCACGGTTATGCGGTTTTATAACATGAGCCGTATCACAGATAAATTTATGCTAACATGGTACCATGAAGCAAAATACACGGTACGTCGGCATAGCGTCCGGCGAGGGTTAGCAGGGTGGGGTAGTCATGACAAATTCTTTTTACAAATCCATGCGGTGGAAGAAAAAACGCTGCGCGATACTCAAACGGGATGGTTATATGTGCGTTGAATGCCGGAAATACGGACGGCGGAGGGATGCTACAACCGTCCACCACATCAAGGAACTTGAACACCATCCGGAACTTGCACTTGTTGACAGCAATCTTGTTTCTTTGTGTGATGCCTGTCACAACAAAATGCACCCGGAAAAAGGCGGAAGTTGGGGCAGAAAACGTGAATAAACAGCGGGTTTCGGTTAAATTTCAGCCGGTTTTGAACGCTCTTTTTCACGGTTGATTTGACCGGCTGCGGCTATTCGCTTGATTTTGCGCGGCGGCAGTTGGTATGTACCGGTTCGATCTGTGGTTCCCGGATGAACGGACGTGGTGGACGGAGTAATATTTATAATAAAATTATAAATATTAAAAAATCATGAACACCTGCAAAGCCGCGCGGTTTCGTTATCCCCCCACCCCTGTTTGAAATATTTTCCTGCCTTGGACACCGGCGAGTGGAAGTATGTATATATGCGCCGAATTTTTCAGCAAAGGGGGTAAATGGTCGGTATGGCAATGACGGAAGCGGAAAAGAAAATCAAGAAAATCGCAAAGAAAACCACCGAAGATATGACCGCACTCGGTACTTACCGGGTGCAGTTTGAACCGGCAATTCGGATGTATGCACAGATGCGGTACCAGTACGAAGAACTGAGCCGGGAATTTTTCGACACCGGTAGCAAGGTCACGGAAGAATACACCAACAAATCCGGTGCGACGAATGAACGGAAAACTGCCCTTTATTCGGCTATTGAGCAGCTGCGGCGCGATATTGCACAGCAGGAGGACAGGCTTGGATTATCGCCTTCCGGCATGAAGCGTATCAACGAAGCTGAAATGAAATCCCGCAAGAAAACAAGCAAGCTGACAAGTGCGCTTGATAAGTTGGGGCGTTGATATGAACGGGAGTGTACAGGTGTTCAGCGAATACCAGAATTACGACACGGTTATGCTGTACGCCGATTCTATCCAGTCCGGCAGGAAAACCGCTTGCGTCGAATTGAAACAGGCTGCGGAACGGTTCTTCCGCGATCTGAAAAATTTAGAATATGACTTCCGCCCTGAAAATGCGGAATTTGTTATTCAAATTATCGAAAGTACCATTGTTCACGTCAAGGGAACAAAGACCGGCAAGCCCTTTCTGTTGGAACCGTGGGAAAAATTCATCTGCTACAACATTGCCGGGTTCTTCCTTGCCGGTACCGATGAACGGCGGTTCAAGGAAGTATTTATTTTCATCCCCCGCAAGAATGGGAAAACACCTTTTGCGGCTTCCCTTGTGTGGGCGTTGTCCCTTCTCGACAGGCGAACCGCTTCCAGTGCGTACATAATCGCAAACCGCCTTGACCGCGCTCTTGAATCTTTTGATTTCATCGTGAAAAATCTGCGGTACATGGGCGAAGAAGATGAATTCCATATTCTTGACAGCAATGCGGAACATTCCATTTCCCGCGAATTCACCGACGATGATGATAACCTTGTCGGTTCCATTTCCATTCAGGCACTTGCAAACAATTCCCAAATGGCGGACGGTATCAACGGCAACCTGATTCTGCTGGATGAAATCCATGCGTACCGTTCGCCGGATGATTATCTTGTTTACAAGGACGCTATGAAAGCCTATGTGAACAAGCTGCTTATCGGTATTACAACAGCCGGTAAGAATATCAACAGTTTTTGCTATGACCGTCTGCGTCTCTGTCAGAAAATTCTTGACGGAACGGTACAGGATGAGCAATATTTTATTTTTATTTGCAAAGCTGATGACCCGGGAGATTATACAAACCCCGTGGAGCATGAAAAAGCAAATCCGAGTTACGGCGTAACTATCCGAGCGAAGGACATTCTTGCGGACGCTCTGCAAGCTGCCGCCGACCCGAAAAGCCGTAATAATTTCCTGAATAAATCCCTGAACGTATATACCAACGTCGCAAATGCCTATTTTGATATTTCGGAGGTACAGGCTTCTGACGAATGCTATAACTGGACGCTTGCGGAACTGGCGAAACTGCCGATAACGTGGATAGGCGGCGCGGATTTATCTGTTTCTCACGACCTGACCGCCGCCGACCTGTACGGCGAATATACCTACAAGGGGAAGCCAGTTTCGATTATCATTTCACACGGCTTCATTCCCATTGTTACGGCGCAGAAAAAAGCGGATGAAGATGAAATCCCGTTCTTCTGGTGGCGTGATGAAGGGTGGTTGACTATGTGCAACGGCGAAACCATTGATTATGCAGACGTAGTGAAGCAGTTCAAAACATGGCGTTCGATGGGATTCAAAATCAAGTGCGTTGCTTTTGATAAATACAAATCCCGCGATTTTGTCCGGTTCATGAAGAATGCCGGATTCAAGATGGAAAACGGCGATCAGCAGTATTGGAAAAAGTCAGAAGCATTCCGGTACCTTGAAAAGCGGATTCATGACAAAGCCCTGTACTATGTTCACAGCAAGGCTTTTGAATACTGTATCGGGAACGTGAAGGCGATTGAAGACCCGGACGAACGCATGAGATACGAAAAAGTTGACGCAACACACCGCATGGATTTGTTCGATGCCGGTGTTATCGCTTGCAAACAGCACATTATCCTTCAGGACAGCAAGAACAAATTAGACGGTTGGTTTTAAGTGAGGTATTTTTTATGAACATCTTTGAGAGGGCAAGAAATAGCATTTACCGGGCGCGGGATGAGCCTAAAACACGAACGGCAATTCTGCTGAATTCCGATGCGGCGCACGACATTCTTTCACCGATGGGGTACAAACCTCTTTCGCAGAATGAAGTTGTACTGCGCTGCGCTCATAAAATCGCGGACATGGTTTCAGACATGACAATCATGCTCATGGAGAACGGCACCCACGGGGACACCCGTATTCGGAACGAACTGTCAAAGAAAATCGACATTTCCCCCAGCCGTTACATGGTACGCAAAAATTTCATTTACCGCATTGTGTCCGATATGATTATTTTCGGTAATGCCGTCGTACTTCCGATGTATGACGGTACTATGCTTGATAATCTCGAACTGCTTCCGGGTTCCGGTGTAACCATTGACAACATCGGATATGCGTCGGGCTATTACATTACCTATAACGGCAGAATGTACGATTCGGAGGAAGTGCTTCACTTCCCGCTGGTGCCGGACAGCACAAAACCTTTCCGGGGCATGGGATTCGCGCCGCAGATTTACGACACTGTAAAAAATCTATTGCAGGCGGAAGCAACGAAAACCGGATTTCTGAAAAGCAAATGGAAACCGTCCATTGTCATTTCCATCAATTCGGACACGGAAGAACTGCAAGACCCGGCAAAACGACGGAAGATTCTCGGCAGTTATGCGGATGAAACCGAACGCGGCGAACCTTGGCTAATCCCCGCCGGAGAACTGGATATTAAAACCATTCAGCCCCTGACGCTGCAAGACCTCGCAATACAGGATAGTATCACACTGGACACTCGGAGTATTGCGGCGGCTTGCGGTATTCCGCCATTTTTGGTGGGTATCGGAGAATTCAACAAGGACGCATATAATAATTTCATTTCCTCAACGATCATGGGATTTGCTCAAATCATTCAGCAGGAAATGACAAAAAAGCTGCTGTATGCCCCGACATGGTATTTCAAATTCAATCCGAAATCCCTCATGCAGTATTCACTTGCCGAAAAAAGCACCTATGTTCTGAACATGGTAAACGGCGGTATGCTATCCCGTAATGAGGGACGCGGGGAATTTGACTACTCTCCCAGCGACGCGGAGGGAATGAACGATTATGCCCTTCTTGAAAATTATATCAAAGTGGGGGATATCAGCAAGCAGAAAAAACTTGATAAGGGGGTGACAGAAAATGAATGATAAAAGAAATTCATTCCGTGTGGGTGAATTCAAGACCCGGGCTGCGGAAGACGGTGGGAAATACATCGAAGGTTATTTCGCCGTATTCAATCAAAAAACCGAACTGTGGGCGGGTACGTTTGAAGAAATCGACCCGGCGGCTTTTGACAACAGCCTGAAAAACAACGATATCCGGTGTTTATACAACCATGACACCAATATCGTGCTTGGACGCACCGGCAACAAAACGCTGACGCTTCACACGGATGCACACGGGCTTTTCGGTTCGGTGCGTATCAATGAGAATGACAAACAGGCTCTTGATATTTATTCCCGTGTGGAACGCGGCGACGTTGACGGGTGTTCTTTCGGTTTCTTCCCCGTTTCCGAAGAATGGAACGAACTGCCGGACGGTTCTACCCTGTGGCGTGTTCTTGATACCGATACGGGCGAAGTCTCTATCTGTCCTTTTCCTGCTTACCCGCAGACCGAAATTCAGGCGCGAAAAAAGGACTTTGAGAACCACAAAACCCGAAACCGTGAAGTTATGAACAAAAACATCAAAGAAAGATTGGAGAAACTGAAATGCTGAAACAGCTCCGTGTCAATCTCATGCTTGAAAAAGCAAAGCGTTCCCTTGCTGACCTTCTCGGCCAGCGCAAGTGTTTTGAGGAACGCAAGGCGGACATTGAAAAGCGTTTTGCGGATGCCGGTGCAACCCCTGACGCAGATATGGAAGCCATCGAAAACGACCTTTCCGCACTGGAAAAGGAAGTGGAAGAAGCGGATATCGACAAAAAGATTTCCGATGCAGAAGCCGAAATCGAACGTCTTGAAAAGGAACTTTCCGAAATCGGCAAGCAGACCCCTCCCGGCGAAACCGGCGGCGAACCCTCTGACCCCGAACCCCACAATAACAAAGGAGCAGAAAACATGGAAAGAAAATCTTCTGCGCGTAAATACGAACTGCGCAAGCGTCTTGCACCGTTCGTGGAACGCGACAACGTTAAGAAATGGCTGAGTGACATTCGCGCGCTCGGCAAGGGTGAATCCCGCGCTGTCACCGGTGCGGAACTGAATATTCCCACGGAGGTTCTGGAACCCATCCGTGAAAAGATTGAGGAATATTCCAAACTTATCAAGTACGTCAACTTCAAGCCGGTCAAGGGAAAGGCGCGTCAGCCCATCATTGCAACCGTTCCGGAAGCGATCTGGACGGAAATGAAGGGTGTGCTGAACGAACTGGAACTTGTTTTTAACGTCATGGAAGTTGACGGTTACAAAGTTGCCGGTTTCGTTCCGGTTCCCAACTACATCCTGAACGACAGCGATATCAACCTTCTTGTGGAAATCACCGACATTATCGGTAAATCTCTTGGTCGCGGTATTGATAAGGCTATGGTTTACGGCAACGGTAAGAAAACCCTTCTCGGTATCGTTCCCCGCCTTGCGGCAACCTCCGCGCCCCGCGATTTCGGAGAGGGCGCACCGGAATTTACCAACCTTTCCACTTCCCACATCGGCAAGCTGTCTTCCGATGCTCTTGGAGCAGAAGCGTTTTTCAGTGAAGTGGTTCTCGGGCTGGGCGCGGCTGATTCCGAATATGGTGACGATGACACAAAGTTCTGGGTAATGAATTCCCGAACGTATTCCAAACTTATGGCAAAGCTGGTGAATTTCAACGCCGCCGGTGCGATCACCACGGGTATCAGCGGCAAGATGCCGGTTGTCGGCGGTTCTATTGAAAAGCTCGGTTTCATGCCTGATAACGTCATTGCCGGAGGTTACGGCAACCTTTACCTTCTTGTGGAACGTGAGGGCGGCACTGTAACGAAATCTGAACACGCTATGTTCATTCAGGACAATACCGTATTCAAGGGTGTTGGACGCTATGACGGAGGTCCCGCCATCGGCGAAGGTTTCGCTATGTTCACCATCGACACCACCGCCGGTGCAACCTCTATAGAATTTTCAGCCAATGATCAAGATACAGAATAATTATCACGAAAGGTTGGAGTAAGGCATGAGCAGAAGTATTGACACCGCTTTGATATTGTTTAAGACCGCGCTCGGCGTAACCCATGACAAGCGTGACGTGTACTTCTGTTCCATGCTTGAAGCGACACTTGAGGAACTGAATGGGCGCGGCATTCGCCTTAATCTGGACGAAGTTGAAGACAGTATGTTACTTGCAGATTACGCTGAATTCAATTATCGAAACCGGGACGGCGAAAAAAACATACCCCAAAATCTCGACCTGAGAATCAGAAACCGTAAAGCGAAAGGACGTGTGAACCGTGGAACTTGAAAATATCAGCAAAAACGGGGATTTCTATTCCCTTGATAATATCATGTATTTTCCGCCGTACACCGACGATCAGCTTGTATTCTGTGCAGAACTTCCCATCACCCGAACGGAGTTTTTCAACGCCGGTGCGCTGGATATCCGCGCGGAGGTTTCTCTTGTTATTGACACGGAGAGCGATGAGTGGGACGCGCTGAAGGTGAAGTACAAAGAAAAGGTATATGCCGTTTATCGCCGGTACCCCATGGCGAATGGCTATACACAGCTTTATTTATCCGAAAAGGCGGGTGTAACATGAGCGAACGTGTAACCCCCGACGAACTCGGAAACGCCATTGCGGAAGCCCTGACAGAGTATTCGGACGGCGTTGCCGAACGTATGCACAGGGCGGTTGACAAGGTAACGGAAGAAGCGGCGGAAGAAATCAAGCTGCGGATTCCGTTTACCCAGCGCACCCGGAAATATGTTCGGGCATTCGCCACGAAGACCGTATATCAAGACAAGCTGAACAAGCGGAATACTTGGTATGTGAAAGCTCCGCAATACCGAAAAACACATTTACTGGAACACGGACACCGGAACCGTGACGGGACACACGCCCGTGCTTTTCCTCACATCCGGTACGGCGAAGAACTGGCGCGGAAACGTCTGCCGGAACTCGCCGAAAAAGCAGTGAAAGGGGAGGATATCGGGTGAGTCCTGAAAGTGTAAACGACTACATAAAGCGAAAATTGGATGCTGTCGGCATTCCGTATGGGTACCGATGCTTCAAGGGAAAAGACATTCCTGCTATTCCATACATACTGTACTTCTTTGAACGTGAACGGTTCAGCGGTACAGATGCAAGAAACCGTGTATGCAGAACCGACGTTGTTCTTGAACTGTACACGGCGGAAAAAGAATTTTCCCTTGAAGAAGCCATCGAAGCACAGTTTTCCGCGCACGAAATTGAGAAATCGGAAGATTTTGACGATGCGGACGAAGTGTTCCGCATTACGTATGAATTTTCCGTACCAACAAAAATCAGGAGGTAAATATGCCTAAAGCAAAAGATAGAATTGTACTCGGCAGCGGTGATTTATTCTGTATGCTGTTTAGCGGCACTATCCCCGAGGATTCCGCTATTGAGACTGACGAAAACCAGCTTGGCGAAATCAGCGGCGGTGCAACATTGGAATATTCCATTGAAAAATACACCGCGATCAGTGACAGTGGCAAACGCTCTAAAACCATCATAACGGATGAAACTGCCATTCTAAAAAGCGGTATTATGACATGGAACGGTGAAACGCTGAAAAAGCTGGTTTCCACAGCGCGTGTGTCTACCGATACAAGCAAAAAGAAACGCACTGTCAAGATCGGCGGTATTTCCAACCAAAAGAATGACAAGTATCTTGTCCGTTTTCTTCACAAGGATGCTGTTGATGGTGATTGCCGTATAACCATCGTTGGCACCAATCAGGCAGGGTTGTCTATCGCGTTCATCAAGGACAGCGAAACTGTTATCAATGCGGAATTCGTTGCCGAACCACACGATGAAGAAGGCACTCTTATTATATACGAAGAAGATATAGAAGGAGACAGCGAATAAGAGAAGTATATGCGGTTGCAAAATATTGAATGAAGTTTCGCATTTCCTTCGATTTCTCGCGCCGCATTTTCTCTTAAATCAACACAAAAAAGAAAGGAATACACCATGATTACCATTACCAGAAAAAAGTCCACCTATGAAAGCGGCATTGAAAAAGATGGTACCCCCCTGACCCTGATTCCGGCTTCCAAAAATACCTTTACGGATATTATGGAAACCGCCGCTTCTTTTTCCGGAAACGGAAGCAATCAAGAAAAAATCAGCGGTATGTACAGGCTGCTTGCGGTGATTATGAACAACAATACCGCCGGTATCGCGGTCACTGTGGAAGAACTGGAGGAAATCGACCCTGTAACCGCTGCGACCATCATCAAGGAATATACCGCATTCATGAGAGGGCTACATAAAGACCCAAACTGAAAATACCCTATTGCCCGAAGTCGGATGACGGTAATGGGGTGAATTATACCGTCCGAACCCGTCCGGAAAAGTGGGTCATGGAATATACAGGGCTGTCCATTGTGGAAGTGGGCGAACTTTGTTACTATGACTATCTTTTACTGCTGCGGGATGCGGTCATTTATACGCTGTCGCAAAGTCAGAGAGGGCGGGAATATTTAGAAGAATGCTGGATTCTTGAACAAACAGATATAGATAGAGTGTCAATGCGGAAGCTGACCGAAAAAGAAAGGAAGTGAGAATATGGCGGGTGCGATCAAGGGTATTACCGTTGAAATCGGCGGCGAAACCTCCGGGCTTGATAAAGCATTGCGGGATGTAAACAAGCAAAGTGCCAGCATTGCCAAAGAACTGAAGGAAGTCGACAAGCTACTTGATTTTGACGGTTCAAACGTGGATATTCTCGCGCAGAAACAGGAACTTCTTGGAAAAGCGGTTGAAACTGCCGCCGAAAAGGTTCAGAAGCTGCACGATGCTCAGGCAGAAGTTGAAGAACAATTCAAATCCGGGAAAATCAGCGGCGAAGCGTACCGGGATTTTCAACGCGAAGTTGCCAAAGCAGAAGCGGCTTTGCGTAAGGCAGAAGAAAAGGTGGAATCATTCGGCAAAGAAACAGATACCGCCGCCGACAATGTGAAGGAACTGACCGAACAGACCGAAAAAACCGCCGACGCTGCGGATGATGCGGGTGGAAAGTACGAAAAACTTGGTTCTGTTCTAAAGACCGTTGGTTCCGGCATTGCCGCTACTACAACCGCCATCGGTGCCGGTGCTACTGCCGCCGTGACTGCGGTTGCCGGTGCTATTACCTCCATGGCTGAACTGGCGGAGGAAACTCGCGAATACAGAACCAACATGGGGAAGTTGGACACCACATTTGAAGAAAACGGGTTCAGCGCAGAACAGGCTTCCAATACATACAAAGATTTTTATGCCGTTTTAGGGGATGAAGGACAGGCAACGGAAGCGGTTAGTTTTCTTGCGAAAATGGCTAAATCGCAGGAAGATTTAACGGACTGGACAACGATTGCAACGGGGGTATATGCTACCTTCGGCGCGTCCCTGCCCATTGAAGGGCTTACAGAAGCCGCAAACGAAACCTCAAAAACTGGAACCGTCACCGGCGGGCTTGCGGATGCTCTGAATTGGGCGGCGAAAGAGGGCGAAACCTTCGGCGTAACCCTCAAAGAGAATACAAAAGAAAATGAAGAATGGAACAAGGCGGTTGCGGAAGCCGCGACAGCCGAAGATTATTTCAATCTTGCCCTTTCGCAGTGTACCACGGAACAGGAACGTCAGGCACTCATTACAGAAACGCTGTCCGGGCTGTATTCCGATGCCGCCGAAAGCTATCGTGAAAATAACAGCGAACTTCTGAAAGCCAATGAAGCGGCTGCGTCATATACGGATGCTATGGCGAAAATCGGCGGTGTTATGGAACCGGTTGTCACTTCCGTCAAGTCCGGTGCCGCCGAAGTTGCTTCCAGTTTCGCGGATATGATCGAACAAGCCGCGTCCGGCGGTGATATTTCGGAATCTATGGTGGAATCTCTGGAAACGTCCATTACTTCCATGATAGATGAAATCGCGGAACAGGTTCCCGGGATTCTTGACGCAGTTGATGAAGTATTCGGCGCGGTTCTGAATGCGCTTGACGGTGCTACCCCGGAAATAATCCATGTGGTACAGGATATTATCACAAAGCTGATGGAAACTGCGTCGAGTATGCTTCCCGAAATTCTGACTGTTGTGATTTCAATCTTAACGGCAATCTCCGAAAGTTTCATGGCAGAAATGCCCGGAATGACAACAGCCATTACGACGGCAATAACAACCATAGTGGCGGCAATTATTGATAATCTCCCGAACATCATAAACACCGGCGTTCAGATTATAACTTCATTGATTTCCGGTATTTCGCAAGCCCTTCCGGAGTTAATTCCCGCCGCAGTAGAAGCCATCACAGCCATTGTGCAGGGGCTTATTGACCAACTCCCACAGATACTTGGAGCCGCCCTGCAAATCGTTCTTGCGCTTGCTGAAGGGCTGCTTGAAGCATTGCCGCAACTTATTGAAGCCCTGCCGCAAATCATTACCGGCATTGTGGATTTCATCATTGATGCCGTTCCGCAAATCGTTGAAGCAGGTATCACCCTTTTCACGTCCCTTGTGGATGCCCTGCCGGATATCATCACAGCTATTGTGAACGCAATCCCGCAGATTATCGACGGGGTTGTAAACGGTATTCTGGATGCGCTTCCGGAAATTATTGCAGCCGGGGTCAAACTTTTTTCTGCGTTAGCCGGAAATTTACCCGAAGTTATCACGAAGATTGTAGAAGCCCTGCCGGAACTCATTGGCGGTATCGTTGATGCGCTCATGAAATCCATTCCGCTGCTGATTGAAGCAGGAATCGCGCTCTTTGTAGCCATTGCAAGCGATATTCCCGCAATTATTGATGGAATTACAGCGGCGGTGCCGGATATTATAGCGGGTATCGTGAAAGCCCTCATTGACAGCCGTCAGAAAATGAAGGATGCAGGCGATCAGCTTATTCAAGGGTTGTGGGAAGGTATTTCGGATGCAAAAGACTGGTTGTTTGATAAAATCGGCGGGTTCTTTGACGGTGTTGTGGATAATATCAAGGACTTTTTCGGGATTCATTCGCCGTCCACGCTGTTCCGGGACGAAATCGGCAAATATCTCGCTGAGGGTATCGGAATCGGTTTTTCTGACGAAATGGAAAACGTATCGAAAGATATGCAGGATGCCCTCCCGACAGACTTTGACACTGCCGTCAATGCCGCGTATGAATACGGTATCGGTGATGATGGAGAACGCAATTTTGAACTTGTGACACCCATTTCCATCGGCGGTCAGAAGCTGACGAAGGTGGTTTCGCGGGTGCAGTATAACACGAAATTGAACCGCGCAAGGGTTGTGGGGGTGAGTGCCGAATGAAAATCAATCTCATAAACGACGGTGTGAGCCGTCCAGTGGATGCTCTCATAACCGCCCGGATTCGGGACAGCCTTGACAGTGAATTCACGCTGAGTTTTACCCTGACGGAAATTGATACGCCGTATATCCATGACAATACACTTGTACAGTATGGTGAGCAGTATTTCAATGTTATTGGTTATCAGAAGAACAGAGAGGGCCAAAGCCCGACGTGCGCCGTGGAATGCGAACACGTCTCCTATTCTCTGAACGATGATGAATACAAGTTGGAAGAATTCGTTTACAGCGGAAGCGCGGAGGGTGCGCTGGAGGCGGTGCTGTCCGGAACCCCGCTGACTGCCGGAACCGTGGAACCCGCCGGAACGGTAAATATTAGCCTGACCGGTGGGACGCGGAAGGCAATCCTCATTTCCGTTGCCGCGATCATCGGCGGTGAAATCGAATATTCCGGGTACACCGTAAACCTCCGTCAGCACCGGGGCAGTGTGGAATATATAGAGTTACTGGGAACCGATAACGTGACCGATGTATCATACAGCCGTGATGTGTTGAGCGGTACAACAGCTTATAATATTCAGCTTGGACGGAAAACAATTCTTTCGTGCGGGGACAACGTGCATATCAAATTCACGCCGCTTGAAATCGACGCGCAGACCCGTATCACCGCCATTGAATACAACCCGTACAACACCCATGAAGTTGAAATCGAAGTGGGGGACTATGTTCCGGATATTCTTGATAATCTGCAAAAGGCTCAAAACAAAGCGGACACCGCCCTGAAAACGGCAACGGACACCGCAAATTCTCTTTCCGGGTACGCAAAGAAAAGCGAAGTTTCTGCGACGGTTGACACCTATATCAACAGCGAAGCCGGACGCGCTTCCATTGTTGCTTCACTGTCCGGCACCTATGTCACCGAAAGCGATTTGAGCGGATATGTGGATAAAACCGAACTTTCTGCCGAAATCGGCGCGTACATCGACACGCAAGCGGGCACCGCGAAGATTGTGAATAATCTTTCCGGTACGTTCGTTACAGAGGACGCGCTCGGGAACTATACGCAGAAAACGGAACTATCCGCCGGGATTGAATCCTACATCGACACAGCGGCAGGAACGGCGAAGGTGGTTTCTGCCGTGTCCGGTACCTATGTTACCCAAACAAATTTGAACAGTGCGCTATCAAGTTATGTGAAGACCACAAATTTGAATTCGTCCATCGGCGCATATATTGATTCTGCCACAGGTAAAGCAAAAGTAGTTTCGACAGCTTCCGGGACGTATCAAACGATAACTGGAATGTCAGAGTATGCAAAGGTTTCAGTGGTAACGACAATTGAACAATCCATTTCGGAGGTGGAAGCGGCGATCACACTTTCTTCCAGCTACAGAAGTAACACTATCGGAACGAATGTGTACGCACTTTTGCAGCTTGTTTCAAATGCAAACAGTAGTTCCATAAAAATCAAGGCGGACAAAATAGATTTTACCGGATTCACTACATTCCTTCGCGCGTCCGACCTTGGTTCCAGCGGTTCCACGACCATTGACGGCGGAAGAATTACAACCGGTACAATTTCCGCTGACCGTATTGACGTTAGCAAGCTGAAGGTGCAAACGATCTACGGTACATCATCATACTCAGATACGGCACTTCTGTTTGCTGAAACCAACAAATTATACTTAGGAGGTGCAAGTATTTCTGATTCAAAAGTGTCTGAGATGAATTTATACGCACTATCGACAATAAATATATTTGCTGGTTCAAATATTTATCTGGGGTCGTACTCAACCAGAGCAATAGAGATTTATACAAGCAGTACAAGCGGATATATAAGACCATTGGCATCGGGAGGTGTTGATTTAGGTCATTCATCCCATCGCTGGGGAACTCTTTATACTGAAATTGCGGAAATAGGTTCATCTACATACAAAATCACACTGAATGAAAAAGGCAGTATAATCCCATCTACAACATCAACATCAGGTGGGTATTTTGAAATTGGCTCCTCAAGCGTTCCATTTAAAGCCTTGTATGTGAAAAATATTACTGCTTCAGGAAGTGTTTCTGTTTTGGGTGCATCTTTGAAAATCGGGAACAACAATGTAACAACATATTATATTAATATTACGCACAATACAGTGGCACCGAGTATTAACAATACAAGTATGACATTCCACCTCGGTACATCAAGTGCATACTGGCATTATGCGTATATAGGTTCAACTGCAACATATATCGGAAACAGTTCTTCGTCGAAGTTGGGCTTTTTCGGTACCACTCCCGTTGCAAGAAAAACCGTATCTTCATCGGCAGACGTTGCGACGCTCATCACAGCATTAAAAGCCTATGGCTTGATCTATTGAAGAAAGGGCACAAACACCATGAAAATGAAAACCCTCGTGGACGCTCTGCCGTCCATCCGCAAAATTGCCGGGCAGGATTTACGCGCAAAAACGCTGTATCGCGTTTCACTTCTGCTTGACCGTTTTGAAGGTGAACTGAAAGCCTACGACGAAACCCGCGAAAAGCTGATCGAAAAATACTGCGACAGAAAAGACGGCAAGGTTATCCCGAAACCGGACTGCGCCGCAGATTTTGAGAGGGAAATGCTGGAACTGCTTGATATGGAAATCGTCATGGACGGCATGAAGCCCGTGGAAATCCCCGCAGACGAAGATATCCGTATTTCCTACGCCGATCTTTGTCTGCTGGGTGAATTCATCAAAATCAAATTTGAAGAGGAAGAAGCATGAAAATCACCGAAACCGTTAAAACCGTCACCTACGAAAAAGGTACCCGTATTTCAACCGTTGAGAGGGTAATCACCCGCGCCGATGATGCCGAACAGCTTGGGAACCTGTATTTCCGGCTGTCCGACATTTACAGACGGCTGGATAACTGTACGGACGAAAATGAACGCGCTGCGCTGGAAGCTGACAAGGCGGTTATCCTCGCAGATATCGAAACCTATACCGGTTATCTGAACGGCTACGAAGATTGAGGAGGTAAACCATGATTGCAGTTTCAGCACAGTTCACCCGGACAATGCCGGACGGCAAGCGTGAAGTCAGGGTTATTATTGTTTCCGATACGGTTCCCCTACCGCTTCCTACCGATGGAAGTCAGGTTGAGGGACTGAGCGAAGACACCGTTTTTTCACCGTTCTCGCTGCTGTATGTGGTAAACGATGCGGCTACGAAGGTATTTGTGACAAATGAATCTGGCGTATTCGTGGCGCAGAAATAGGGTGATATGATGGATATTATCAGCGAAATTCTCACCGTACTTTTTGCCAATCGCGAAAAAGAAAGTTCTTCCGGTGATTCCGGAGGTACCGGCGGCGTAACTATCGAAAATGTTTCCGTTTTAGTTGCGGACTTTACGGAAGAAGGCAGCCTGACCGTTCTTTCCGGTGCGTATTATGGCACAAAACGGGCAGTCGTATCGTAATAACGGCGGCGAAAATCAGCCGGAAACTGAATTCCGCATTCAGACGAAGGCTATGGATATGTTTGACTACACCCTCCGCATAACCGAAAACACCGACCATTTTCCGAAATGGATGCGCGGGAATTTAGTCAAGTATATCCGCGATACCGCCACCGAAATACTTCAATGTATTGTAGAAGCCAACGCAATACAACACGGTGGAGAAACGCCGGTATCTGATAGAAGGTTGGCACAGGAAAAGGCTATCCGGGCGTGTACCTATCTGCTTGCGCTTATTAATATATCCGGGAAGAATGGACGTGTAAACGCACGGCAGAGACAGTTTTGGGGTCAGAAAGTGAAAGACGTTAAATTTATGACTATGGCTTGGAACAAGAAGGAACGCTCTGTAAAATAGCGGCGTGTGTTCTGTATGGTACCGCAGCGAACGTGTGGACTCGTTCCCCCGCTTCCGCGTCTACGGTGTGCTACGTGAACAACAACGGCAACCTGAACACGAACAGCCCCACGAACAACAACTCGGCGCGCCCCGATTCGCGGAAATAAGTGAAACCTATCAACATAAAGGTTGTGCAGAGCTTCCGCAAAGGAGAACACACACCTTCCGAAGCGTGAAACCGCAGAGGATAAATACACAATACCGCCCGTTTCTGCTTCCATAAGCAGGGACGGAACCGGCGGTATTCCCCTATTGTGCTATGTATGAAAAATTGTATCAGCCCGAAGCCTTAGACCGGGCATTTCAAAGAGCAATGCGCGGACACCGGGATGACCCGGAACACGCATGGTATGAAGCCAATAAAATTGAATCCCTTGAAATTATCGAAACAAAGCTGCGGAACCGTACATATACACCGAAGCCGCTGCGCGCGTTTCAGGTTTACGAACCAAAGAAACGACTTGTACAAGCCCCGTCGGTTGCTGACAAAATCGTGCAGAACGTCCTTCTTGATGAAGTTCTGTATGATACCCTCACAAAACCGTTTATCCGTGACTGCTATTCCGGCGTGATCGGAAGCGGCACCCACGACGGACTTGACCGGCTGAAACAGTTTATGCGGGAATCGTGGAATGAATTCGGCTCTGACTGCTGGGTATTGAAGTGTGATATTCATCATTACTTTGAATCCATCAATCAGACCGACGTAATGACACGGGCGGCGCGGTATCTTCCCGACGATGAAGTGATTGAATTATTATGGCGATATATCCGCTTGTGTCCTAAGGGCTTACCTCTTGGGCTTAGAACTTCACAGCCGCTTGCAAATTTAGAATTAAGCTGGCTCGACCATACCGTGAAAGAACGGTATCACTGCCGCTGGTATGGCAGATACATGGATGATTTCTATATCATTCATCATGACAAAGAATTCCTTAAACAGTTGCGGCGGGACATGGAAGCGGAACTTGCCGCAATCGGCTTGGAATTCAACGATAAAACCCAAATTTATCCTATATCCCACGGAATTGATTTTCTTGGTTTCCGTACATACGTTACGGAAACCGGGAAAGTGATTCGGCAGCTTAGAAAGCAGAACCGGCGGAATATCTCCCGGAAAATCAAACATTACAGGTGCCTGTATGCCGCCGGAGTTCTGACAGAGGATGAAATCAAGCACCGGTACAATTCATGGAGGGCGCACGCTTCCCATGGAAACTGCCGTGGGCTTATCATCAAGTACGATCAGCAAATCAAAGCAATTTTCAAGGAGAAAACGACATGAGCCAATCCATTACAGCCCTCACGACAGATAATTTAATCTGTATGGTGGAGACTAACAACGGCGTTTCGGAAAACGTCCTTTTCCGTATTATATGCCCTCCGGAAACCAACCCTTACGGGAATGACCGTTTCCTTGTGGTACGTGAATACGCCACCGGCACCGGTTCCGGTGAATCCGCTTTGAAATTCAATACTACATCAACGAATGTGGAATATGAGAACTCCAACCTTGACACCTTCAACAGCAATGAATATTACAACCGGTTCGATGATGCAACAAAAGCGTGTATTCTGACTTCCAGTATTATCTGCTATAACTACGCCGAAGGTGCAAGTTATACGCTGGCGCGTCAAATTTTCAGTCTTTCCAACAAAGAACTGGGCGGCACATACGAAACGGATGAATCCGTACCGCTGGGCTATTTCACATCGAATGCGCTGCGTAAAACCTTAAACAAAGCTGGTACCGCAGCGAGCGTGTGGGCTCGTTCCCCCGCTTCCGCGTCTACGGTGTGCTGCGTGAACAACGGCGGCCACCTGGGCGCGAACAGCCCCGCGAACGGCTACTCGGCGCGCCCCGCTTTTAATCTTTCATCTTCTTGTCTTATATCTTCTGAACCCAACGAAGACGGCAGTTATAACTTGCTTCCGGACGCAGATATCCCGTACAAAACAGCAGGGTTCACGGCACTGCTGGGGGTTACGGAAACCATGCCGGTACAAGTGAAAGTGGAGTGTGAAGCAGTTTACGACAGAAGCATTTCCGTTTCCGTCTGCAACAACTACAAAGACACAGAACCGACATGGGAACCGGTCACGCTCGGGCAGGCGCATAACTTTACCAATACGTCCAAAACCGCTGACACATGGGCAGTGGGTGTTAAGCTGAAAGCTGAAAGCGAAAGCAATATCACCATCTACGAACCGGCGGCAATCGTGATTTGTGAGGAGGCAACATGAAATTAAGCAAGTACATCCGGAACCGTGCCGAAGAAAATGCGGTTCTGGAAAAAGAAAAAGAACGCATTCATGGCGAACTGCGACAGGCGGAAGCGGAGGAACAGCGCAAAGCCCCGCTTATCGAAAAAGCCGCTTCTGCCGTGGACGATAAAACGGCTTCCGAAATTGCCGAACTGCTTCCTGTCATGAAGCTGGACGGTTCTGCCATCGAAGCCGGAAAACGGTATTATTTCCCCGAAGATGCGGCGGCACCAGTGAAACGCGCGGCGGTGACTTTGTGGGACACGGAAGCCAATACCCCGGCAAAGGCGCGGGATTTATGGGAAGATATTCTTTACAAAGACGGTATCAGAATTATTCCTGCCGTCATTACCGCCGGGCTTGCGTTCAGCGAGAATGAACAGGGCTGGTGGTGTGGCGTTCTGTATTGCTCCGTTCTGCTAACACCTAACACATGGACACCGGCGGAACATCCTGACGGCTGGGAACGTGTGGAGGTGGCGGAATGAACGTGTTTGAAACTGTTCTGAAATGGGCAATCCCGTTTATTTGCGGTGGCGTTGCTACCGGCTGCATCACTTACATAAAAATGCGCCGCAAGTGCAAAACCGCCCTTGAAACCGGTGTACAGTGTTTACTACGCGCCGAAATCATCCGGAATCATGATAAATATATGGAGCGCAGACACTGCCCGATTTACGCAAAAGAAGCCCTCCGACGTGCATACACAGCATATCACGCGCTGGGGGGCAACGACGTGGCAACCCGGCTTTATGATGAAGTCATGGAACTGCCGACAGAATAGGAGGATATAAAATCATGAGTGTGTATAACGTAAAATGCCCGGTGTTCATGGAATCGGGCGGTATCAATGTGACTTCCCCCTTCGGCTGGCGCATTCACCCCATCAGCGGGAAAGGTGAAGGTCACAAAGGTACAGACATCACCCGTTGGACAGGCTACAGCAACATTGCCACAATCACCGCTTTTGCCGCCGGGAAGGTTACAGCAATAAAAGATACCGTTCCGGGCATCGACACCGGAAACGCTGCCAACAGCGCAGGAAACTATGTTATCATCGACCACGGCGGCGGCTGGGTGACGAAATATTTCCACCTTCGTCATGGCAGCATTGTGGTATTCCCCGGGGATTTCATCGAAGCTGGAGAAATCATCGGCAACATGGGAACAACCGGCAATTCCACCGGTGTTCACTTGCATTTTCAGCTTGAAAAGGACGGCGAACCGATTGACGGCTTACCGTACCTTCTCGGGAATAAAACCATTGAAAGAGAGGAAAATGAAATGCAGAAAAACGAAACTCCCGAACGCACCGAACAGCTTGACAGCGAACCGCAGGAATGGGCAAAAGACGCGGTTGAATGGGCGGTTCAGAACGGCATTATTTTCGGTGACGGAAACGGAAATCTGATGCTGCGCGAACCCTGCACCCGTGAACAGATGCTTGTGTTCATCTATCGGGCAATGAACGCACAGGGGAGGTAAATATGGATAAGAACCGGAATCCGCAGGAATGCCGTGTCGGTGAAGTCTGTACGCTGAAGGAACGCCGGTACACGCAGTATTCCAAAATCCTGACAACCCTCTTTTCTATTTTCATGTTTCCGCTGGCTATTTATGTTGTGTACCGCTGTCTGTACCTTGCGGAGCTGGCAATCACCAGCGGATTCACGGGCGCACTTCCTTATGTGACTGCTATCGTGGGATTTGTGGAAGCGTCCGTCACCATCGTTCTTGCCTGTTATTTCGATAACAGCAAAAAAGAAAAAATCGCCCGTGCGCAGTATGGAAGCTATCAGACGGGCGAACAAATTCAAAGAGATTTTTAACAGGAGGACACCATGAAAACAGACCTGAAAACGAAACTTTCTTCCCGGAAACTGTGGGCTGCTATTGCCGCATTCGCCGCAACCATTCTTGTGGCAATTTTCAAGGACGATATTCCGCCCGATGCCGTCAGCCTTATCAGAAACGGCGTGATTGCGTTGTGTGTGTACATATTCGGTGAAGCCGGTGTGGACATTGCGCGTATGATTTGGCAGGACAGCGGCACAGAAACCGGTGGCAATACATCCGGAACCACCGAACTGCCGCCCACTTCCATCCCCGAAACCAGCACCGGCGAACCCGATGACATTCAGAACGCCGCCGGAAAAGCTACACCGAAAGAAGCAGAAACGCATAGCGATACCACCGGTGAGGAGGAAGCCGAATAAGGTGAACCTCCCGGCGCGGGGACATGACAGTATACAGGAATAAGAAAACGGCGAGTGTTTCGTTACATTCGCCGTTTTCGTGTCACTTTTTACAGCACCGTCCGCAGGGATGCAGACCCAGCACACCCTCCGCCGTACTGAGCGAAACCACACGAACCGTTTCACTGCCAACGCAACTGCGCTTCTTGTGGTATGAGGTTCCGCCGGTTGCGTAATATACGGGGTTCTTGATGGGTTCAGGTTCTTTGCTGACTGATTCGGTTTTATTCTTGCGCTTGAATATCAGTTTGAAGGGCAGATAGCATAAATAGCATATTCCGTATATCATCCATAAAGATGCCACTACCGACCAATACATTATGTAAAACATGAGAATGAAGATTCCGAATACAAGCAACGACCAGCCTTTCAAGCGGACGTGCGTTCCAATGCGGAAACCGCTCATTTTCTTTAGTGTTTTGGAAAAACTCAAAAACATATCAACCCTCCGTTGTTGTGAATGTGGTTTCGATTTTCTCATCACCGCCGCTGATTACGATTCTATGTTCACCGGCGTTTGTTTTTCCGCCCACCTTCCACGTCCACGATACATTTCCGTCCGCGTCAGACGTTTTCTTTTCCAGTCCGCTTGCGGTGCTGGCGGACGTGGAATAATACACGCTGATTTTATATTCGGTGTTCGGCTTGCCGATAATAGTCAAAGTGGCGTTTTCGTTCCTGCTGACAGGCGAGGTCACAGAAACAAGTTTCAGAATAGTTTCCGGTTCTGTTTCGGTGACTTCCGGGGCTGCCGGTTCTGCGGGAGGTTCTGTTTCCGGTGCTGGTTCTGTCTGTTCGGGTTCTAAAGGTTCTGTCTGTTTGGGTTCCGGTGTTTCTTCCGGCTCGGTTTCCGGTTCAGAAGCAGGAACTTCCGCAGTTACATTTCCGCCCTCGACCACGACGCGGATTTTCTCTGATACCGCGTCACCTTCCGCCGCTTTTGCGTAGACATACGTTTCGCCGTCACCGATGCCCGTAATATCATAATATAGATACACTGTCAGCGCGTCGTGGGTGTATTCTATTGTTGCAACTTCTTCATTCTCGCTTACAAAGATTACATCTTCCGGCGTAAATTCGTCACGATCACGGACGGAAGCAAGAACATAACCTGAATCATCCCTGCCAGCTTTTAATTCCACATCTTTTTCGGATGAGAATGCCAATTCGGTTATGTTGTACTCCGGTTCAGTGGATTCGTCAGGTTCGCTATCGTTTGAAACCAATCCGCCGAATAAGGATAATGCAGCCAGCGAAGCCGCCGTAATTGCGACCTTTTTTCCTTTTTTCATTTCAAAACATCCTTTCTTTTGTTAAAAATTCATCACTGCTGAACTTTAACACAATTATATGTGAAAAGTATGTTAAAGTCAAGAATACTGCTGAACTTTTACACAATCAGGTGGTAAATATATGAAAATTTACGACTACAACGGCAAAAAGAACATTTGCGGTGAACGAATTCGGGAAGCATGGGTCAAGCAGAGAATGTCACAAGCCGACCTTGCCGCCCGGATGCAAGTGCAAGGTATCATCATTGAGAGGGACAGTATAAGCCGGGTGGAAATCGGCACTCGCTTTATTGCGGATTATGAACTTCCGGCATTCGCCAAAGCCCTGAAGGTAAGCATTGAATGGTTATTAGGGGAATAATATTTAAGAGTTGCGCGTGTTGCAGCTCTTTTTTCGTGTATATACTTGACATACTTACGGAAGTATGATATAATCAAAGAAAAACAGGAGGTTCACGATCATGGACACCGTTACACAGCGAAAAACGCGCACTTCTGCGGCGGTAAAAAACCGCTACAACAGCAAGACATACGACAGAATTGAAATTGTGGTTAAAAAAGGCGATAAAGATATTATTAAACAGAAAGCAGTTTCTAAGGGAATGAGTGTAAGCGAGTATATAACCGGCTTGATTTATTCAGACCTCGACAAGTAACGATTATCAGAAAGGCACCCGTTTCAGCGCGGGTGCCGTTTTGTATTGGGAGGGTATATGAGACATTTCACGCATTTAACATGGAACAACCGCCTTCAGATGGAAGCATTTCTGAAAGCCGGAATGAAACCCGGTGTAATAGCGGACGAATTGGGCGTACATATCAGCACCGTTTACAGGGAAATGAAACGGGGACGCTATGAACATTTGAATACGGACTATACCACGGAAATGCGTTACAGCCCGGAAAAAGCAGAAGAAAAGTACCGCTTCAACCTCACCGCCAAAGGTGCGCCGCTGAAAATCGGAAATGACAACGACCTTGCCGATTTCATAGAAAAGAAGATTATCGACGATAATTATTCCCCTGCCGCTGCGCTTGCGCAAATCGAATTGGAAGGCAAGCAATTTTCGGTTACGATCTGCACAACAACCCTATACAGTTACATTGATAAAGGGGTATTTCTGAATCTCACGAACAAAAACCTTCCTGTAAAGAGAGACAAGAAACGCGAATATAACAAAGTAGAACAGAAACGCGCACCAAAGGGAAAGAGCATAGAAACCCGCCCGAAAGAGGTTGCAGAACGGAACACTTTCGGACATTGGGAAATGGACACTGTGAAGGGCAAGCGTGGCGGTGAACGCAGTTGTTTATTGGTTCTGACGGAACGACTTACCCGTGAAGAAATCATCCGCAAAATGGCAGACGGTACCGCCGAAAGCGTTGTGAAAACGCTTGATCTGCTTGAAAGAAAATACGGAAAACGGTTCAAGGAAGTATTCAAAAGCATCACCGTTGATAATGGTTCGGAATTCGCTGACTGTATCGGCATTGAACGCTCGGTATATGGGAAGCGGAACAGAACCACTCTGTATTATTGCCACCCGTATAGTTCGTATGAGAGAGGTTCAAACGAAAATCAAAACAAAATGATACGCCGCCACATTCCAAAGGGCAAGGAATTTGACGGCGTATCAGAACAGGACATTTCCGCTATTGAAACGTGGATAAACAACTATCCCCGGAAGATTTTCGGCTATTCCACATCCGAAAGAGCGTTTTCAGAGTACATTTCTGCCATTTTCGGGGGTAAAAAATAAAATTTATAACTTTTTTTCGCATTTACTCTTGACATTTACGATTTTTTTCTAATTTATTTGTCGCAGGTCGCGGGTGGCTTGCTGCCGCCGGAACGAACGATGAGGTAATGCTGTATTTTAAGGTGTGATCTCCCACAGAACGTAGAAGAATTTCAAAAAGCTATTGACAAGTAAACGCTCGTTCACTATAATATCAAATAGGTGAACGAACGTTTACCTATTTGATGTGCATGGGAGGACTTTGATGAGCGACACAAAGGAAAGGATATTGATGACCGCGCTTCGGGCGTTTGCCAAGAACGGCTACGAGGCAGTTTCGGTGAGCATGATCGCAGGTGAGCTCGGGATGACGAAGGGCGCATTGTATAAGCACTATAAAAACAAGCGCGATATTTTCGACAGCATCGTAGAGCGGATGTATCGGCTCGATGCCGAGCGTTCACGGGAGCATGAGGTACCCGAGGAAAGCTACGAAGCGGACTCGGCGGCTTATACGAGGGTATCTATGGACAGCGTAAAAAGCTTTGCGACAGCGCAGTACGATTTTTGGACGAATGACGAATTTGCCTCGAATTTTCGAAGGATGCTGTCGTTGGAGCGATACAGAAATGCCGAGATGGCGAAGCTCTACGAAAGCTGTATCACTGTCGGACCTGTCGAATATATGAGTGATATATTCCGCGAAATGATGTCGAGGGGACAGCTTGCAAAGGCAGACCCGAAGCAGCTCGCACTTGAATTTTACGCACCACTGTACTTGCTGATAAACGCGGCAGACACAGCGGAGGATAGGTCAGAGCTGTCACGACTCCTTGAAGACCATCTCGAAGGCTTTATCAGACAAAATACGAATAACATATCGGAGGAACGAAATGAAGTACATCAAAAGTGAAGGCTACGATGCTCCCGAATTACAGAGGAAGATAATGGGTCCGAACCCCGTTAAATTGACGGAAGAATTATTGCTCGATGCCGCGATCCCCGAGGGTGCGGTCGTCTGCGACCTTGGGAGCGGTCAGGGACTGACGAGCGTATTTCTCGCAAGGGAATACGGCTTTACCGTGTACGCCGCCGATCTGTGGAGCGACCCCGACGAGAACCGTAGGTTCTTCGATGAGATGGGGCTTGACCACAGCAGGATAATTCCGGTAAGAGCCGATGCAACGGCTCTGCCGTTCGCCGAGGAATTCTTCGATGCGGTCATAAGCACGGACTCGTATAATTATTTCGGACGTGACGAGCGGTATCTTGACGACAAGCTGCTTCCGTTCGTCAAGCACGGAGGATATGTATATATCGCAGTACCCGGCATGAAAAGGGATCTCCACGAGGCTCTGCCAAAGGAGCTGCTGCTGTCATGGACGCCCGAGCAGCTCGACTATATCCATGATGTGCGGTATTGGACGGACATCGTGCGGCAATGCTCCGGTGCGGAGGTCATCTCCGTAAAGGAGATGGAGAGCAACGAGGAGGTCTGGGCTGACTGGCTGAAGCAGGATAACGAGTATGCCGCCGGAGACCGCAGAACGATGGAGGCAGGCGGCGGCAGATACTTGAATTTCATCTCGATAGTTTTGAGACGGAAGTGAGGGAGCGAGAGCAAAAATAAGCAACGCTCCGACAGTACAGTACTCTATCTACCATAAATAAAACAGCACACCGCATACGTTTTTTCAAGCATACATGAGGAGTGTGGAACGGTGACGGGTCGATGACGATCCTCACTGCTCCACACTCCTCACTCTATTCTCCACCCTCAGCCGACGACTTCCACACTGCTGATGCCGCCGGAGCGAGTGACCACGATACGGCGCGGTATGCGTTCCTTCAAGCCCGATACGTGCGAGATCACGCCGACCGAGCGTCCCGCAACAGACTGCGACTCAAGCACCGTCAGTGCCATATCGAGCGCACCGTCGTCGAGCGAGCCGAAGCCCTCGTCGATGAACATCGCATCGATCTTCACACCGCCCGCCTCCGACTCCGTCTCATCCGATAACGCAAGCGCGAGCGCGAGTGATGCCGTGAACGACTCACCGCCCGACAACGTCTGTACACTGCGGATGCTTCCGTTCCAGTGATCGCATATGTCAAGCTCAAGTCCGCTCTTACTGCGTAGGTCTCCCGACCCGGCACGGCGAAGAAGCTCGTACCGCCCCTCCGTCATACGCATGAGGCGCACGTTCGCACGGCGCACGATACGCTCGAACAGCCGAAGCTGCCAGAACGTCTCGAGCATTATCCGCTCCTTGCCGCGCACGTTTCCGTTCGCCGTGTCCGCGATCTGAACGTATAGCCCGAGCCGCCCCTCCGCTTCCTCGAGATGAGAGGCAGACTGAACGATCTGCTCCGCCGCCAAACGTCCTGCCGACAGAAGCTCCGTCTTCTTTATGTGAGACCTCTCCGTCTCCGCAAGACGTGCCGTGCTCTCCTTCGAGGACGAAAGAAGCTCCTCGTAGCGACCTGCATAGCTGTCAACGAGCTGACCGCCGAGAGTGTCGCACGTCGCCTGACACGACTTCACCCGAGCCGCCGCCTCGTTGCTCCTCTTTATCGAAAGCTCCGCTTTCTCCTCAAGCTCCTTCGCCCGACGTATCAGGCCCTCCGCTTCATTCTGCATCTCCTCCAGACTGCCATAGGGCAGACGTCCGTCAAGGAGCGCGATACGCTCACGCCGAGCCTCGTTCGAGGTCGATAACGCCTCAGACCTCCGTTCAAGCTCCGCACCCGCTTCCCTCTCCTTTTCAAGTGCCGTCAGATACCGCTCCGACTTTTTCGAAAGCTCAAGAAGTGCCTTTTTTGCACCGACTGCCGCTTCAAGACGTTCACGTGCGTTCCTGCCGCGCTCCGCGACCTCACGCCTCTCCCTTGACAGCTCGTCACGCCGCTTCCGTATCGACTCACCCTCATCGTCCGCCGCCTTGCCGAGGAGCTGCTCCTCGAGCTGACCGAGAGTGCCGCGCAAAGCTCCGACCGACTCCGCACATTCGCCATAGGTACGCTCCGCGTTATCCTTTTCCGCACGGAGCTTCGCAAGCTTTGCCTTGGTCACACCGGCACTCTCACCGACCGCGACCGCCGGTGACGGATGCTCGGTCGAGCCGCAGACCGGACACGGCTCACCCTCCTTCAGCTCTGCCGAAAGGACTCCGGCAAGTCCATCAAAGTAGAGCCTCGTCCATTCCGAATACATCCCCTGTAAGCGTGCGTTCTCCTCGCGAAGCCTGACGTATCGTTCGCTCTCCCTCTTGAATTTCGGATATACCTCGTCATAGCGTGCGATACGCTCGAGCAGCTGACCGATCCTCCGCTCCTCCTCATCGATCAGACGTACCTCCGCCTGCCAATGCTCCTCACCGGCAGCTTCATTCCTCGCGATCTCAAGAAGCTTCGAGACGTTCTCTATCTCCTCCTCGGTACGCACCAAACGCCGCTCGTGCCGCTCACGCTCGACAGTGCATTTTTTCAGCTCCTCCTCATCTACCGCAAGGGACGAGCGAAGAGACTCACGTTCACCGTATTCCTCGCTCCGCGAACGTATCGCCGCCGCCCTCTCACGCAGACGTACCGCCTCCGCTCGACTGCCGACCACCTCGGCACACCTCGCCTCCGCTTCCGTAAGCTCTACCCTTGCACCGTCAAGCTCGAGACGCGCCCTTTCGAGACGTCCCTCCGTCTCGCGATCTGCCTCCGCACGTGCAAGCATATGACGAAGTCGGTCGTCCTCCGCACGAAGCACCTCACATCTTTCGGAAAGCTCCCTGCATTCCTCCTCCGCGCTCCGTATCGATCCACGAAGTATACCTTCAAGCTCCGCACTGCAAGAGATGGTCGAGAGCTTCTCCGCAAGCTCCGTGTCACCGCCCGTGTCAAAGAGACGCTTCCGTCCGTCAAGCTCCTCTCGCAGTCGCTCGACACGCACACGCTCCTCCGAAGCAAGGCTCGAGGCAGTCTTCGAGAACCTGTCGTAAAGGTCTGTTCCGAATATGTTTCGGAGTATGACCGTGCGCTCCTCTGTACGTGCGTTCAAAAGCTCACGGAATTCTCCCTGCGCGATCATGACCGTCCGACGGAACTGGTTACGGTCAAGCCCCGTGAGCGTGCATATCGCGGCAGTCACATCCTTCTGCTTTGCGACGGTGTGACCGTCGGGGTAGAGGAGCCACGCATCCGAGGACTTTTCAAGCACGAGCTCCCCCTTTTTGACCCTCTCACGTCCGAGCTTACGATGCACGGTGTACCGCGCACCGGCAAGCTCGAACTCAAGCTCAACGAACGTGTATTCGTCACGCTCCGCGTACTTGCTTCGAAGCATCGCGGCTTCACGCATATTTCCGCTCGCCTCACCGTAGAGCGCGTAGGTCATCGCATCAAATATCATGGTCTTACCCGAACCCGTGTCACCGCAGATCAGGTACAGCCCACCCGAGCATAGCTGCTCAAGGGATAGCTCGACCCGTCCGGCATACGGTCCGAACGCATTCATCGTCAGCTTTACAGGCTTCATCTTCCCTCCTCCGTTTCCGCGCACCTTTCAAATATTCCGCGTACCACCGCCGACAGCTCCTCACTCGGCGGTACGTTGTTCTGTAGCTCGAAAAGCTCCGCAAAGACCGACTCCGGTGACAGCTCCTCCTCCGTGTCATACGTCCCGACCTCCGCGACACGATATTCTCTTGTTCTTGCATTGTCGTACACGATACGCATAAGGTTCGGATATACAGAGCGCAGCTTCGCCATCGCATCGACCACATCCTCTTCATCTGTCAGAACGACACGTATATAGTCCTCACGGCGCGGATCGTGCAGACCCTCATGCACCACCTCGTCATACGTGCCGCGCACCTCGCGAAGCTCACGTATCGGATGGAGCGGATGACACACGACCTCCACACGTCCCTTTTCGAAAAGCTCGACTGTACAAACGCTCTTTTCGTCATTTATCTCACCGAACGAATACCGCAGAGGCGAACCCGAATATCGACATACCTTCCCGACCGCGTGAGCATTGTGCAGATGCCCGAGCGCAACATAGTCAAAGCGGTCGAAGACCGATGACGGCACGAAGCCGACACCTCCGACATCCTCCTCCGCGACCGTACCGCCGATCACGAACTGATGTGTCACCATGACGTTTCGCCTCGTCTCGTCAAGAGGCAGTGCGGACACTATATGCCCGACCGCTTCGGCGAACGTGTCACCCTCGAAGCCGTCGCAGAGCAGACGTGCCTGTACAGGTCGAACGAACGGCAGGAGCCATACGTCTATCGAGCCGTATTCGTCCGAAAGTGTCACGCATTCACAGCCGCCGTCATAGACCGGCGAAAAATATACCCCCGCCGAGCGTGCCACAGACGAAAGATACGCCACACGCTCGGGCGAATCGTGATTTCCCGAGACTGCCAGCACCGCGATACCGTGCGCCGCCAAGTCCGATATAAAGCCGTCAAGCACGGCGACCGCCTCCGCAGACGGTGCGGAACGGTCGTACAGGTCTCCGGCAAGTATGACGGCGGCACAGCCCTCCGAGACCGCAAGCTCCGATATCTCCGACAGTATGTGTCTGCAATCCTCGAGCATCGAGTATTCGCAGAGCCGCAGACCTATGTGTAGGTCTGACGTATGTAAAAGCTTCATTCTTTCCTCCCAAAACAGATACACATATATGATAGTATGTGATATTCGATCACGTATCTCTCCCGATATCCGCCGAATTATGCTCCATACGGTACGCACGAGCCGAGCAGCCGAGCTTTTTTCGGAACAGGCGCATGAAATACAGCTCGTCACCGTAGCCGCATAGCTCCGCGATCTCCGAGATCGACAGATCCGTCGTCGAGAGCAGATCGCAGGCGTGACGGATACGAAGTCCGATTATGTATTCCGAGGGCGCACAGCCGAACGTCCGACGGAACAGCTCACGAAATCTGCTGACACTGAGATGCTCCGACTCCGCAAGCTCCGCTATACAAAGCTCCTCCGTGTAGTGACGGTGTATGTACTCGATGAGACCGCTGAACCGTCCCATGCGACAGCCACCGCTGACCGAACGTCCGAGCTCAACGAGAAGCTCCGTCAGCTTTGCCGCACAAAGCTCCTCGTAGCCGCAGCCGTGCATCAGGAATTCGTGGAATATCTCTACGAACCCACGCCGCACAGTCGCCGACAGCTCGTCTCCCGAGCGGTATATCCTCCCCGGGACTATACCACAGCTTTCGAGCAGCAGTGCGGCATGACTGCCCGTGAAGTGCGCCCAGTAGTACCCCATATCGCAGGCGTCTGTCACACCGTAGCCGTATGCCCTCTCGGGGGGATGCACGATAAACTCTCCCGGGTGCATCACGACACCGTCATTCTCACACATCAGCTCACCTGTGTCCAGTATCTGAAGATAATAGTCGTGACGACAGCCGCTCGTCCAAAAAACGCGCTCCATCGATACATAGCCGGCACAGTTCACGAGGAGCGGCACCGCCTCGTCACAGCAGTCCGCATCCCTCGGCTGAATTATACCGTAGCGATAATAGGCTTGATCCTCCATCTCGTCGGAAACCTCCCTCCCCATCATAACAGGCGATTTGTCCATAAAAACGATTGATTCGTGCATTGCAGTGTCTCTTTAATTAGTATATACTAAATTACGAAAAGGTCAAGACATTCCTTCCGATTTCAAACTTTTTTAACATTTTCCATAAAGAAAACGCAGAAAAGGAGACGAATATGAAAAAATCGTTAAACGCATGGACAGTCGAAGGTTCACTTGATTTCGAGCAGACCTTCGCGGCAGTTTCCGCAGCCGGCTTTGACGGTATCGAATTGAACGTTGATACCGCCGGCGCGCACTCCATCACCCTCTCCACGACAAAGGAGGAGTTTGCCGCCATCCGCGCTCTGTCCGAAAAGTACTCTCTCCCCGTAGTCAGCATATCCGCTTCACTTTGGGGGCCGAAGATGGGACATCCCGAGCTTTGGGACGATGCACGTACACTCATGCGTAAGCAGATCGAGGCAGCGACCGAGCTTGGTGCGGGCGGTATCCTCGTTGCCCCGGGCGGCATGGACGAGCATAACACCCTCGCCACGATCCGCAGGAACGCGATAGAGTACATGAAGTCCATGAAGGACGAGATCGAGGCATCGGGTATCTTCGTTGGTGCGGAGAACGTCTGGAACGGCTTCTTCCTCTCCCCCTACGATATGGTCTCCTTCATAGACGAGATCGGCTCTCCGAAGATCGGCGCGTACCTTGACACAGGTAATATGCTTGCCTTCTCCGTATCCGAATATTGGGTCGAGATACTCGGCAGTCGTATCGGCTACGTCCACGTAAAGGACTATAAGAGAGCCGGCGGACTCAACTCCGGCGGTACATGGGAGGATATCACCCACGGAAGCGCGAACTGGCGTGCCATCATACCGGCACTCAAGAGAGCAGGCTTTGACGGCTACCTGACAGGTGAGGTCTTCAAGGCAGACCCCGATATGTCGTTCCCCGATTACTATAAGAAGGTCTCCTCCGAGATCGCGGAGATCGCCTCCTACGCAGAATAGGCGTTGTTTGAAAAATAAGGAGATATGTACAGGAGCGAGAGATCTTTGTGATAGACGAAGAATTTTTCCGCAGGAATACGCCCGTATTTCAAGGGGAAATTCTGAAGTATAGCGCAAAAAGCTCCGCTATCTGTGCATATTGACTTTTTTCAAACACGCCCTAGATAACGGACTACAAAATTTCTTTACATAAAGGAGCAATATCATGAAAAAACTCGCTATGATCGGCTGCGGCGGTATAGGTCAGTACCACCTCGGTCACTTTCTCGGCTTTACCGACATCGTAGAGCTTGCCGGCTTCTGCGATCTCATTCCCGAACGTGCCGAGTCCTTCGTTGCAAAGGCAGGAAGCGGTAAGGCGTATACCGACTATCGTGAGATGTACGACGAGGTACAGCCCGATATGGTATTCATCTGCATTCCGCCGTACTGCCACGGTGAGATCGAATTCGAGACCATCCGTCGCGGTATACCTTTCTTCGTTGAAAAGCCGCTCGCGCTCGACCTCGACCTCGCACGTAGGATCCGTGATGCGGCAGCCGAAAAGAACCTCATCACCGCCTCCGGCTTCCAGTGCCGTTACTCCAACCTTGTCGAGCCGAACGTAAAGTTCTGCCGTGAGAACGAGATCGTCTTTGTTGACGCCTCCCGTATCGGCGGTATGCCCGGCGTGTTCTGGTGGCGTGACAAGGATCTCTCCGGCGGTCAGATCGTCGAGCAGACCATCCACCAGTTCGACATCATCCGTTACGTTCTCGGCGAACCCGAGGAGGTATGCACCTACGGTACTCGCGGCTTCATGAAGGATATCCCCGACTACAATACCGAGGACCTTTCCACCACCATCATCAGATTCAAGAGCGGCGCACTCGGCGTAATGTCCACCGGTGACTACGCTACCTCCGGCAACAGCCACGATTCCAAGGTCATCTTCTCCGCGAAGGATAAGAGAGCCGAATTGAAGATACTCGACACTCTCAAGATATACGGTGAGAAGCCGGCAGAGCCCACCGAGGATAAGGAAGGCTTCATCGTAAAGGGAGACGGCGCACTGTCTGCCGGCGGCGATTCTGTCGTATACCGTCAGGACGGCGATGCGGGTATCCTCTGCGACCGCACCTTCATTGAGGCTGTCATCTCCGGTGACGGAAGCAAGATCCGTTCGCCCTATGCGGATGCGTTCAAGTCCGTAGCCTTCACCATGGCTTGCAACGAGTCCATGGCTACCGGCAAGTCCGTCAAGGTCGAGCTCGAATAGTCGGCGGCGTGTCGCCGCAGACAGTCATCGGCGGCGGTCTGAGACCGCAGACGGTCATCGGCGGCGGTCTGAGACCGCAGACGGTCATCGGCGGCGGTCTGAGACCGCAGACGGTCATCGGCGGCGGTCTGAGACCGCAGACGGTCATCGGCGGCGGTCTGAGACCGCAGACGGTCATCGGCGGCGGTCTGAGACCGC
>CAYSJX010000001.1:0-43540 GCA_964431445.1 uncultured Oscillospiraceae bacterium | reverse complement strand
ACTGCCAAGTAATGGGTGTGTCAATTTCGTTAAAGCGGAAGATAACAAACCAACAGATAAAGTGATTTTCAGATGAAGAAAAGAGTTATCATAAGTTTATCTAAGACATTCCCCCGCACGCACAAGCGTGCAGGGGTAAAAACATTCTTCCTACGGAGTATCAAGAACGGCAAGAAGATACACACTATACGTACTGGCTACGAAAGATGGAAACACAATCTTGATAAAGTCATCAGTGGCACCCATATCGTATCGCTCAGACAGTGGATGGGTGTTCCGTATCGCTCTCCGCAAGAAGAGATAGTCTCGCTGTCAGATGTGGGCTATGAACGAATATCAATGTCGTATGACCCCGACACTGGCAACGTTAGAGCGGTGATAAACGGAAAGCCGTTCGCAGATGTGAAAGCACTTGCAGAGCATGATGGCTTAGCGTGGTCTGATTTCGTGGACTATTTCTTTGGGAATGGATCGTATAACGCTACCCTTTTTCAAGGGATAATAATTCACTTCACGCCATTCCGATACTCTACTTAGTTATTCGGTAGATAGATAGTAAGTATATAATATATTTATATTCTTCTAATAAGAAGAAATACGGGCATGACAGACAAACAACAAATAAAGACAAGAGCATGTTAAACAAGGCACAAGTAATTGGCTATATCGGACAAGACCCGAAAATCACGGTCTTAGATAATGGCCGTGGCACTGTTGCTTCATTCTGTGTGGCAACAACAGAAAAAGGCTATACAGCCAAGAACGGAACGCAGATACCAGACAGAACGGAGTGGCATAACATCGTCTGTTTCGGGCGTATCGCAGATGTGGTGAAAGCGTATCTTAGAAAAGGGGCAAAGGTTTTCATCGAGGGCAAAATGAGAACCAGGCAGTATGAAGACAGAAATGGGGTGAAACGCTCAATCATGGAGATTAACGCTGAATCGCTTGAAATGTTGGATAGCAAATCAACGGTACAAACTCAACAGCGACAATCCCCATATACGGGTCTGCAGACACCTCAATATCCTACGCAGCCAAGAGAGCCTGATTTGCCATTCTGATAACATGAGACATATCGAAAGCAAAATACAGATAGCGTGCAAGCGGTGGTTCGATTATCAGTACCGCCAGTTTGCACCGCTTCTGTTTGCTGTGCCTAATGGAGGGCAGCGAGGAAAGTTTGAAGCAAGCATAATGAAAGCGGAGGGCGTAACGCCTGGTGTTGCAGACATGATACTGCTTGTTTCAAGACGAGGATATGGCTCGCTCTGTATTGAGTTTAAGACCGCAACGGGCAAGCAGTCTGAACGGCAGAGAGAGTGGGAAGCGATAGCGGCGGCGTGTGGCAACAAGTACGTTATCGTGCGCAGCTTGGAACAATTTATCAAGGTGGTTACGGCTTATTTGGGATAAATGAGTAAATTTTGCGGCGCAAAAGTGCGCTTGTTAGGCGCATTGTGATTACCTTTGCATACGAAATAACAAATGTTACATCAATCAAAAATTTATTATGCAGATTTTAACACAGTTTGATGGATGGATGCTTATTGCTATCTTTTTTGCAGTGACAGTATTCATCGTGCTTTGTCTGAGAAAAAGGCTACAGACAAAAGAAGAGTTTTTGGCAGCAGGGCATTCTGCTCCATGGTTATTAACAGCATTCTCTATGGCGGCGACATGGGTATGGGCACCATCCATGTTCACAGCGGCAGAGAAAGCATACACACAAGGGCTCGCAGGAATGTTTTGGTTCGTTGTGCCGAACATTCTTACGATGATTTTATTTGCGTTCTTCGCAAACAAAATGCGCACAATCCGTCCCGTTGGTTGGACATTCAGCGACTACATCAGAGAGAAGTATAGCAAGAGGGCGCACAATATGTTCCTTGTGGAAAGTTTCGGGTTGCAGATTTGTTCGCTCGCTGTGCAGTTGCTCGCAGGGGCAACAATATTTCATAAGATTACGGGGCTTCCTTTTTTCACCACGACACTTATTTTGTCCATCATCCCTTTGTGCTACTCAATGACAAACGGCATACGTGGTTCTGTTATTACAGACTTTGCAAAGATGGGATTTATTGCTATTGTTTTGCTGCTCGGTCTGCCTATTATGACCGCTAATGTGGGACTCGGCACCCTTATTCATGGTCTTGGTGGTATCACTGGCGATTATAGCCACTTGTTCGACACAACTGGTATCGCTGTAATGTTGTCGTTTGGCCTGCCTACCACAATCGGTCTGCTTTCGGGCACGTTTGGCGACCAGATGTTTTGGCAGAGAGTGTTCTGTGTGAAGCAGGACAAAGTGAAGCGAACAATGATTTCGGCAGCGTTCATCTTCGGTATCGTGCCGACATCGCTTGCTTGCTTCGGTCTGTTCGCAGCAGGTGCAGGACTTGACATTGCAGACACGCAGCTCGTAAACGTGGGCGCAGTTATCGCTTTCTTACCTCGTTGGTTCTTGTATCTGTTCTTCATTATGATTTTGGCAGGACTGATTTCTACCGTGGATAGCATCTTCTGTGCGGTATCGTCTGTTGCCGGGCATGATGTTGTTATGAGACTTTCAGACGGCAAGGCTGACGGGGAGAGCGTAACTATCAACGGCAAGACTTACTCTTCTATCAACATCGCTCGCATTGTTATGGTTATCGTATGCGTATTGGCAATAGCAGTAGCGAACATTCCTGGGCTTACCATTACATACCTGTTCTTGTTCTATGGAACGCTTCGCAGTTCAGTTATGCTCCCGACCATATTCGCCATCAACGGCAAGAACATGACAGAGAGGGGTATCTTCTACGGTATTCTCGCAAGTATCGTAATCGGTCTGCCAATCTTTGCATTTGGCAATCTCAACGGAAACGTCCCTATGATTGTGGCAGGCTCACTGCTCACCATTGGCTTGTCCGGGGCGATTTCTCGCCTTTTACCACAAAAGACATTAGAGACCATCAACAAGTAATTTAATCATCTTAAAACGCAAAAGAACATGAAGTATCGTATCAGAATTATTCTCATTCTATCAGCCCTCAGTATTCTGCTCGGCATGAAAGCCCGTGCGCAGGTATACGATGGCATCACTCAGCCTACCAAGTTCCGTGTATGGCTCCCAGTTACGGTTAGTCTCCACAACAGCAATGATGTGAGTATTGCGCCTTTTATGGGCTACAAGCAGGACATCGGGGATCATTTCAGTATCACACCAGTCTTGCAGTACAACATCAACAAAGAAGCGTTCATTCCGCAGGTGTGGCTCAATGCGAACATTGCAAAGAAGTTCTATGTTCTCTCTCGCTCCATCTACGACACAAAGGCGAACTTATACAAACATACACTATCTGCCACATACAAGCTCCCTCTTGGCTTTATGGTTGATGGAACATGGGAGAACATTTATAACGGCAAAAAGTTCTGTGACGGGGACAGATTGCAGTTTGTTGGTGGATGGGCGCACCGTATGTTTGTCGTGAACGCAGGTTACTCATGCAGGACAAAGCCGGGCTTCATTGCTAACGCACGTTGGAAAGTCACCCCGACAGACTGGCTTCAGATGAAGTATGACGGTGGCACGAAGTCCGTTCAGATAGGTATGGCACTACAATTCGACTGAGTATGGCAAAGTACGTTTTAGGCAAAAAGCAATCGTCCAAGAACGAGGATTTTGTCAAGGCGTGGAACAACATCGAGCAACTAATCTCCCGTGAGGAAGCGGAGAGGTTGGTTGCTGATGCCGTTTCAGACATCAAGGCAAAGACCGCAGGAAAGAACGTTGCTTATGCGTGGAGCGGTGGCAAGGATAGTCTCGCCCTTCAAGTCGTATGTGAGCGTGCTGGAATTAACAAATGCGTGTTATGCACTGCTTCCAAGATTGAGTATCCGGGCTTTGTGGAATGGTGCAAGGCTCATGCTCCGAAAGGACTTACAATCGTGGACAACCCGAAACTTGACATCAAGTATGTTGCGGATCATCCCGAAATGCTCTTCCCCACCGATTCCAAGTATGCAGCGCAGTGGTTCCATATTCTGCAACACAGAGGACAAGCCATCTACTTCAAGGAGCAGCACCTTGACATCATATGTTTGGGTCGCAGACTTCAAGACGGAAATTATGTTGGTGGTAAGGGGCGGAACATCTATACTGATGCAAAAGGCGTTACTCGCTTCTCACCAATAGCACACTGGAAGCACGAGGACGTTATGGCGGTGATACACTACTTCTTGAACGACAATACCCCTCCCATATACAACTGGAAGAACGGCTATATCGTTGGAACTGGAGTGTGGCCAGCTCGTCAATGGGTAGGCACAACACAGAACGGTTGGCAGGAACTATGGGACATCAATCCGCAAATGGTGAAAGATGCGGCACCTTATATCGCATCGGCAAAAGAATTTATCAATACAAAAAGTAATACATCATGGCAGTAAAGCACGAAACAAAGATTGTGGAACTTGCAAAGCTCGTTCCATATGAGAAGAACCCTAACATCCATCCGCAGGAACAGATTGCCGCAATGGCAAAGAGCATGGAAACCTACGGGCAGTACTACCCAATTATCGTAGACGAGGATTTCAAAATCCTTTGCGGCCACGGCAAGGTTCTTGCCTTACAGCACCTCGGAAAGACAGAGGGGGAGGTACGCATCATGCGTGGTCTGACAGACAAACAGAAGCTAAAAATCGTTATTGAAGACAACAAGATTCAGTCAATGTCGTACGTAGACTTCACCAAGATTGAGGATATCATCCGTGAGGTGGGGGAACTTGACATCATCGGCTTTGGTACTGACTATCTCGATGCCATCATCAACGAGTCTGTAAAGGACAATATGGGCGTGGACTACTCGCAACCGGCCCCCAAACCGCAGAGCAACGAGAAGCAGGTGGACGAAATACCGCAGGAGAAGCGAGACGACCAGGATGAAGAACGGCAAGATATTGAAAGTGGGATGCAGACTGCCCGCACAATGATTTGCCCGCATTGTGGCAAAGAAATCACCATTTAATCAAATAAAAATCAACACCTATGGCAAAGAAAGACAAAGACCTATTCGCACCATTGCGAAACTTGCAGATCGTTGACCGTGATTTGGTCAAGCCCAACGACTACAACCCTAACAAGGTTTTGAAGAAGAACCTTGACTTGCTCACGGAGAGTATTCTGAACAATGGTTTTTGCTTTCCTATCGTGATTCGCCCCGACTATACCATTATTGACGGTTTCCACCGCTGGATGGTGTCGGGGCGTGAGCCGTTGAAAACGCTTCTCGGCAACAAAATCCCAGTTGTGATTGTTGCACATGAGAATGCAACGGACGATATGGCAGGAACCGTTACTTTCAATCGTGCGCGTGGTACTCACTTGCTTGAGCCTATGGAGCACATTGTTAAGAAATTGCTCGATGAAGGATTGCAAGTGGACGAGATTTCAAAAAAACTCGGCATGAGCCGTGAGGAGATTTTCAGACTTTCCAAGATTGACCGGGAAACATTCTTAAAACTGGTTACATCAAGAGGAGACCAAAAGTTTAGCAAGGCACAAGTGTTAAGACGAGGGTAAGGAGGGACGCTTTATGTACATCAAAGACTTACAATGCAATGTTGTGGAAGCGGCAGAGCGCAGGGTTCTTGAAGCGTTCCGCAATAACAAGACCGTCTCGATGAGTTTCTCGGGCGGAAAGGATAGCATCTGTATGGCTGACATTGTTATCAAGACGATGCAGAAATACGGCATATCGTTTGCACGACTGATGATTACGTTCTTCGATGAAGAGGCCATCTATCCCGATGTGGAGAAGTTAGTTCTTGAATGGAGAAGCAAGTTTATGGCGTTAGGCGCAAAGTTTTTTTGGTTTTGTCTGCCCATCAAACACTACAACTGCTGTAACAAGTTGGCGAATGACGAGAGCTTTATTTGTTGGGAGCCGGGGCAGGAAAGTGTTTGGGTGCGTCCAATGCCAAAGTTTGCCATACGCAATCACACGGCTTTCAGAATGGGAATGAGCTACCAAGTATTCGGTGAGAAAATCTTCAAGGACATACCGCAGATGGTTGGTTTGCGATGCTCTGAAAGCCTGCAACGCAGGAGTGCGATTTCATCGATGACGAAATCGACATTCATCTATCCGATTTACGATTGGCGAGACAAAGACATTTGGCTCTATATACAGCGTACGGGGCTTCAAATTCCTATCACCTACATCTACCTATACAAAGTAGGCGTAGCACTGAATAAGCTCCGCATATCGCAATTTTTCTCTATTGACACAATCAAGAGCCTTCCAAAGGTTTTGGAGTTTTACCCAGACTTGTATCAGCGCATTCTGAGACGGGAGCCGAACGCAGACCTTGTAATGCTCTATCACGACACAGATATGTTCCGTTCGTCCAAGCAGGACAATAAGTTTGATTTGGAGAAGGGAAAGGACTACAAGGCTATGTTCATTGAGGAAATGAAGAAAGCAGCCAAGAACCCGGACGATTATCCGGGTTATGAAATCTGCAAGAAAGTGTACGCTCGATGCACCGAAGCCACGTCCGTAAAGACATACCAGAAATTGTACCAAACCCTGCTTGCAGGCGACCCCAAGAAGCGCAACTATCGTATTCTTGTAGGCGACTTGTATAGGGACGTTCAAAACAGAGACAAGAAACATGGCAGAACGTGATAAACAGAAAATTGACGAGAGGGTCGCCAAGGAGAAGGAAGACCTTCTCGATGCACTTTCCAAGAATAGCGGTATCGTTGCATCAGCGTGCCGTGCGTGCAATATATCACGCATGACATACTATCGCTACTACAACGAGGATCCTGACTTCAAGGAAAAGGCGGATGATGTAAAGGAACTGCAAAAGGACTTTGCCGAAAGCCTTATACTGAAAAAAATGAAAGAGGGTGATACAACGATGATAATTTTTTATGCCAAGACTCAGATGAAAGACCGTGGCTACACAGAGCGCAGCGAGATAACGGGACGTGACGGCAAAGACCTACTCAAAGGCTCTGAACTTGACCTGTCTAAATTATCACCCGAACAGCGAGACGTGCTGCTCAGTATTGGGCTTGACATAATCAACAAGAAAGAAGAATGATCCGACGGATAGATTATACGAGTCTCGCTCTACAAGTTGTAGCGGATAAATGTAGAAAAGACTTCTTTTTCTTTGTGCAGACGTTTTGGGACGTTATAATCAAAGAGACACCAGTCTTTAACTGGCATATTCCGTTCTTGTGTGAGGAGTTGCAGAAGCTCTCGGTTTCGATTGTGAACCGAGAGCCGAAGCCGTATGACCTTATCGTGAACATTCCACCAGGCACAACCAAATCAACCATCGTTACCATCATGTGGCCAGTGTGGTTGTGGGTACTTGACCCGACCATCCGAATAATCACAAACTCTTATTCGGGCGGCCTTTCTATTGAGCACGCTACAAAGTCAAAGGACATTATTCAGTCTGACAAGTTTCAGTTGCTTTTCGACATACAGATACGAAAGGACAAATCGGGCAAACAAAACTACGAGAACACTGCTACTGGATATCGCTATGCTACTTCTACGGGCGCAACGATTACTGGTTTTCACGCACACGTTATTATCAATGACGATCCTGTAAACCCGAAGCAAGCTGAGTCTGAATCAATGCGAGTGCAAGCCAACGAGCACACCAAGACACTATCAAGCCGTAAGGTGGATAAAGCCAACACTCCAGTTGTAACTATTATGCAGAGACTACATGAGGATGATGTTACGGGTTATCTGTTGAAAAAGAAAGGCGACAACATACGCCACATTTGCTTGCCGGCTGAGGATTGTGATGACGTGAAGCCATCTTCGCTACGACAGTTCTATGTGGATGGCCTGTTAGATGCAAGACGACTGAACAGAAACGTGCTGAATGAAGCCAAGACAGATTTGGGCAGCAGGGGCTATGCCGGGCAGTATATGCAGACACCTACCGCAGATGGTGGTAACATTATCAAAGAAACGTGGTTCAGACGAATTTCATTCGCCGATTTTCGTGCCTTACGTTTTCGTGAGACTATGCACTTCTTTCTCGATACAGCCTATGACGAAAAAAAGAAAAAGACCGACAATGACCCATCGGGCATCATTGGAGCGTGCAAGATAAAGAACAACATCTATATCGTTTGCGCAAAGAAGGTATGGAAGTCGTTTCCCGACCTTCTGAAATTCCTACCCGATTACCTTTATGCCAACGACTACGACAGTGGGCAGAGCACGCTCCGTGTTGAGCCAAAGGCAAATGGCAAATCTGTGGTTCAACAACTTGAGGTCTCCACTGACCTTAACGTGACTTATACACCCACACCCAAAGACCCAAAGGACGTGCGTCTTCATGCAGTTGCCCCGAAAGTCGAGTGTGGGCGCGTCTATATCGTAGATGGTGAATGGAATGATGAGTTTATAGATGAGATTTGCGGTTTCCCTTCAAAGGCTCACGATGAATATGTGGATTTGCTCGGTTATGCTATTAACTACTTCTCTGACAACGAAGAAGCAGAACTTGCTGATGATGTGGAAGTAGATGACTTGATACCGTTTTAACAACATCAAACAAAAAAGAAAGACTATGAGTTATTTTCAAATGTTCGCCAACTATCTGAATGCAGTGGTCGGCAGAAACCAAGAGTTTGACGACCTCATCAAGGCAAAGGATATTTCCCGTGTCAAATCGCTATTCCAATCACGGGAAGAAATGACAGCCGAAGCGATGAGGGAGTATGACACACGCTTGCACGACATCAACAAGCGTGAGGACAAGATTGTGCGCAACAAGTTGGGGCAGCGCAAGGGAATTGTCAAGCGTTGGAAGTTACCTTTGAATTACCCCCAGTACATCAATGAGATTTCAGTAGTATTCATTTATGGCCGCCCAGTCAAGTGGACGCTTCAAGGAGATGCTGGAGACAAGGCATTCGAGGCGTTTAAGGACATCATCAAGCGCACACGGTTCGACAGTAAGGTTAGGCAATGCAAGCGTCTTGCAGGGGCAGAAACGCAGTCTGCAATGCTTTTCCGTGTATTCCGTAATGACGAGGGGAACCCCGATGTGCAAATACGAGTATTGGCACGGAGCAAAGGAGATGAGATTTATGCCCGTTGGGACATATACGAGAACCTTGTGTCGTTCGCATGGGGCTACTATGTCAAGGAAGACAGCACAAGTACGACATATCATTTCGACATCTTTACCCCAGAAGTAATATATCGATGCAAGCGTATTATGACCGGGTGGGAAGTAACAGCCGAAGAAAACCTCATTGGCAAAATACCAGTGATTCTATTTCAGCAGGAAAAGGAGTGGTCGGGAGTTGAGCCGCTGATAGAACGTGAAGAGTACATCGGATCAAGAACCGCAGACACAAACGACTATTTCTCTGATCCAATGTTCTTAATACATGAGGACATTATCAAGAACATGCCCGAAAAGGGAGACGAGAACAAAACATTACGCATCCGTGGCAACAATGTGGATGACGTTTCCAAGTACGCTTCATATCTGACATGGGATAGCGCACCAGAAAGCAAGAAGTCTGAAATCGAGTGGCTGCAAAAACATATCCTCTCAAAGACATTCACCCCTAACATTGACTTCGACAATATGAAAGGCTTATCTAATGTTTCGGGAAAGGCTCTCCAACAGATGATGCTACTTGCAAACATCAAGGCTAATCGACACAAGGAAACGCACGACGAACTACTTGACCGCACTGCCAATCTCATTCTTGCAATCATTGGCAACGTTATGCAGATTACTCTGAAATCAGAGTGCGATAATACCATTATTGCACATGAATTTCAAGAGCCATTCGGAGAGGACATCGCAGATGTAATCAGTAACATTGCAAAGGCAAAGGATGCAGAAATGATATCAACAGAGGGTGCGGTGGAGCTCAATCCTATTATCAAGGACCATAAACTTGAATTGAAGCGTATGGAGAAAGAGAAAGAAACCGCAGCGCAAAGGCAACGTGACATCTTCGGGCAGAACCAAAACCAAGATGATATATTTGGTGGAGCGGAATAATGGCACGTACAACGAAACAGAAGCAATGGTTGCTGCTTGACTGCAAAGCCTGTATTCGGTCTTTCGACCCCCATAGTCCTGCTCTTGACGGACATATGATTTTGGTACGGTGCGAACTTGATGCGCACCGCAGCCACTTTATGGAGCGCGACGGGTGCAGAAATTTTCAGAAAAAGCGATTGATTTGAATTGAAGATGTAAAACATGGCCAAAAAGAAAATCGATTACGACAAATATGCAGCCGGACTGTTCACAAGAACGGAGCAATATGCAGACAAAGTAAGGCAACATTATGCAACGGCAGTGGATGAGTTGCTCAAATTGACGGCTAATGGCGATTTGGGCTCGTCTGGTGCGTTTTCTTTCGGAGATAATACAAAGTTATCCGAAAAAGCAAATAACATCTTACGGGGGCTGTATTCAGCCGTGTACAATGAAATCAAGGGTGGCGTGTCCTCCGAATGGGAGTACGCCAACCTTTCTTGTGATGCGCTCATAGAATCGATTTTCGGCAAAGGTCTGAAAGAAGACAACCATTTTGCCCGTTGGTTCAGTCGCAACCAACAAGCAATGGATAGTTTCTTCAAACGCAAATCAGCCTATGGAGGGCTTAATCTTTCGCAGAACGTGTGGAAGTATGTCGGAAACCTCAAGACCGAAATGGAGGTGGCTCTTACGGTCTCTCTCGGGCAGGGAGACAGCGCAGCCACTGTAAGCAGAAATGTGCGCAAATATCTTCAAGAACCCGACATGATGTTCAGACGGTTTCGTGTCAAGGTTGGAGAAGAGAAAATCTATGATGAAGAAACTGGAGAACTTATTGGTACGAAACCGATATACGGGCGCAGGTGGAAGCGTAAAGTTATAGACCCACAGACGGGTGCCGTAACGTGGGAGAACTTCAATCCTCGCAACTACCACCCCGGACAAGGCGTATATCGAAGTTCATACAAAAATGCAATGCGGCTGACGAGAACGGAAACCAACATGGCGTACCGCAGTGCAGAACAAGATCGATGGGAACGTATGGATTTCGTTGTCGGCTACCGTGTGAAGCGTTCTAATCACCACCCCGCACACGACATTTGTGATGATTTGTCAGCGGCCAACAATGACGACACCAGTACAAAGGGTGTGTACCCAAAGGATTTTGTATTCAAGGGGTGGCATCCTCAGTGCAGGTGTTTTGTTGTGCCTATACTGGCGGAACAAGATGAGTTTGTCGAAATGCAGAAAGCCATTCTTAACGGGGAACAGCCAAAGCGTAGCAAAGACTTGATACGCAAGCCGAACAATGACTTCTATGAGTGGTGGGACAAAAACAAGAATCGTGTTGAGACTGCCACGTCAATGCCATATTGGGTGCAGGACAACCAAGACTACATCAACAAGAAAAAGAAAATACGTGTCAAGACAGAGGAGGAGCGTGAAGCGATACGCAAGCGTTGGGCGGAACGTGCCATCAAGAATCAAAAGATTATCAAGATGGCTACAAATGTCGCAAACGTGGCTCAGAATTATCCAGAAATCGACCTCACAAAGTTGCAGGAGTATATCAATGCAAAGAACATTTCGTTAGCGAATACAGAAGCTCGTACCATTGCAAAGCAAGTGTCTGCAATCAAGCAGGACGAAAAGGCTTTGTCCGCTCTTATACCGGACGTTCACACATGGAAGCAGCAGTTTACTTCTGCTGAACTCCATCAAGTGTTCGATGCGGTAGAACAGAAGATGGCTACAATTGCATCCAAGCCGTTAAATACATGGAAGTACAGTTCTGTATTAGAACAGCAGAAAGCGTTGATAGAAACGGAAATCAAGTATGTTGCAGACCCAACATATTTGAAGCCACATACGGTATATCCAACGTGGAAAGTTGCACAAGATGCCTATACAAAACAACTCGGTATCGTTAATTACAAGATTGGCGTAGCGGATATTGAGTCCAAATTACAACCAGTCAAGGATTACGTGGCGAAGAACAAGGGAGCAAAGAAACTGGCTGAGTTATTGTCAAATGTCGAAAATGATATTGCAGCACAAAGCGATATATCCGTCATATCAAAAAGTTATTCAGAACTGGACAAAAAATGGACTGCTCTCCAAAAAGCGAATGCAACAAGACTTGCAAAGAAAGGCGCAGGAGACAAACACGTTATGTTTGGTGAAGAGTGCTTTACCGATGCAAGAAAAAAGAATGCTCTCCAATTCAGCAATGCAGATGATGCAGATAATTACTATTTCAAAGATGCAGTTGATGCTTATGGTAAAGCATCACGAACATTTAAGGAAGCAGCGGAGGATTACACGGCTAATTCTTCATCAATTACACGACTTCTGAGAGGTCTTGATGGTTGGCTTGAATACGATAGCGGTTATGTCGTGAGAGACAAGCCATTTATCGAAGCAATGACAGAAACCATTGCACGGACACGGCTTCGTGATGATTGTTGGATAGTACGTGATGAACGTGCTGATTTCTTCACTCTTAAAACTGGAGGACTTGATGTTAATGTACTAAATCGAAATATTGACAATTACGCTGCAAGACTAAAAGCAAAGTACGCTGCAAAACATAAGAAAATCACTCCTGCTCTACAAAAAGAAATAGATGACAAGATAGAAGCATACAAGCAACATGAAGAAAGACAGTTAATAGGCAGGATGGGCACAGACCCATCATTCTGTTCAACAAGTTCTCACATGAATGCTACTTTCAGTGGCACTGGAGGAGACAACAAGTACGGAGATCCGAAAGTTCATCTTGAAATCTATTGTCCAAAGGGAACGCAAGCCCTATATGCAGCACCATACAATCATTATAATTCAAAGGTCAAGGGACCAGACGGATTTTGGGATGGCAAGAGCAAACCCGTCTATATAAACGAAGCAGAAATATTCCTGCAACGTGGCTCGAAATTTAGAGTAGCAGAAGCACGATATGATAAAATCGAAGACAAATGGTTTGTAAAAGTTGAAGTAATAGAACAAGATGCAAAAGACATCGTAGATTACGAAAGAGTTTACGACAGCAAGAAAGGTATTTACGGATACAAACCAAAGTACAAATAAAAAAGAGGGGCAGGAAAATGTCTTGCCCCTCTTTTTTTTATGCCTTTTTCTCTTTCCAGTTTGAATAGAATTGAGCAAACTCGTCCTTACTAACAATACCTTCATTCCATTTCTCAAGCAAAGCGAATAACTTTGATTTGAGTGTTATTGGTGTATCATCAAACTTCTCAAAGTCTGCAAACCCCATTTCTAAGTAGTGATTTAGCTCTAATGATTGTTTGTCTGTTACAACATTATCAAGAAGCATTTCATCAACCCAATCTTTTTCAGTAACCCAGATGTACCATGCAGCAGAAACCTTATATGGATTTTCGCTTTCTCCTCTGTAATAATTACAGAACTTAATCAAATCCTTTTTATCCATTTCGTCTCTCAATTAAAGTTTTGTAAAACTCGGCAACATTGCTCTCCATGATTGCAGGAAGATAACTAAGCGCAACATCTGAAACGACTTTCGGTATACCCCATATTGCTTCCGCTATTGAGCCAACTATCGCTCCAATGGTGTCGCTATCGCCACCGACTGCAATAGCATCTCGTATGGCCTCCTCAAAGTCGTTAGCCTTATTGATGATGCCGAACACTACTGGCATGGTGCCTTGACAAGTCTCGTCAAACTTGTTGCGACCATACAAAGGCTCAATCCATTGCGGATAGAACTCAGTCATGGCAGCGAGCATTGCAGGCTTCCCATATTTCCGTGCTAAGAATATGGCGGTTGCAGTAGCCACAGCACCTTTCACACCCTCGGGGTGGTTGTGGGTTGGCAGTGCCGTCTTCTCTGCTTCACGCTGAACGTCCTCCAAAGTATCGAACCACCAAGCCACGGGCGATACACGCATTGCAGAGCCATTGCCATAGCTGTTATAAGGTTGGGGATGGTCAGAAGCAAGCCAACGGGCAAAACTACCACCATAGCCACCCATAGGGAACTTGAATATCGAGCACCAAGAACGTATGCTTTCCTCATAACTGATGCCGTTCACGAGAGCGTAGCCAATTGCCAACGTGCAGATGCTATCGTCAGTAAAACTGCATTCGTCAGTGAACAACGTGAAATTTGGATCACTCGTATTGTTGAACTCAAAGCGTGAACCAACAATATCACCAACCATTGCTCCTATCATTTTCCCTCCTTTGTTTTCGTTTCCGATGCTATTAGTTCTCCTTGACGTATCGTACAGTGTCTGTTCACATACGGCTCTTCTTTTGTTATACTGATGTTCTTCAGTGAGTAATAAGTTATACCCACCTGCTCAGCAGTGAAACGCTGAAATATGGCGGCTTTCGAGCCAAAGTAATAATGTCTTTCACCATCGATTGGGTTCCTTAGCTCAACGTGTAATATCTTTCTTCCCATTTTATTTTGTTTTTGATATGCAAAGGTACGGCAAATATTACACATTCGCCACACCTTTGCAGAATTATTTTCAGTTAATCATCAAGTTAGGCAATTTTACGAAGTGTTTCAGAGAGTACATCGCATTTGAAGTGAGTTGTCTCTGCCATGCCTTGTTCGTTGGCGACCACTTGAAAGCGTTGCTTTTGAGCATCTTTCTCGTTTCGTCATCGGGCACTTCATCGAAATATATCCGTATTCGCTCGTCAGAGTTGCATACAGCGACTATCCCACCGTCAAAGGTAAATTCCTTGTCGTCAGTGGTAGCCATTGTCGTATGGCGTTTAATCGCCTGCTCCGTTGCCTTGATTTTGGCAAGGTTGTTGGATAGTTGGTAGGTAGCGAAGCCTTTTTTCTGAAATGAGTATTGAGGTTCTGCCATAATCTCGTTGATTGTCTGCTTTGACAAGCCAAGGGCTTCCAGTTCTTCACACTGCTCAACCTCGGATAATTTCTTGTTGCGTACGATCTTGTTCACTGCTTTCATCTTCTCCTGCAACTCGGTGAGTTTGTCGAGCTTGTTCTGCAAGCGTTCAATCTCAGCCCAACCGACCAAACGTTGTCGGCGGTTCACACGTTTAAGAACTTTCTCTTTCCAAGTCTCAAAACGCTCACGGGCAGAATGCTCGTAGTTGTTCATTTTCTCATGCCTTCGGTTATTGAACTTGCTTGGCCCTGTTATCATCACGGAGAACGTTCTGCTCATCGCTTGCAGCCACTCGCTATATTTGGCGATATAACGCTTCTCGTACACATCCTGCAATTCTTCGGGCATCTTTGCCAAGAATGCGTTCAAGCCGCATTCAAGTTCGTTAAGAAGATGCTCTCCCATTCTTTCAGGGTTCATGCTGATGCCTTGTCCTGCTCGGTTGGCAAGGTCTTTTACTGCTAATACTGATTCTCTCATAGTTATTGCGTATTGTGGGAGATAACTCCCGGTTAAACTTATTTCTTTTTAATACCCATTAGTCTGACGAGTTCTTCTGCTGAATTTTTCTCTGCTTCATAGAAGTTGGTAAAGAACGTTCCGCTTTCCAACAAACCACGCTCTTTCAGATACTCACGGATTTCATCGGTTGAAGCACCATCAGAATTGACTTGAAAGTATAAAGGTCTGCCATATCCATCAACGAACGTGTTGTTTGTTAGTTCTGGAGTGGTCTCTAACCACTTGAAGCCTTGTCTACGGAAGAAAGATGGGTGTAGAAGCAGATAGGATATTTTGAGAGGATTGATTGGTTGGCGATGAGTCTTCACCATAATACGACATATTGCTTTCTCCTTGTTCGTACAAAACGCATCTTGAATATCAACCCTAACACGATATCCCTGCAATTCCAACATCATTACGACATCGAGCAAGTGACGTCCTGCCTTGACAAATCGTTCTGCATTAACGGATGCATGGGCACCACCATCGTACACAATTGTAACAACTTTTGCGTGCTGCTCAATTTTTCTTTGTGCAATCATACTTTGTGGTATCCCAGCAATTGCATTTGGAACGTGAGGAGCGTACCCAACAACCCCCGTTTGGGGGATGTTCTTGCGGACATTGCTTGTGTGTGTAATCTTAGCACCCTTGCTCTTCTTCAAGTCATTCAGACCTTCTTTGTAACCTGCAGCCATAAGTTGCTCACTTTCGGCGTAGTCTTTTGTCATGGTAAATTCAGCATCGCCATGCTCGCTTGAGAGTGTCGCATGTTTGAAGACCATATTCGGTTTCCGCTTTCCTATCACGTTCAAGAACTCGTTTACACCATTAAATGTTTCAAATATAAAAGAACCTTTTCTCATTACTTCAACATCTTTTTGAGTTCATAAACATACTGATTGTTCACTGTCGGCAAGTTTTTGGCAAGCATCTGGGCATCGTCTTTGTCCATACCACGCAATACGGCGAGTTGGATAGCCTTTTGTGTGTCGAACATTGATTTGAGCTTTACAAGTCGCTCTATGGCTCGGTATGACACCGTAAACTTAATGTCGGCGGCAGATAGTGCTTCACGGAAAGCATGAACGAACTGTACAACCTCTTTGTCTCCTCCTGCAATGGCTAACTCTATATCCTGATCATATGAAACTTCAATGATGGCGAATCGGTCAAGGCTTGATGCGTCAAGCTGGAAACGTCCGGTATATTCGATGTCTGCGCCAGTTCCGTATGTGTTACCTGCTGCAACGATACGAAAATCGGGATGGGCTTCAACTCTTCCAATAGGAAAGTCAAAGTAGCGGTTTGCGATGGCAGCATTGAGTATCACAAGCACTTCGGGAGTTGAAGCGTCCATTTCATCCAACATGAAAACGCCACCTTGTGTGAACGCCTTGTAGAACTGGGTTTCTTGATACTTGCCGTTGGCATCGATAAAGCCTGTTATCTTATACTCCTGCGTTACAGCGTTTGAGAAATAGAACTCTTTGCCGAGGGCTTCTGCAATTTGCTTGCAGATAACATTCTTTCCACACCCAGCGGGACCCGTAAGGAATACCGGAATGTCGGCGGCAACAAGTTTGAGGATAGTTTCAAACTCATGATGCGTGAAGCCTGTTACTTTCTTTGTGTCTGTCTCGGTCTTTACTTCTATAGCCTTTGGCAGGATTCCGAATGTTTCGGAAACATACTTTTCAATGAAAGGCTTTGCGGTTTCCATAACGCTATTTACGGACAGCTCGGCAACGCTCTTTGCAATAAGATTTTCAAGAGTAGTTTGTGGAGTGGTAGGCTTTACGGGTTCGGCAGGATTCTCCACAATTGGAGTTTTATCCTTAGACTGAGGCTTCCACCATGTGGCTGCTTCATTGATGATAGCCAAAGACCGCTCTATTTGGTTATGGGACAAAGACTTCTGTTTAGGCTTCGGGTCAATAGGCTTAAAACCGTTCTCTGGGTTGTATCGATTGCCGTTTTTGATTACTATTGGCAGAAACGCTTCTGCATCATTGGGGATTACGACTGTTAGCTCTGCGTCAAACCCTAAAACTTGAAAATAAAAATCGTGATTGCTCATATCTGTATTGCGTTTTGTCAGTTAATATTACTCCATATCGAGTTCGTCATGATTATGGACGTCATTCCAACCGATGCCACCGTAAGTATATCCTCCGTCATGGCTAAGTATAACCTTTTCGTCTGGATCATACTGTGAGAGTGCTTCGATAAGTTCAGCAACGGTAAATGTTCCGTAAATGTCTTTTGCACTGTAGGCTGTGCGAGCTGCATCTATTATAACCATAGTTTTAATTTTATCTGTGCTTGTTAAGCGTTTATTTAATTCTTAATTTTGGTACTGCAAAGGTACGGCATTTATTTTAAGTATGCAAGTTTTTAGTGGCATATTTTTAATAAAAGCAATAATGATTTTTTGGCTTAGATTTATAAGTTATTCTATATCAACCGCATAGCAAAAATAAAAAAATACGCTTAATAAGCACATTAATTGAAGAAATATCATTAAATTTGCGGACGACTATTATATATCATAGACTATGAACAAGAAATTTTTAGCCTTCTTACAAGCCAAGTGCAAAGACTTTGGATTGTCTAAGACCGCCATCGAGGACCTGGCGAAATCGGGTTGCGAGGGCATTACTGATGAAACCTCAGACGAGGACATCGAAAAACGTGCGGATTCGTTGGTGCCGTATGCAAAGCTCATGCAAGCAGAGGTGACACGCAAGGCGCAGAAACCCAAACCGGACCCAACTGCAGATAAGCCCGGTGAGGACGGAGTGGACGAAGAGCCCGAATGGTTCAAGAAGTACAAGACTGCAACCGACAAGAAACTGACCGAACTGGAAACAGAGAACGCTACGTTGAAATCGGAGAAGTCAAAGGCAGAAAGAACCGCTCTTATCAACTCCACGGCAACAAGGCTCGGCATTCCGTCTTTCCTCATGAAGCGTTTCAGTATCGCTGATGATGCGGACGTGGAAAAGGAACTGACAGAGTTCAAGCAGGACCTTATTACCGAGAAACTGATGCCTGCCGAAACAGCGGACATCACTTCATCATCCGAACAAGCAGCTAAGGATGACGCCGAAGCGTGGGCGAAATCGCTGTAATTAACATTCACTTCAACAATTTCAGATTATGGCAATCAAGTTTGAAAGAGAGACTATCCCCGGCAATATGGATGTCTTTTGGAGACAAGAGGTGCGCATGCTCCCCGGTGGCTTTCAGCCGTCTCAGACTATCCCGGTCGGTGAGGTGGTACAACGTGGCGCATTTGTCGCTGTGGATTTCGATGCTATGTCAGCAGCCATTGTCAAGGTCGGTAAGGTGTTGGATGGTGGTACTACTTCAAAACCACGCGTGAGCAAGCGTAACAACTTCTTCGCAGGTGATACGGTTATGAAAGTCGGCAAGGACGACGCAGCAGTAACCGTAAAGAACGTGGACCGCACCAACCCGGACTATGACGTAATCGAGTTGTCAGCAGCCATCACTGGACTTGCCAAGGATGATTTCATCCAAGAGGCAGTCAAAGACAATGAAGGCTCGACCTACTCCCCTGCCCATGTGGCAAACATGGTGCTCGGTGCAGACTATGAGTCTCGTAAGGTAGGTATCGGCACTCTCGATGTCGCATGGTCGGCAATGGTGCTGAAAGACATCTGTTCCCCTTTCCCTGCAAGTTGGCTCGAAAGCAACAGCCCTTGCATGGCTACCAACCACAACATTTTATTCATCAAACAGTAAATCATTGAACAATGCCCAAACCAGTATTATTCAGTTCCTTGTACGGTGAACTGACAAGGAACGTGCAGGCTCGCTTTGATGCAGCTTCAAGGCTGAACAAGGAGATTTTCGACAAGGTGATTTACCGCCAGTTCATGGATTGGGACACCCCGACCATTGGACTTGACTTTGAAGAACTCATTGGCAAGTACAACATCACGGTCGCTGCTGCTACCATCGGTGAACACTCCAAAGAGCCAATAATTGGCTCAGAGGGGCTTGACACCGTCAAGGAGCGTGTTCTGAACCACGCAATCACTCGTCCTATGAGTATGCAGGACTATCGCAAAATCCTGCAACTTCTCGACAGCAAGTCCATTTCTGACGAGCAGAAGAAGAAGGAACTCATCAAACTCATGTGGGGCGATGTTACGTGGGTAGTGAACGGTGTAGAAGCCAAGTTGGATATCATCTTCCTCAGTGCTCTCTCAAATTGCGGTGTATTCACATTTGACGAGAACAACAACCCAGAGGGCGGTGTCCGTGGCGAAATCAACTTCAATCAGCCTACAACCAACATCGCGCAGTCCACAACCAAGTGGACTGATGCCAACTTGGAGACCGTGGATTGCATGGAGGACATCCAGGCAGTACTCGACCTCGCAGAGGACCGTACCAACCTCGGCAAAATCCTTTGCGCTCCGTCTCGTATCTCGTACATGTGTCGTTCAAAGAAGATGAAGCAGATGATTTGGGGTACTGACAAGTCCTCAAAGATTGTGCAGTTGAAAGACATCAACGAGTACATGGAGAGCAACGGCTATCCTATCTTCGAGAAGATGAAGCGACAGGTGCGTGTTCACAAGGGAGGCAATCGTTTTGAGACCCTCACTCCGTGGAACGCAAAGAACATCGTGTTCGTCCCATCGGGAAAGCTCGGTACGGTAAAGAACGCTTACTCAGACAATGAACTCAACCCAGAGAGCGATGTCGCTTACTCTAATTACGGTCGTATCCGTGTGTCGCAGTGGCACGTTGGTGAAACCAAGGGCGCCAACAAAGGCGAGTTCACAAAGGCTGAGTCTCTCTCGCTGCCAGTAATTACGGAAATGGAGAACATCTACACTCTTAAAACCGATTACTAATGGCAATGACAAACTTAGAAGCATTACGGGCTCAGTGCAAGCTCATTTGCAATACCTGCTATGTGGATAGCGATGTTCTGAAACTCGCTCTCCATAATGCAGGTATTGACGCTGACGCAGAAGCAACTGCCAAAGACACTACTATTATCCGTGAAGCCATTGTAATAGTCAAAGGCTGGGTGGAAACAAGCAGGTCTGAAAGTGGCATCTCTACATCAGTCGATGCAGCAGCAGTGAAGAACAACATCATCTTTTGGTGTGGCGAAGCAGGGCTTGATGCTTCTGAGTTCGTTGATGACATGATAACGCTTGACAGCGGTTCTGATTTATGGTAATAGTATGAGGACTAACGGATTTCTGCAATATCTCACGCATTCAGAGGGTGGCTTCAACGAATACGGAGAGCCTATAGACGGCATCGACAGTTGGAGTACACCCATTTCGTGTTTTATCAAGACTGTAACAAACAACTCAAAAGGACGATATGAGGACGGCAAGTTCAATCAAGCATCGTACGAAATACTTGTTGAGAGCGAGCAAATACCCATTGATATCAACAGAGTGCGTTTGGTAAGGTCTAAGGTGGAACTCGGAGAGTATGCCGTGCAAGGTAAGCCAATCCCTACAGTCATGGAACGAGTAAAAATCATTGTGTAATGCCCGGCAGAATGACAACACCAATCCGTGTCGTAGGAGACTATCTTACAGCGGAAGCCCAAGCCAAATACCAAGTCATAGCGAACACGTTCTGCTATGTCGGGGAGCAGTGCATTATTGAAGCACGCAATGGCGGTACTTATACTGACCAGTCGGGTAACCTAAGAAGTTCTATCGGCTATGCCGTGTTGATGAACGGACAAGTTATCCAATCAGACTGTGTGGACAAAATCAAGAACGGGGATGAGGGAGTTACGGAGGGACAGAAGTATCTCCAATCCCGTATCAAGAGAGCGAGCAAGAAAGGCATTGTGCTTATCGTTACCGCAGGCATGAACTATGCCGAATATGTGGAAGCGAAAGGGTATGTCGTTCTTTCGTCTGCTGAACTGAAAGCCCCCGTTCTTGTCAAGCAAATACTCACTTCATTAGGTTTCAAGTGTAAGTAATGGAAAAGACAGAAAAGCAAATTGAAAAGGACATATACCGCATCATCCGTGATAGCGAGTTGAAAGCCGTTATCCGTGGTTCGGTGTATCGTGATGGTATGCGTCCGAAGAATGCCAATACTGAAGATATTGTCGTCATGTTCAAGACTGGACTTGACGGACAAGAGCAGTCGGGGTATATTCAGATCCATATCTATGTTCCCAACAGAAAGTCCCCAAACGGGGATGGCGAACTTGTCCCCGACATCACACGCATTGACCAACTGGAGGAAGTTGCCAACAACGTTCTTGCTTCTTTGGAAGATACCGAATATCTCTTTGAGAAAGAAAGTACTCCAAAGTGCTGGCCCGTTGAAGGCATTGAGCAGTATTTCATCAACGTGATATTAAAATTCAGACGTAAAACATTTTAATTTCTATCATTATGGCAAAAAAGAAAATCATGGCGTGGTCTAAGTGTATGTTCGAAATCGGCAAGACTGGCGATAGCGATGCAATGGCAACCTCGCTAACAGACATCGGTGTGATAAAAGACAAATCTTCGTCTTTGGAACCGTCAGATGGCGAGTCGCTCGAAATGAAGGCAACGGGAGGTGAGACTGTAGCCAAGGAGACGCAGGAGGGCGGCTATAAGGCTACCACACGTGTCATAGAGCCGACAGAGGAACTTCTGACCCTGCTTGGTCTCGGAGAAAGCGCATCGGACGAAAGCGGAGATTTCAAAATCAAAACACACATCGTCGATGGTGACTGGTCGCTCAAGATTACTCCTAAGAATGTAGGAGCAAAGGGTATCAAAGCCCCCAAGACGAGCATCACCTACAAGCCCGGTTGGAGTGAGGAGGACGGTAACTACGCCGACATTGACTTTGAAATCATCAAGGGAGATGCAGGTTATTGGTACTCTATCTTCACAAAGGCCGGAAGCTAAATCAAGTCTCTTTTCATTTCATATCGCAATGGGTATAGTTCAATGGTAGAACACATCAGCAACGGTGAGGTGCAGGTTCGAATCCTGCTGCCCTTCTAATTACATTACATAGGACATCAATCGAAACCGAATATGGAAACATTGGAAAAGAAAGTTGCAGATGCTATTCTTGAAAGAGCATCCGACAGCATCACAATAGATGGCAAAGAATATCCTATTGCCCCTCCAAGCCCTGCTACGCTCATTCTCGTGTCGGAACTTGTTGCGACTATGCCAATAGTAAAAAAAGACACGGAGAACGCCTTGTATGAAGTCCTTAGCACCGCTAAGGATTTGTCGGTTATAGGTAAGATAGCTGCTACGCTCATTCTCGGTGCTAAGCGTATCAAAGAACACAGAAAAGTTGCTGTTGCCAACACTGAGCAAGCAAAGCGGTGGTCGTGGCGCAAGTTCCGTTTCGTGTACAGTAAGAGTGAGGTTGAGGAACTGGATTATTTGGCTGAAAAGATACTTGAGGAGGTTACTCCTGCAACATTGCTCAAAGTAGTAATCAAGCGAATAGGCAATATGCAGATAATGGATTTTTTCGAGCTTACCACTTCCCTAAGCGCGGCAAATCTGCTAAAGCGGACAAAGGAAGTGGGGACAGCATTTGGGGATTGATACTCGGTTGGGCAAAGAACTTGAACGTGACGCCCGAATATGTCCTGTACGACATCAGTCATGAGAACCTTGTGCTTTACACCAAAGCGACACCGTTCTATGATGATGAAAAGGATGAATGGGACGAGAGTTTGGATGCCAACAATCCCGACAACTTTAGTGATAACGAAAAAGAAGTGTTTGTAACATGAACAACGACGAGGGTAGAATTGGTTTCTCTGTCGAACTTGACGATTCCAAGCTCAAACAACAGATAGCAAACTCACAACGAGCATTTAAACAACTTGCCGACAATGTAGAAGCCGATGGCGAACGAATGGACGATGCCATTAGCAGTATTGGCGGTGCCGTTGCTTCACTCGGTGCAGCATGGTCCATGCAAGGCTTTGCTACAAAAGTTGCAGAAGTACGGGGAGAGTTTCAGAAACTGCAAGTCGCTATGGAAACGATGTTGCAGTCAAAAACCAAGGCAGAAGCCCTCATGGCTCAGATGGTACAAACCGCTGCCACAACACCTTTTGGCTTGCAGGAGGTAGCAGGAGGAGCAAAACAACTCCTCGCCTATGGCCTTGAAGCCGAAAAGGTGAATGAGACACTGATACGACTGGGAGATATCGCAGCAGGACTTTCTATCCCTCTCGGTGATTTGGTATATCTGTATGGCACGACCATGACACAAGGGCGGCTTTACACGCAAGACTTCAATCAGTTTGTGGGCCGTGGTATTCCTTTGATTAAGGAACTGTCAGAGCAGTTTGGGGTGGCTGAGAACAAGGTGAAAGACCTTGTAGAAGAGGGCAAGGTGGGTTTCCCCGAAATTCAGAAAGTCATCGAGAACCTTACAAATACAGGTGGTATGTTTGGCGGTCTTATGGAGAAACAGAGCCAAACGATTTCGGGACAAATCTCCAACATTGAGGATTCTTTCGATATCATGTTCAACGAGATTGGACAGAAAAATGAGGGAGTCATCAATGATGCACTTGCTGCTACATCAACACTCGTTGAGAATTATCAGACCGTTGCCGAAGCGTTAGGCACTTTGGTAGCAACCTATGGCGTGTACAAGGCTACCCTTATGGCTGTTACCGCTTACACCAACTCGGCATACGCATACGAGATAGCCCAGTTAAAGGCGGTAGTTGCAGAAAAGACCGTTGAAATTGACGCAGACCTCAAAGAAGCAGTTACGAAAGGTACGCTTACATCAGCCCGGGCGCAGGAGGTGCAAGCACTCCGTATGGAACTCGCAGCCAAGATAGAGAACGCAAAGGCTGCAGCCGTTGAAGCAGAAGCCGAAGCGAATGCAGCCACAACAAAGCGCATGAGCGCACAACTTGCATACCAGAAAGCACAAGCAGAGGTGCAAGCAAAGGAGGAGGAAATCTTTGCTATGGAGGGGCTTTATGCCCATCAGACGGTAGAGACTCTGCAAAAAGAGAAAGACGTTCTTGTAACGAAAATGCACGCAGCACAGGAAAGACTTGATGCCGCAGCCAAGGTGGAGAACACGGCCAAAACAAAAGCAGCGACCGCAGCGCAGAACGTAAACACACTGGTAACGCAGAAAGACACCATCGCCAAGAAAACGAATGGTGCAGCGACTACACTGCTCACACTTTGTACAAATGGCTTGACGAAAGCCCTGCAAGCTCTCAAAGTTGCATGGGCGACAAACCCCGTAGGCATTATCCTTATGGGGCTTACACTCGTTGCTGGTGCTGTTATGACTGCTTGTGATGCCTTTGAGAGTGCAGAAGGCACCATATCGGAAGCGTCCGAAAAATGGGGCGAAAGTATTGACAAAGTAACCCGAAGCGTTGACACGCTTTTTACAGTTATCAACAACACGAACCCACGTAGCAAGACGCATCAAGATGCGATTGATGAACTTTGCAAGATATACGAGGAATACGGCATCAAAATTGACGAGGAGCGAGACAAACTTGGACAACTGAATGAGAAGCGAGAGGAAGCAATACGCCTTATCAAAGAAGAGGGAGAAGAACGTAAGAACGCAAACCTTATTTCCTCATACGATGATGCCATCGAAGCCCGTATGGAGAAAATGCGCAAGTCTATACAAGAGGCGTTCATGAGCGCAGAATGGGAGAATACTGGCCTATTTGATGATTGGGACGCCAACGACTTTCAAGCGAAGGCTGATGAAGCATCAAAGATTGTGAGCGGCATGATTGAGTCCGAAATTGCCAACATTCGCAATTTGAGCGCAGAGTATGACGGTCTTATAGACAATAGCGACAGACAGAAAGCCGTATATGAACTCACTTCCAAGATTTCAAGCGCACTTGAAGATATTGGTCTGAAAGGATTGTATCTTACCGATATTGACCTTGCTGACTACATCAGAGCAGCAGCGGACGACACAGAGAACCTTGCAGCAGCCCGTGATAATCTCGCAGCATCATTGCGTAATAATAGCGATGCAGCCAACGAGGAAGCACAAGCCGTGGACTATACATCAATGTCTTTTGACGAACTTTTCAACTCGGCATACAAGGCAGATGAAGAGATAGATACGACAAAGAAGAACCTTGTGCAGTTAGGCGGTATCAAAGCGACACCGCTTGTGCAGACATCATCTATTGATAACGCTATCAATCAGACAAACACGCTTATCAATAATATGCTCTATCTGAATGGGCAAATATCAACATCGAACAATGGCGTGTTGGGGCTGAACTACCAAATGCCCAAACTCAAATTGGGCGGTGGTCTCGGATTTGGTAACAACAAGACAACACTCGGTTTCAACACAAGCAGTTTTACTTCTACTGACAACTCGGGCATGACGCAGGCACAGAACGAACTGGAGAAGCGCATGGTATCTGCTATGAAAACGAGAAAAGGCACAGCCGACCTGCTCAAAGAGATAAACGCATCGCTACAAACTGCCGTTAGTGGCTCTGATGATGAAAAGCGTTTGCTCTCTTTGCAGAAGCGTTTGACCGCACAGCAGAAGAAATTTAACGAAGCTGAGGGCAAAGGTGGGAAGAAAACCACTAAGAGCGGTAAAACAGAATCCGCTGCCGAACGTGCTGCAAAGGTTCAAAAGGCTAATCTTGAAGTGCAGAAACTCATTGACGAGAACCAAAAGGCAAGAGAACAAGCACAGAGAGACTACGAACTGGAGCAAGAACAAAACTCCATTCAGTTTGAAGCAGATGCAGCAGCAAAGAAACGCAGACAGTTAGCACTCGATCAGAAGAAAGAACAGGACGAACTGCAAAAACAGCAGAACGATGCTATCAAGGCTGAGATACAGCGACAGAAGCAATACTTTGACGCTGTGGAGAATGTCAAGCAAGCCAAGAATAAGGACTATGTGAAAAAGAACTTCACAGAAGCCGACATCGACCAAACGGAGATTGATGCAATCAAGAACCGCTTCGGTACTCTCAATGAACAAATGATGGAGCAACAGAAGCGTGCCCGTATTGATTTGGTGAAAGAGGAGTTCGAGAGCATGAACGACTTCTTGAAGAACTATGGTTCATATCAGCAACAGAAACTCGCAATATCAGAAGAATATGCGCAGAAAATCAAGAAAGCGGAAACAGAGGGCGAAAAGCGTTCACTGGAGAAAGAACGAGATAGCAAGTTGTCAAGCATCGAAGCACAGGAACTCAAAGCCAATATTGACTGGACTACCGTATTCGGTGAGTTCGGAGGTATGTTCAAGGAGGTTATTACCCCGGCACTTGAAGATGCAAAGAAATACATACAGACAGACGAGTTCAAGAATAGCGACCAGTCAAGTCAAAAGGCACTTATCGAGGCCATTCAAAAGATGGAACAATCGTTGGGCGGTGCGGATAAGGTCAGCTTTAAGAAGTTAGGCACGGAGATAACTAACTATCAGAACGCAATGCGCAATTTAAAAGGTGCGCAGGACGAATACGCGGCCAAGTATGCCATATTGAAGCAGGCGCAAGAAGATTATGCAGAAGCATTACAGAATGGCACAGAAGAGCAGCAGAACGCAGCCAAAGATGCAGTTGCAGCAGCGCAACTTGATGCCGATGCAGCAGCAAAGAATGTCGAAACGATGCAGGATATCGCTGACAATGCGCAACAGATGGTTACAGACACTGCAACCAATCTCAAAACGAGCATGAGCAATGTGGTAAATGGTCTGCAGAAACTTTCATCGGGAAGCCTTAGCGGTGCCTATGAGGGACTTATTCAGTTCGGGAAAGGCGTAAAAAATATCGGTGGCAAACTCGGTGCTGCATTCGGCAAGATTGCAGATACATTGGAGGATGTACCTATTGTAGGCTGGATTGTATCTATCATTGACTTGTTTAAGGACGGTCTAAGTGTTGTTGTAGGTGGCATTCTTGATGCTGTGTTTAACGCCATTAGCGGCATTATAAGCGACATTTTCTCGGGGAACCTATTCAGAACTATTGGCGAGAGCATTCTAAGCGGTATAGGAAAAATATTCGATGCTATTACGTTTGGAGGCTTCTCTTCATGGTTCGGAAGCGGTGACAGTGACAAGCATCTCGAAAGGGACATTGAGCGACTGACCATAACAAACGAAGCGTTAAGAACTGCAATTGAAGAATTGACGGACAAAATGGACGATGCACCAATGACCGATGCAGCGGAACTATACTCCTATCAGAAAAAACTGCTTGATGAATCAGAGACCAACACACAAGAAATGATGTCACGCTCGGGAGCAGCGTACAGCAATGGTTTCCTCGGAGTTGGTGGTAAGCATTCATCTAACGCAAAGATTGGTGATGCAATGAGTAATGCGGAATGGAGCCGTATCAGCAAGATTGTGGGAAAGACTGTTAGCGGCGCAGGCGACTTTTGGAGCTTGACGAGCGAGCAGATGCGTAAGGTTGCAACGGACGCCCCAGACTTGTATGCCAAAATCAAAGACCTTGCAAACGATGGCTACCGTGATGCGGGAAAATACATGGATGAATATATCGACTACGCAAAACAGCGTGAGGAACTGGATGAAGCGTATTACGAAAAGCTCACCAGTTTCTCGTTCGATAGTCTGAGAGACGAGTTCAAGAATTGTCTAACAGACATGGAAATGTCTGCAGCCGACTTTACCGAAAACTTCAACAAAATGCTCATCAATAGCATAGCGGAAGCACTTATGACGAATAAGTATGACCCTATGATTGAGGAACTTTATAAAAAATGGGGGAAATACATGGAGAATGACGGAGAGTTGAGCGATGAAGAGATTGCGGATTTGCAAAAGGATAGGAACGATATCTATGACGCAATGAAAAGTGACAGAGAGTTCTTGAACAAGTTGAGTACTGGCGAGAGTTCACAACAAGGCGGAACTAAACAAGGTTTTGCCACTGCATCACAAGAAAGCATTGACGAATTGAACGGTCGCTTCACAGCAATACAGATGGACACGAGCAGCATCCGTGAAACGCTCTCGGACATTCAATTGTCCATGAGCTCGCTACACTTGTCTGCAAGTGCTATCAAACAGAACACAGAAGAAATTAGGAATATATCACTATTGGCCATTGATCACTTGGAAGCCATATCCAAAAATACGCATGAATTATACGAAATGAATCAAAGGCTCGGCAAGATTGAAAAAAATACGAGGAAGATATGAGGAACGTAAAAGCATACATCAACTCGTCCTCACGGGACACAAAGCAGCGTTGGGGTGTTGTACTTGCAGAGACATCGGTAACGGCACTTATGACCCCTGCGCCATTGAAATCATACATCACGAACAAGAGCGCAACGAGCGATGGGAAACAAGTCCTTACGGACAGTGGTAACGTGCCCAAGGTGGATGAACGAGACGTACAGTTGGTGTTCGCCATTCATGCTAACACGCTCGCAAGGTTCCTCATGCAGTATCATGCTTTCTGTGACGAGTTAAAGAAAGGCGCAATAGACTTGACGCTTCAAGTGTGGGAGGGTGATAGTTATATCAAGACGACATACTACTTGAACTACATTTCGTGCAGTCAGTTTTCAGAGTTCAATGGACGATTGGGCAGGTTTGTTCTAAAATTGAACGAGCCGAATCCGGCCAACAGGACCATTGAGCATTCAAGCGACATTGAGTTATGATAGAAGTCAGAGACACAAATAACAATATCCGCTGCAAAGTGGAGATAACCGACAAGAGTGTATACAGCAAAACGCTCATGGAGGACGAATACGTATTACTCTCATTTGAGAGTGATACGCTTATCGCATTTCAGAAGAAAGACTCTATCAAGACCGATTTCGGCACATTCCGTATCAAGGATATATATAAACCCGAAAAGCAGTCTGATGGTGGCTATCTGTATGAACAGAAGTTTGTTCCCGACTGGATGTTTTGGAAAAATCGTATCTTGTTTTACAATCGTCAGCTTGGCTATGAGAAGTCGTGGAAAATGACACAACGTCCAGAGTATTTCATGGATATTGTTGTGCGTAATATACAAGATGCAGGTTTTGGGCGTTACTCATTCGACATTGACGATAGCCTTACGGAAATGAGGTTGGTGGAGTTTGATAACACAAACATCATTGACGCACTTTCCAAGATCGCAGAAGCATGGGAAACTGAATGGTGGGTAACAGACAGAGTTATACATATAGGGAGATGTGAGTTCGGTAGTCCGGTGTCGCTCACAGACGGAGACGAACTGAGCAGTATTGAACGTGAGGACGGGCAAGATATGTCGTATCTTACCCGTGCATACGTGTTCGGCTCAACACGCAACTTACCAAAGAACTATCGAAAGAACGAGGACGGCACCGTAGTAGTAGAGGGTGTTGTGGAAACTCGTCTGAAACTCCCGGCAGGAGTTCCGTACATAGATGCTTGGGAGAACATAAAAGAGGAAGATATTGTAGAGGGGGTTATCGTTCTTGATGACATTTATCCTCGCAATATCGGCACCATATCAAGAATTACAACAAAGCAGTACACAGACAAGATAGAGAACGAGGACGGCACAACGACAAACGAGAGCTGGAACGCTTTTCGGTTCTCGGACAACTCAATGCCAACGTTCAAGAAAGAGTACGTTCTTGCAGACCAGGAACTGCACATTATTTTCCAAACTGGCAAACTTGCAGGAATGGATTTTGCAGTCACGTTCAACCCGGATACACTGAGCGAAACGGAAGCAGGTGCGCAAGTCTTCGAGATTGTACGCAATGAGGACTATGGAGTTGCTTTGCCTACCGATGCGTTTAAGCCCGAAGTTGGCGACACATACATTCTGTATGGTTATGACACAAAATATCTCTATGACAATCTTGTGTCAAAGGCGGAACAGGAACTTTACGACAAGGCCATTGAAAAGGTTGCGGACGCATCAAAAGACAAGTCTGTTTACGCTTGTCAGACCAATATGTTGCGTTGTGCTGGGTACAAACCTAACAGCAGCGGAAAGATGATCCACGCAACAGCAGATGAAATTGACCTTGAAATCGGTCAGTCAGTTATGCTGAGAAGCGACAACTTCGATAACGGCTATCGTCTTTCCCGTGTGCGTGGATTTGAGAAGCGACTTGATAACAAATTTAACTGCTCTTACAACATCGGCGAGAGCAGCGCATATAGCCGTAGCGCAGACCTACAAGAGCAGGTTGATGCGCTCACATACCAGTCAAAACAATTCGTCAACGTATATGGTAATTCCGTGTACGTTGTCAAGCGTTATGACACTACTGCTCCAAGCGACACAAACGTGCCGTCATTCAAGCGTGCGCAGTACGAGTTCTTACAGCGCAATGTCCCCAACCGCGCGACAAAGAAAATCAGTTTTGACGAGGGTGTAGAGATTGGCAACTTCACGCAGGGTGAACAAGGCGGTATGATTGATGGTCAAGCCAATGCTGAGTTGTTGAGCATGATTGTGCGCAAACTTATCAGCAGTGCGCATTACACAAGTGGTTTCAACGGCGAGGGCTACCGTCTTTGGATTGACAAAGACGGACTTTCCAACCTTGAACTCGACAAGCTTGTAGTAAGGCAGATTATGACCGTGTTTGAACTGATTATTGACCGTATAAGAGCGGTTGGTGGTCAGATTGTGGTTTCGGCTGCAAATGGCAAGATAAAAGCCGTAGAGGACACTGGAGAAGCCTACAAGATAACATTTGAGGGAGATAACTATTTCCAAGCCCATGACTTGATGCGTTGTCAAGTGTTCAAGGGTGAAGAAATCAGAGGGTACTGGGTAGAGGTCGCTGCTTCATACTCTGATTACATCGTTGTAGACAAAAGCGAGTTTTCGGGAATTGAGCCAAAAGAGGGCGATGAGGTTGTTCTTATGGGCAACACTGCTGACAGCAAAAGGCAGAACCTTATCAGCATATCAGCAACAGAGGATGGTGAACCACGTATTGACGTGTTGGATGGTGTGAAATCAAAAAACTTCAATGGTGCGCTCCGTGCTCGTCTCGGCAATTTGGACGGTATCACCGATGATTGGTTTCCGCTCGATAATCAACCACATGGCAATGGTCTGTATGCCGACAATGTGTATCTGAGAGGCACGTTCCTACTCTCGACGGGCGAGGACGTGAAGACCCGCTTTGAGATTATGGAGGGAAAGATATCAAGTTCTATCGAATCCGTGCGACAAGACTTCATGCAGGACAAAGGGTATCTGAATAACCCAACATTTTACGAAGGCATGAGCCATTGGACGGCTGAGAACGCAACAACATTCTTTTTCCTTGGCAACAAATGGATTTGGGCCAACGACAATGTTCTGACCAAGAAAGGAGACGGAACAAGCCTTACGACTGACGATGGACGTGTTGTGGTGCGTATCAAGAACAAGTACATCTGCCAAAAGTTTGCAGATCTCAGAGCGGTGCCCGAAATCAAGACTAACGATGATGGCAAGAAAGAACCAACTCCGGTGTATTTGTCGTTCTTCTATAAGATAAAGAAAAAAGGCGTTCTAACGATTGGTTTTGAGAACATCAATAATAATGGCTTCATTGACTATGAACCGCTCTCATATAGCCAAGAATTGGACGTTACGGAAACGTACCAACAACTCACCATATCGGGATTATGGAATGCCACGGGCGATTTTAAACTCTCGTTCACGGGTGAAATGTTCGTGTATATGTTTGTGCTCAGTACAGACCGCATCGAGAGCCTTACACACACTTATCGCACTCTCTTTGAGCAATCGGAGCGACTGGTAAAAATCAGTGCGGCTATTTTCGATAAAGACGCGCAAGCTCTAAGAGAAACGGGCTTGTTTGTCAAACCCGATGGAGCAGGATTATATGCACAAGATTCGGATGGAAACATTGCCCTCATTGGAGTTTGTATTGAAGAGACAGACAGCAACGGGAACAAGGTGTCGAAAATTAAGCTCACAGCGGATCACATAAAACTCGAAGGGCTGATTACGGCAAACGGGAACTTCAAGATACTGGAAGATGGAACTATAGAAACTATTAAAGGGAAGTTTACTGGCGAAATCAATGCACAAAAAGGTCTTATTGGTGGATTTGTAATATCCAACGGACATATTGGAGGTACGAATGTTAGTTATGATTCGGATGGGAAAATCACGGTTAGCGAAAGTAACAACGGTTTGTTCCTCTACAACGACATGATAGGTTTTAATGCTGATGGACGGCAAGCCATATTCGGTACATGGAACAATCTCGGTCAGCCAATGCTTGTACGACTGATGGATACGGCAAGCGAATATAGCTTTGGATCCATATCACCCAAATACGGAATCGTTTTCAATATACAAAATAGCATATCTGGTAATTTTGCATTTGCAGGCATTGGCAATGGGGTTCTGAACGGCGTGATGGATGGTTACGCATATAAGCGCATAGAAGCGACATCTGCAAATTCTGTGTATCGTAAGTATATGGACCTTAAGATTGCTAATAAGTTTTTATTAAAAGCCTCGGCCTCGGGTATTGTTTTCGCTTTACCAGAATTGACCGATGTACGCAATGCTTTGTCAATAGGAGTAAACACTCCTTTTGCAGTACGGCTAACAATGATAGCGGACATTGGTACTACGGAGTTTGGTGTTTGCGGCCGATATAATCAGAAATCATCAGACGGGGACTATCCATGGTTGTCCGACGAGTACCCACTATTTACAAATTATAATGGAAGTTATTGGGATGGAAAGTACGATATGGGTGGCGGCGATGCTCTTGAAGTGATGCTAATCTACGATCCGAATACAACAGAAACACTTGGCGACTATACGACTCAGTACACAGCGAGAGTTGTTACCAAAACAAGTTGATAACATATAAAAGTAAAATAGTTATGGCAATGTCAGAAGAAGAGAAAAAAGAAATCAAGAAGGCAGTACTTGACGAAATTAAGGTTGAGAGTAGCGACATCACAGAGTTGGAGACCGTATCATCCCTTAATGGGATAACGGGACTTCCTGCCATGCAAGGAGACAAACTCGTTACTGCTCCATTATCTTTGCTATCAAAGCCTGCCACGGATGCGGCCGCCGTAGCTCAGGCGGCTGCAAATGAGGCAACCAAATCAAAGGTGGCCGCAGATGGGGCCGCAGAGAAAGCAACAACTGCTGGTGAGGAGGCGGAAAAAGCTGCATCTGCTGCCAATAATGCTGCATCAGCGGCAAAAGAGGTGGTTGCGGAACATCAAATGACAGCTGAGTCAGCGATGTCTGGGGCTACGGCCCGCTTTGCGGAGCTGGTGGAGGGCGTGAGCGTGGAGACACAGAGCACCACGGCCGAAGGCATCGTGGTGTATGACCAGACAACGAATGTCTTTCTGCTGAAAGTATCGGGAACGAATGGTACGGCCAAATACTACAATAATTGGCTCGGTGCCGACATGTACATGAATGGCGACCGTACGGCTCCACTCAAGGATAAAATCTATCTTTTTAATGGCTCATGCTACGTTTGGAACAACGATGAAGAAATGCTTGTCGAGTTCAGCGGTGGCGGTTCGGGAAGCGGCTTCTACAACGTAACCAATGAGCAGGCACTTGCAAGCGGAATGTTCTATGACAAAGACACCGCTATCGCAGCATTGGAGAATGCGGACATTAAGGACGAGAATAAGCCCGGCATGATTCTCACATTCGAAAAATCAGCAGGTGTGTGGGTGGACTATCGCTTTGTCGGTAGCGACACCAATATGTTCCTCGTCCCTGCAAGTTGGGAAGAGTACGGGGGAGGTACAATCAAGTCCATCACGCTCAACGGCTCAGAGGTAGCCCCGGACGTGAACGGCAACGTTGCACTCAACATTGACCAAATCACGGTGGACGAGAGTTTGCAGGATGATAGTACTAACCCAGTACAAAACAAGGTCGTAACAGCTAAAATCAATGAGATTGGCGATGCAGCCGTAGGCGGTATTGAAGTAATCGAGGGTGACAGCAAGAACACTCTCAATATCCTCAACAAGAAAGGCGGTATCATTGCTACTACAGAGTTCAGCGGCGGTGGCGGTGGCGGAACATCCACTGCAAGTCGTATTGTGCTTACCGCATCTGTAAACAAGACACAGGTCAAGGAGGGTGGTATGGCGGAACTTACATATTCGTATAATCATGTCAATGCTGATGGTGCTAATGACGGAATCAAGGCCGACATCACGGTAACGATCGCCCGTGGCACGACACAGACTTACCAAGCAACGAAAAAGAATGTTAGTGCAGGAACGTACACGATTGATGTATCAGACTACTTGCTCGTAGGCACTACCGACATCTATGTGAAAGCGGAAGCAACCACAGAGGATGGCACCAAGCAGGTAAAGCAGGCATATGTAAGCATTAACGTGATAACGCTTACGCTGACGAGTGCGTATAATCTCGGTACTACAATAGTAGGAGGTGGTTACAAGAATAGCGACACCATCGAAATTCCATTCACCATCACCGGCAGCGGAACAAAAGACGTGTCTATGTATATCGATGGTGCAAGCGTGCCTGTTTCGCAGACTATCAACAAGAGCGGAACGGTAAATGGTTCATTCACTATCAAAGGCTCGGCATTGACAGCAGGACGGCATAGTATTCAACTTGTTGCAGAACGTAGCGGATTGAAGAGCGACAGCATCTATATGGAAATCCTAAAAGCTGGTCTAAATGAACCATTTGTCGGCATCAAGTTTACCAACAAGACGGGAGCCATACTTCAAACGACAAATCCGACATTGCTGGCTTATCAGTATGAGCAAATGAGTTTCAACTTTGTTGCGTATGACCCAAGTACGACTCCTGCACAAGTGGAGGTTTATGTGAATAACAAACTGACAAGTACTATCAATGCTCCACGTTCGATGCAGACATATACCAACCGCTTTACTGAAAAGGGTGTTCAGAACCTCATTATGAAAGTCGGTACAAAGAGTTATCAGTTCGGTATAGACGTTTCGGAAAGCAGTGTCAATCTGAGCGAAGCCACATTTGGCTTACTTGCAAAGTTTGAAGCGGCAGGTCGCAGCAATAGCGAGAGCAATCCGTCACAATGGATTTCTGGCGACATCACTACTGAGTTCAGTGGTTTTGATTGGAGCAGCAACGGCTGGACTGGAGAGGCACTGAAACTGACGAACGGAGCAAAAGCTATTATCGGATATCAGCCTTTCAAGACCGACATCAAGTCTACTGGTGTAACAATCGAAATGACGATTAAAGTAAGTAACGTTATGAGCCGTTCTGCAAATGTGGTAAAATGTCTTGATGGTGGCAAGGGACTGCTTGTTACAGCAGATGAAGCAAGTTTTAAAACTGGGCAGAGCGTTACTTACACCAACGAGGACGATGAGCAGGTTACCCGTGAAATCAAGCTTGGAACAAACTTTGTTTCCGACAAGTGGTTCAAGATTTGTCTTGCCATATCGACAAAGGATAATAACAGACTGATGGAGCTGTATGTGAACGGAAATCGCACCGGGGCAGACATATACGACACTTCGTTTAATTTTGCTCAGGATAATCCGCAGTATATCACGTTTGACAGCGCAGATGCAGATGTAGAGATTAAGAGCGTGCGTATTTATGGCCGTTCATTGTCTGATGATGAAGAACTTGATAATTGCACTGTAGATGCGGAAACAAGCGAGGAGATGATGGCTCTATATGACGACAACAACATTCTCGGTGATACGGGTGATGTTGATATTGACAAGATACGGGCCAAAGGCAAGGGCGTGTTACGCATTGTTCGTCAAAACAAGCTCGATGATGTGTATGCAGAGAACAACAAGAAGACGGATTTCAAATCAGACATCTACTTCTTTTCGCCCTATGGCAAGGAGTACGATTTTATTCTCAAAGACTGCAACATACGTATACAGGGTACGTCGTCGACCAAATATCCGAGCAAGAACATCCGTATCTATTGCGCCAAGGGTGGTGAAACGCTCTCGTTCACCATTGGTGGTGTACTTGACCCAAACGGCAAGAACCGATACAAGATGCGCCCCGGAGCTATCCCTATGAACTTGTTTTGCTGCAAGTCTGACTATTCAGATAGTTCAATGTCGCTCAACACTGGTGGAGCAAAGTTGTTCAACGATGTATTCAAGGAGTTAGGCTTGTTCACTCCCCCGCAGGCTTATCAGTACGAGCATGGAGGGAACCAAACATCGGCTATCAATGTGCGCACAGCAATTGACGGCATACCTATTGATATCTTTTGTGCAGAGACAGAGGACGGAGAAAGTGAGTATTATGGGCAGTATAACTTCAACAACGAGAAATCGAAGAGCGAGGTGTTGTTCGGAATGACTGATGTTGATGGTTTCGAACCTACAATGCCTATGACGTTTGAGATGCTCAACAATGGAGAAGCAATGTGTCTGTTCAAGACAGAAAGCGATACGCAAATAGAACAAGTGTTTGATGCAGGAGCGGAAACAAACTATCCCGATGATGTAAAATGGGCAGGATTGACAACAGGCCAACAAGCAGCCGTGAAACGCTTGTACGGGTGGATTAGAGATTGCGTTCCTACTGGAGCGAACTCCAACAACCTTGCATCATTCAAGAGCAGCAAGTTCGTGAACGAGATAGACCAATATTTCGACAAAGACTTCATCCTCACGTACTATTTATGGACAGACTATTTCCTTTCCGTTGACCAACGTGCAAAGAACATGATGCTCAGAACATGGGACGGGCTCAAATGGTATATTACATATTATGACGGTGATACGCAGTTGGGTAAGCGGAACGACTGCTTCCTGGTTTATCTCTACACGACAGACAGAGACACCTACGATGCAGAAGCGAGCAAGTACGCCTTTGAAGGCAGGGAGAGCTGGCTGTGGAACCTCGTGCTGGCAAACCTGCAAGATGATTTGAAGCGTTGTGCATCGGCATTACGTGCCGTGATGACCAACGAGCGTGTTCTTGACATGTTCAACACAGAACAGAGCGGACACTGGTCCGACAGAGCGTTCAACAAGTCTGGAGAGCTGAAGTATATAAAGCCGGCGGTGCAAGTGATGTACGGCAAAGTATGGCCGTTCATCTACGCTCTGCAAGGCTCAAACACTTCACATCGTGAGTTTTTCATCAAGAATCGCTTCGCACTTCTTGATGCGAAATGGGGAACGAGCAACTTCACTTCAGACAACGTGGATATGTACTTGTCTCGTACAGCATCAGATCAAGAGGACACCATCAAGATTACCGCTAATGAGGTGTACGCTTTCGGCTATGGCACGAACAACAGCCCGAACATACAGAACACTGGCATCGTGCAGGAAGGCAGTGTAGCGGAACTTGACATTACGGGAACATATACGGTGAATGACCCCATACGTCTATATGGAGCAAGTCGCATCAAGGTACTTGATATGACGGGAGCGGCAGACCATCTGAAGAATGGCTTCGACCTCGGCAAGTGCGATGTGTTGCGTGAAATCAATCTGCAATCGTCCAACAGCGGATCTACTGGTTGGTGGCTTGTCCTCAATGCGTGCAAGTCTCTAAGACGGCTTAACCTACGCAATCAAGCGCAGGCCAAGACAGGAAGCAGTACAAGCAAGGAACTTGACCTCAGTAATCAGACAAGACTTGAATATCTCGATGCAAGAGGTACGCAAGTTGAGAGCGTGATTTTTGCGGCGGGTGCTCCTATTACATCGGCATACTTACCAAGAACTCTTACCACACTGAGACTGGAGTATCTATCACAGCTCATGCCTGCTGGCTTGTCTGTGGAAAGTTACTCAAACGTGAACACGTTCATCTTCTCTGGATGCCCCAACCTTGACTGGCAGTCCTTGCTTGGTAAGTGTACGAACGTGAAGCGCATACGTATTACTGGCATTGACATGGACGGAGACGGTGCTTTGCTTGACAAGTACATGACGGCAGGAGGCGTGGACGAGAATGGCAACTATACAGATACTTGTGCCTTTGTAGGCTCATATCGCCTTACTCGGTTCGTTGATGATGAGACATACGCTTCATACGTAGCACATTACCCCGAACTGAATATTGCTCAACCAGAATATTCAGCTATAAAATTTGATGATAGTGTCTCTGATAGTGCCAATATTACGAATATTGATAATTGTACAGGGTATGACTACGACAATACTTTTGTCGCAAATGGACATGTTGCGAAGATTTGCGCAAAGCGGCATCGTGTGCTGATGAAGAAAACGGGGTCAGGAGAGGTGACTATCTGCCAACTCCATGACAAGAACAGTAACTATTTTGCTGATGCAATCGATATTCAGAAAGCAACAATGGCTAAACTTACGGGGGAAATGGGTGATGTGATGATGTATGAACCACATTATTGGTACAAAGGCGTGAATGACTATCTGAACAAGGTCAAATATGCTTATTATAGTTCCAACGAAGAGTGCCCAGCCATGGAGGAATACAGGAAGGTAAGTTTTGATGCGCTCACGGTAAAAAGGGGGTATGCAATACGTTCCAGCGTGGATTATACAACAATTACAGAAGCTGAAGCTGCAATTAACAATTATAGTTATTGCATGCTCAACATACAAGGCTACAAGCAGGTGCGTTACCCATCATTGTCATCAGCACTATATGGTGCGATCATGCTTGATGCAAGTGGAAACGTAGTAAAGCGCATGAAAGCGACATCAGATAGTGGTATCATTGATGGTTGTTATTGCTTCTCAAGCATTCCCGACAATGCAGTAACGCTCGCTTTCACAATAGCTACGGCCGCACCTTTCGATTACGTTCTTCTCACAAAAAGTGATAAGATAGATGCAATTGAACCAGACTGGGTAGAACATGACGAATGCCTTTGTGGTGTTTACGAAGCATTGTTACGCGACGACTTCTTGTATTCCATCAGTGGTGTACAATCGTCGGGAAATACCACTTGTCCCGATTTCAAAGTGTACGCTCGTAACCGTGGCACTGGATTCCAACTCGTTGACTACGAAATGCACAAAGATGTTGGCAACTTGTTCTTTGCAAAGTACGGGGAACGAGACAGCCAAGGAACGTGTGGACCTGGAACTCATTCGTATGGTCGTGCGACAGGAGCGTCTGATGCTACGGGGATGCAGGACACAAAGCCAACGGAAAAAGATGGCGACTCGTTACCAACGATTACAGGTAATTATTACCCATCGGGGAATGCTTATGTCCAAAAAAACGATAGTGATGTGCAGCGCACGGCAATTGGCTCTCCAGTCTGTATGGGCTATGAAAACTGGTATGGAAACAAAGCAGAATGGATGGAAATCGAATACAACAAAAAGTCAATAGATTACATTTGGCGTTCACCAATGCCCGATGGAACTGAGCGGCTAATTCAAGGACCAAGACAACAAGGCAGCTTGTATCCCAAAAGTGTGATACATGGTCGATTCATGGACACTATTGTATCACAGTCAGGCGGATCGATACAATCATATTATTACGACAACTGCTACCAAAGTGGAGCTACGGCGCGTGTGGTCTCTCGGTCGAATAGCTATGCGAATTCGGGTGGCGGCGTGTCGTCTGCGTACTCGGATGGCGATTCCGCTTCCGTGAATGCGGGTATCGGTTCTCGGCTTGCCTTCAGAGGGCATATCAAAGTGGCTACGTCTGTTGCAGAGTTTGTCGCCATAAAGGCTGTGGAATAAGAAAGTAAGATGGTGAAATGCGGGGTGCGAGGGCGAACGGTTGTTCGCCCCTCCATCCTTGAAAAAGAATACTCAGAAATGAAGAAAGGCAGATTTCCCAAGTGGGCGCGTGTGGTCTATCGGTCGAATAACAATGCGAATTCGGATGGCGGCGTGTCGTATGCGTACTCGAATAACGATTCCGCTAACGTGAATGCGAATATCGGTTCTCGGCTTGCGAACAATTAGAACGTTTTTGTCTCAAAGAAATTTTGGCGTACAACGATGGGGACGTGTCCCCGATGTGGTGCCAATGGGAATGAGCCTCAGTAAGAGCGTGACCAATCACGGAAAACTGGAAAATATAACGTGGGGTGGAGTTTAGTAGGGGCAGCAATGTCAGCCGAATAAGTCAGACCCCGAAAATTGAAGGCAAAGCAATGAAAAGATTAGGAAAGACGGCAAACCTCATAGATGAAATAATAGGGTACGGAAATATATCCAACTCTATCGATGTGGTGTTGCGTGGCACGAAAAGAAAGCGTACACGCACTGGTCGTTATATTCTTGCCCATCGTGATGAAGTGATAACCAAACTTCAAAATGAGATAAAAGAGGGCACGTTCCATATCACGGACTATCGTGAAATGGAGGTTAAGGACGGAGGTAAGATACGAAACGTGCAGTCTATCAATCTCTACGAGCGTATCGGCTGTAATGCTATCATGCACGTTGTGGAGAAGCATGTTTTCAAGCGGTACATCAGAACCACTGGAGCAAGTATCAAGAACAGAGGTATGCATGACCTCAAAGAGTATATACAAAAGGATATTGAACTTGACCAGAGAGGAACTAAGTATTGTTACAAATTCGACATCAGAAAGTTCTACGAGAGCGTGGACCAAGACTTCATGATGTACGCTTTGCGCAGAATGTTCAAGGACAAAGTGTTATTGACCATGTTTGAACGGTTTGTTCGCATGATGCAGCATGGTCTGAGCATTGGCCTACGCAGTTCGCAGAGCTTCGGCAATATACTGTTGTCTATGTTCCTCGATCACTACCTCAAAGACAAGTTCGGTGTGAGACATTTCTACCGATATTGTGATGATGGCGTTGTTCTCGATGCGAACAAACGGAAACTTTGGCTTATCCGTGACATCATTCACAAGCGGGCAGAAATGATGCACCTTGAAATCAAGCCAAACGAAATGGTATTTCCAACTAACAAAGGTATCGACTTTCTCGGCTATGTGATATTCGGGCATAATCATGTACGACTGAGAAAGAGAAACAAGAAGAGTGCAGCACGAAAACTGCATCGAATAAAGAGTAAAAGGCGTAGGCAGGAGGTTATAGCTTCGCTTTACGGGCAATGCAAGCACGCCAACTGCCATAATTTGTTTTACCGTTTAACACGTATCAAAATGACAGAGTACAAAAGATTAAGTAGCACGGGCATCAAGCCCAAGTATAATGACGGAAAAAAACGCTTTAGCGGTGGTGAGGTAAACCTGGCAGACCTTGTAGGCGAAGAATTTCTTGTTGTGGATTTTGAGGTGGGTATCATAACAAAACCACAACGCAGGGACTATGAAGAAAAAGTGGCGCAGCAGCGCAAGGAATTGGAGAACTATACAGCACATGGTATTACTCCTCCTGATGGATTCATCTATCCAGAACAAGTTACCATGCCAATTGGCAAGTATGTTGTCAGCATCCGTCGCAATGTAGGCATGACTACAGAGTGTGAGGTAAAGTCGTTCACTGGAGACAGTGAAAACAAGTCTATTCTTGACCAAATGCGTGAACAAGACCTACTTGGCAAGACATTGTGCAGCGTGAAAGCTGTGCGATGCAAAGGTTTCAATAGATATATTTTATGTTAACAAAATTCATTATGACTATGATACAGAATATTTCCGGGTGCGCTGGAGTCTTGCCCATAGAATGCGTTAGCCCTCGCAAAAACAAGTGGAAAATCCGTTGGAACATTATAGAGAATGAAGATGGCACGGCAGAATGGGCCGAACAGTGCTTTGACCACAAACCAACAGATACAGAGATACTCGGAACAATTGTAGACTATTATAACAAGAAAGTGGATGAGAAGATACTTTCGGGCTATCGATGGCACGATATGCCCGTATGGCTTTCCACAGAAAACCAATTCAACTACAAGAGTGTGTACGACCTTGCTTCACAGGACGAGACCATCTTGCCAATCAAATTCAAGATGGGTGAGGATGCGGAAGGGAATGTGCTGTATCATACTTTTGTGACGCTTGATGAGTTGCGAGACTTCTACATGGGGGCTATACAGCACATTCAGCAGTGTCTCAATGAAGGTTGGGAGCTGAAAGACGGTGTTAGTATTGATACTTACAAGTTGTGAAAGAAAAGATGAGTAACGGATGTGGGTGTCAAAGTGGTTTGCTGAAATTCATCAGACCACCATATGCTAAGAAATTCTACGTCCCATGCTGCATGCATGATGATGACTACGACCATGGCGGAGATAAGTACTCAAGACTATTTGCCGACAAAATGTTGTTTTATCGCATGATGAAAATAATCATCAAAGAGGATATAACACCATGCAGAACGCTTTGGCTTGTTCTTATCGCCTACGGCTATTACATTGCAGTACGGCTAATTGGATGGCATTATTATAAATATATTATTAAGGAATGACGGTGATTAAGAAAATTTGGGACTGGTTTCTATCGAGCAATCGATATAAGCATTTTGCGGGAGGTGCAGTTGTCGGCGTTGGGGCAGACGGTGGCTATTGCGCAGCCTATTCGGGCATACTTGTCGCCTCGTCTTTGGAATACAAAGATAGGGCATGGGGTGGCAAGTGGGATTGGATAGATTTCGGCTGCACGTTGGCCGGAGTCTTTGTTGGACAACTTATCAGAATGGTATTATTAAGACTATGACCGATGTAACACAAGTTTCTGAGGTCGCAAAAGGAATTGGCGACCTCGGTATGATGACTATCACAGCAGCGTTTTTCCTTGTGCTATCAGCACTGATGATGGTTGCACTATTCAGATGGTTCAAGAGCATTATCAATGACATGATGCAGGATCAGAAGAAAGGTATGCACACACTGACAGAGGAAACCCGTAAGCAGAACGATATGTTGCAGGATATTTCGGAGGGGCTTCGCCCGGAAACGCAACTGCGCATACGTAACCTTACTGGATTTGCATTTGACCTCAGCGTGGAGCAGGTGTGCCGTCTTATCAAGCGTGTACGCAAGGAAAATCATATTGCAGATCGAAAGACGACATCCAAAAAGATACGCAAGGCATTACAGGTGATACATGATGACCGCAATAGCAGATTCGACACGTTCACCTATCGTGGAAAGGCTATATCCGAATACTGTAATC